>NZ_JAUORL010000015.1:0-111415 GCF_030548015.1 Shewanella sp. 4_MG-2023
ACCAAAATTCACTCATAAACTAAATTCAACACAGCAAAAAAGCTTGATATCTATCAAGTGGGAAATGCTTTTATTTGGACATAATACATAGCCACCCATTATTTTGAAGTTATAACATAACGCCTTTCATTTTGAGTTGCCAACACCAACATTCATTTACTGATGGGATTATTCCTGCCAAAGGACTGAATATTTCATCATTAATCACCAAAATTCACTCATAAACTAAATTCAACACAGCAAAAAAGCTTGATATCTATCAAGTGGGAAATGCTTTTATTTGAAATTAAGAAATGGTGTATTAAGCGCACAACCAGCGCTGACAGTTAGCTGCACCTTGTCGTCGTTTTAGGTCTAAATGCTCACAATAATCTGTTAATGCAGGCAACGCCCCCACCGCACCTTTGAATAAAGCGCCAAACTCAGTGGTGATTTTTAACCAGTTTTCAGCTGGTATATTCAATCTATTGAGAATATCCTGACTACTCGCGCTGATGGCGCCACGTTTATCATCACGAATAATCCGCCCAGTATCTTCAACCAGCACAATGTAATCTTTGACGCTAAACATTAAACCATTGGGCATATCTAAACGCTCATTGCCCACAAAGGGAAGCAACGCTTTTGGTTGCTCACCGTTTATAGCTGAATTAATGCGACGCTGAATACTTGTGTAATCTGAAGTTTCAGGTGTTGCAGCCATTTGCGCGCGAATTGGATTCAAATCAACATACGCCATACAGGCGAGTACGGCCGCATCATCTAACAAGGCTTGAGATTTAAACCGCCCTTCCCAAAAACGGCCTGTACACTTATCTTCTTTATTGGCCATTCTAGCAATGGGTTCACTCAAGGAACGCATAAACCAACTAATATCGGTTAAACGTTCTCGATATAGCCCAATACAATCATTAACCGTCTTTAATTCAAACTCATTAAGGACTTCAGCTTTAACAAATTTATGCGTCAACAGAGTGCCTTTAAAGCATTTATGCCATTGGGTAAGTACATCAATATCAGACCATTCTTTGGCTTTATCCACATCGACTTTAAGCACGACATGTAAATGATTACTCATCACGGCATAAGCACAAATATCAATCGCAAAAATCGTCGCCAATTCAATAATACGCGAATCAACCCACTCTCGGCGATGTTCATAGTTATCACCAGTCGACTTATCAAATCCACACAAAAATGCTTTGCGCACCACCCGCGTACAGCAGTGATAGTAAGGGGTGTCTTCTAAGCTCACGAGTGTTTTTCTAGGTCTGGCCATCTTCAATCACCAAGTAATGAGCAATAACTAAAGCCTAGTAGGGTGTTTAACATTTAGCCAACTAGAATGGGTGGCCATGTTAATTACAAACAATGGGTGGCCATGTTAATTACAAACAGAGAAAATAGGAATAGCTAATGTGCATCATAATAAACATCATTATCGTGACTATTATTTTCTCCTCTACGGTTACTACATCATTCGCGGATGAAAATAACGAACTAATTCAAACATCAAAAACGTCACCAGCAACAGTAATCCAATCAACAACACTAGGTAAAACACCAGTGACTATGCCAACTTCAAGCTCAGCTATTAGCTCTGGAACTCGTTTCGCCAGCAAACAAAGCAATAAAGCACTCGATCACGATTATCACGATTATCACGATTATCACGATTATCAGAAAAATATGCCTAAAGTGATGTTGTGCCAATTCCAACGGAATTCCCAGCTTAATGAAGAGTATTCAACTAAAAAGCAATCGACTGACAATACCCAAGATACTGAATTAATAAAAGATCATAATCAAATAAATAGTATAGGTATTGGTTTTCCTGGTTACCGAGAACAAGGAGGCACAGCTTTTCCACAAAAGCAACAATATGCAAAACCACCACAAATTATGACAAAAATGATTGATGCAATACCGTCGCAAAATAATCAATTACAAATGAGCTCATCGCTAATTGAGGCTCCACAATATATTGTAAACTCACGTAAAATGATAAATGAACAACGTAAAAAAATACTTCATGCCGCAGCTTTTGGCGATGTAAAAACCGTAAATATACTGCTAAAAAATGGAGCAAGCGCCGATGCTAGAGCCAAGGATAGAATAGGACGAACAGCATTAATGTTAGCCGCTTTAAGTGGTCATATTGAAATGGTTAATTCTCTGCTAGAACACGGTGCAAGCGTAAATTTAAATGACAAAACAGGACATACAGCACTTAATTGGGCAGCCAATCGATCACACCTACAAATTGTGAAAATTTTGCTTAGTAATGGAGCCGATATTAACACCCAGGATAATAGCGGCACATCCCCACTCTTATATGCCATTGCAACCCGTAATATCAAAATGGTTAGTTTACTGTTGTCACATGGGGCCGAAACCGAAATAGAAAGCAGCGTAAGTAAGATGACACCTATGCTACTTGCCATTGAATATAACGATCAAGAATCGATTGACCTTTTACTCGATAACGGAGCTGATGTTAATGGCACAAATAGTGATGACTTTTCGCCAGTAATGGCCGCAGCAGAAAAAAATCAGCTTAACACGGTGCAAAAAATTATCTCCCATGGTGCACAGGTAAACCTATTTGATAAAAAGCATTTTACAGCGCTGTTATATGCAGCTGAACATCAACACATGGCTGTCATGCAGTTATTATTATCTCAAGGAGCAAATATTAATGCAGTAGATAATAAAGGTAGAAACGCAGTTATGCGCGCCAAGCAAAAAGGCAATAATGACGTTGTAAAATTATTATGTGAACAGGATACTAACTTAAATGCTGATGATTGCTCAGAACCTAGCCAATATTAATTGACCACAACATCCTTATCGTAACCTTGAATTGAGCGTTCGCTTTATCAAAGTTAAATTACGTTTTAATCAGCTCTTAATTAGAGAGAAGATAATGATATTTAGCTCACACTGTTACTTCTTTGATTCTGATAAAGCCTAATGTTTCCATTTTCGATGTAATATTCCGAACTTCATTTTGGCTGGTCGCGGATATATGTCATCATCTTGAATAGCTAACTTAATATTTCCATGCTTTAGGACGTTATTTACTTCCAGTCCTGTCCATAAGATTTGATAATCAGCAGGAGTTAGCTTAGGTATTTCAAAAGAAAATATGGTATTGCCACCCTCAGGCACTTGAGTATCTAATACAAGCAGGAAACCATCATTATCCTTAATAGTTATTGAATCTAAAGTTACACTCTTATCAAAGGTGATTTTCATCCTGCACGGTGTAGCCTCAATAAACTCAGCCGTTACACCACTACGACCTTGAGTTATCTCATTGGCAGAAACTGCATTTACAGCCAGTAAAATAAGCATCAATAAATATTTGTCCATCTTCATTTAAATACCTCATTCTTGGCTAAGCAGAAAATTAAGCTATTGATAATTAGATAATATTATTTAACACAACGTACCTGAATTTACTATTGGTGTAATCCAGTATCGACAAGGGTTATGCTGACAAACTGTAGACAAAGCGCTCAACAATTTTTCTTGATTATCATCTGAATGCATAATTTCAAATTTATAAAACTCACGATAACCTTCAACCTGCTCTTTAATATTAAAATGGCTGTGCTCACGGCTAAAACCACAAATATTACTGAGACTAAAACCTGATAAAAAATCTAGTTCGATAAGAGTATCCACAATATCGTCCTTGATATCGTTTTGGGCAATAAGCACTAATAATTGCTGTGTAATCATTGGCGTTTCTCCAGCCAGTAATAAAGGATGGGCAATAAATAAAGTGTGGTGATTGTTGATGTCAATAATCCTCCAATGACAACAATGGCTAAGGGTTTTTGAATCTCTGCACCTGGACCTGATGCAAATACTAATGGCATTAAGCCAAACATGGCTGTAGTTGCAGTCATTAATATAGGTCGCAACCGTCTAGCTGCGCCTTGTTCTACTCGGACTAATAAATCACTGAACAAATGTTTGCTCTGTTCGTAATAACTCACCATAACAACACCATTAAGCACAGCCACACCTAATAGCGCAATAAAGCCAACCGAGGCAGGAACTGACAGGTATTCACCTGAGAAATATAAACTCACAATGCCGCCCATCATGGCAAATGGAACGTTAGCGAGTATTAGACCAGATTTAGCCAATGAACCAAAAGTTGTGAATAAAATCAGAGTGATTAACGCTATTGCAATTGGAATTACGAGTAATAAATTATTGGTAGCACGTTGTTGGTTTTCAAACTCTCCGCCAAAACTGACACTGTATCCACTAGGAAGCTTTATTTCATTCGAGATCTTAACGTTGAGTTCTTCAACAAAACTAACAATGTCGCGCCCCTCTACGTTAGTAGTAATAACTGAGAAGCGATCACCTTGCTCTCTTTCGATTAAAATAGGTCCTTCTTTATAGCTTAACTTGGCGACATCGGTAAGACGTTTAAGTGAATGATCAGGCATAACCAACAATTGATTTTGTAACTCATGAACACTACTAATTCCGTCTCTATTATTCGCTATCAATATTGGCGTGCGCTTCTTACCTTGCAGCACTTCAGAAACTACAACCCCTTCCAGTTGGCTTTTTAGATATCGAGCAAACTCTATTGTACTCATGCCAAAACCGCGGGCTTGTTCATTATCTAAGGTTAAATTAATAAAAGGACTTCCTTCAATCATAGACATTTTGACATCAATACTCCCTTTCGTCATTTTCACTAATGCATCTATTTGAGATGTTAGTTTTCCAAGTGTATCGATGTCAGTCCCAAATACCTTAATCGCAACATCACCGATACTTCCGGTAAGCATTTCTGAAACCCGCATTTGGATAGGTTGAGTGAAATTAAAGTTCACCCCAGGAAAGTTAACCAGTTCAGTACGAATAGAATCTATTAATTGATCCTTATGCGCAAAACGCCATTCACTCCGTGGCGCAAGCTCCAAAAATACATCGGTTTCATTCAGACCCATTGGGTCTAAACCAATTTCATCAGATCCTGTACGTGCAACCATCTGTTTAATTTCAGGAACCTGAGTTAGTAAGGTCTGTTGGATTTGCTTATCAATTGCGATAGATGCTTCAAGTGAGATGGAAGGAGATTTCTCTAACTGCAAAATAATGTCACCTTCATCTAAAGTCGGCATAAAGGTTTTTCCAACCAAGCTAAACAATCCTAGGCTAACAACCAGTAGCGTAAAGACGACAACGATAAAAGACTTTTTGTGAACAAATATGATTTTAAGACTGGTGAGGTATGTCGCTTTTAGTTTCTCGATTGCCTTCGGTTCCTGCGCACTTTTTTCATTGACCAAGTAAGAGGCTACAACTGGGATGACTGTCAGCGATAATATTAAAGCAGACAGCATTGCAAACACTATTGTAACTGCTACAGGAGTAAATAGTTTCCCTTCTAAACCAGTTAATGTCAGTAGTGGCGAGAATACAATCATCACAATTATAGTGCCAGAGACCACTGGAATAGCGACATCTTTTGTAGCACGATAGATAAGATGTAAACGAGGTAAACGCTGTTTGGTTGCGATGAGATTTACCATGTTTTCAACCACTACCACAGAGGAATCGACTAGCATACCAATAGCAATAACTAATCCACCCAAGCTCATGAGGTTAGCTGAGAGGTTGAATAGATCCATCATGAGAAATGTCATCAATGCAGCAAGGGGCAAAGACAATGACACCACTAAGGCTGCCCTCACATTCCCTAAGAATAAAGCTAAAAGCACAATGACTAAAACTACAGCTTCAAACAATGCACTTGATATGGTATCAATCGCTGTATTTATAAGATTCGCCCGATCATAAAAAGTATTGATAACACTGCCTTCTGGTAATGTTGTACTTATCTGTTCAAGCTTTTCTTTTATACTTTCGACCACTTGGGCAGTATTAGCATCTTTAAGCGCAATAATTAACGCTTCAGCAGCTTCTTCTCCGTCCTTGGTCACCGCTCCGTAACGAGCTAAGTGACCTACTTCAATATCAGCTAAATCTCGAAGACGATACACCTTGGCATTATCGGCTTTTATCACCAATTGTCTCAGTTCATCTATATCATCAATTCGACCTTCAGCACGTACGATAATTGTATCAGTGCCGATTGTCAGCTTACCGGCACCTTCATTGTGGTTATTCTCGGTAATAGCTTGTTGCAGTAACGAAAAACTTACCCCTGCAGCAGCCATAGCTGAAGGATTGGGGCTAATACTAAAACTCTTAGCGTACCCGCCTAAAATATTCACATCAGCGACACCTGCTACGGTACGTAACAATGGGCGAACTTCCCACTCTAATAACTGCCTACGTTCTATCAAAGATAAATTAGGATTTTCGAGTGTGAACATAAATATTTCGCTCAGCGGCGTACTCATCGGTGCGACCCCTCCAGAAACCTCCTGAGGAAAGCTATCCCACACAGCAGCAAGTCGTTCACTCACCTGTTGCCTTGCCCAATAGATATCAGTACCTTCAGTAAAATCAAGGGTGATATCGCTGATAGCATATTTGGTCGTGGAACGTAAAATTGCCTGATGAGGTATTCCTAATAACTCTGTTTCAATAGGTACAGTGATCTGTGCTTCTATTTCTTCGGGAGTCATCCCTGGCGCTTTTAAAATAATCTTAACTTGGGTGGGTGAAATATCAGGAAAAGCGTCAAGAGGAATTGAAAACCAAGCTCTAGCGCCTGCCAATATTAATATTAGCGCAACAATTAAAACGAATAGGCGCTGAGTGAGAGAGAATCTAATCACGGAAGCGAGCATATTATTCGCCTCCCAAGCCAAGTAGTATCCCTTTTACTGCTGCAACAGATTGAGTTAATACATAAATATTGCTTAAGTCTTGATCGCTAGCAACTATATATTCATTAGAAGTAGAACCTAGAACCTCGATAGTGAGTGCCGATAATATCGATGCTGTTTTGGTAAAAATTTGGGTCTCTTGTTGCCAACTAAATACGCTAGTTTTAGGTAATAAATACACTGCTTTTTGATATTCAGGAATAACGGTAATTTGTTGTCCTAGTAATAAGTTACAACCTAGAGGAACTGGCATTGACCAAGCAGTTAAAAAAACACCATCTGCAATGGCTGAAACTTCGTCTATTGAAACATGACATTGGTTAATATTTACTGCCGACAGTGAGGTAGATTGATTCATAGGCACATTAATTTTAATACGAATACTATCTGCTGGAATCAAAGAAAATAACGCTGCACCTGCATTATATGAGCTACTAAGGTTAGTAAGATTAACTATACCTGCTATTGGAGCTCTAATGACTAATGACTCTGTAGAAGTATCAATACTTTCAACCAGTTCCATAAAGTGCTGCATGTGTTGGTATTTAAGTTGAGTGCTGAGATAGTCTTGACTGATCTCACGCCATTTATCAATACTAATACTATTCGTTTTTAATAAGGATTTATTGCGTTCATAACGTTGCTTAGATAGATCAAACAGACTTTTGGTAGCCTCAATTTGAGCAAGAAAATGAAATATTTCTGGCCCTGTTAACCTTACAATAGCTTGCCCTTTAGTCACAGCTTGGCCCTGGGCGACTAAGTAAGTTACCTGTTGAATATTTTCAGGTGTTCTGACCCAATAATCATTACCAGGTAATCGTTCTATTTGGGCTGGAAGTGAACTCCCTTCATAACTTACACCTTTCTGTGGCTGCGTGTACTTAAGTTCTAAACTACCCAACTCTGCAAGTGATATAGTCTTCGCACACACGAAGCTAGCAGATAAACACAAAGGTATACACACAAGGCTAACGCCAAATTTGGCCATCATAATGAAATTCCTAAAGCTTGCAGTTGTTGAGAGTGGAGTTGCTGCTGAGTGATTTGGTTTAGTAATAAACGTGATTCAGTATCAAGTGCATCCATATAACGACGCAGCCAAATTTCATAACTAATTTGACTCTGGTCTTTAACTTTGGCTAAATCTTCTGTAATTGTCCGACTCAGCGAGACACCACGCTGTAACAATAACTGTTGCTTCCTGAGGTTTTGCTGTTTCATAGCTAGCTTTTCTGTTTGGGTCTTTAATTCAAGATAGGTACGCTCACTATTTAAACTCTGTTCTTGATGGTCTTTTTGCCAAATAGAAAGTTCACTTTGTGATAATGCTGATCCCAAGCTAATCGGTATACTAATTCCCAAACCTAATTGTTGGTCATTAAATTGATCGTCAGCGGTTTCTTTAGCAGTTAAGGATAATGTCCATGAATCCTGCTCTCCTGCTTGCTGGCTTTTAATGATCAACAGTTGTTGTTGCTGCCGTAATGATTGAATTTGCCATAAGGGATGTTGGATTAATGCATCATTAATCCCATGATGGATACTTAAATTAGCTTCAGTAATTTCACGATATTGTTCATTAATTTTCTGCGGTATAACGCTCAAACCAGTAACTGAATTAAAAAGAGAAAGAGCTTCACTCTGTTGTTGCTTAAGAACAATTTGATCTAAATCAATATCTACATGTTCTCGTTCCAGTAGCAATATATTCACTTTAGGCAATTCTCCCGCATCAGAAAGTTGCTTGTGCTGAACATATAGCTTGTCTAATAATTTTGCTTTACGGTTTAGCTGTTTTATTTTCACTGATGCTATGCGGTAATCCCATATGCTTTGTCTGAGTAATCCAGATAAGTACAATTTCTGTAACGCAACTTGCTGACCTTCAAGTTCCAGCGTCAACTTTTTTAGTCGTTTATCACTATTATGTAAACCGAATGACTTGATTGGTAAGTTAAGTGATACTTCTTGCTCGTAAATGTTACTATTATCAAGACTACCAAGGTAACTTAAGCTGATGCTTGGTAACCCTGTTAACCAAGTCGAACTAGTCAATTCAAACGCTCTACCATCATTTAATGGTGTTCCGTTAAGTTGCGTCACGTTTAATCTGTTTCGACTGATTTCCAGCAGCTTAGACAATTCATTACTAGGAGTTGCAAAACTATAGGTGCCACTAGTTAAAACGATGAGGATACATAACTTGATACTAAACTTAATAGCAAACATAAGTGATTTCTATAACCCAAAATGTATACTCATATTAATCACTTAAATGTTAAAGCACATGGGGAAAATGTATCATAAAAGCCTTTATAGTACATATGTACCATAGCCCAAGCTAATGATTTTATTATATTAAAATAAATACTATTTTTTGGGCTTCATTTATTACCAGTTACGAGTTGTAGGATTTATCTCATGAAAAAAGATGTATTCATTATTGTATTATTGCTACTGATAACAATGTTTAAACTATTTGACATCTTTGCTGATTTACAGCTTGATATTCCTGCTTGGCACATTGCACAAGAAAGTGTTCTTGTACTACTTACAATAATCGGTAGCATTTATTTAGGCTTTGATCTAATTCGAAGCTCTCGCCAAGTAAAAGCCCTAAGATCTAAATTAGCGAGTGCAGATAAGCAGATTAATAATATGTCGGGCCAAATGCGTGCTGCTAGACAAGAATACAGCCAAACCATCGCAGCTCAATTTGACTCTTGGAGTTTTACTAAAAGTGAACAACAGGTAGCTCTTTTACTGCTAAAGGGGCTGAGTTTTAAAGAGATTGCCGAAGTTCGACTCACAAAAGAAAAAACGGTCCGCCAACAAGCTTCCAATATTTACAGCAAAGCTCAAGTAGATGGTCGCCACACTCTCTGTGCATGGTTTATGGAAGACTTTATTCAAGAATAGTTATATAGGTAGCTTAAGCTATTGAGGACCTGCGCTCGAGCGTGTAAATCATTTCATCAACATAACGAATAAAGTCATTAATACAGGTTTGATGGTCTATGGTATTGATGATTTTTTCAGCGTGCCTGCGACATTTATATTGCGTCTATTTATTACTAATGTGACTCTAGCTCTGGCGTGAGTAAACAAAGACACTTTAATATCATAAGGAAAGCCTTTATCGCGTAACTATTTGTCTAAACAGATACGTGTGAAGTACACACTATTGGGGGGACTCTACTGATAAAAAAAGCAGGGACATTGACTGAGTCAATCCTGAAACGGCAGATAAGTGCTTAAAAAATAGCTATTTCAAACTCTGCCAACAAAGCTATTTTGTTTTTATTGTGTATATATTCAATAATATTAGTAAGTTAAACGAAAAAAGGCTCATCATTACTGATGAGCCTTTTGTCTTGAATATGGCGGAGAGATAGGGATTTGAACCCTAGATGGGCTACAAACCCATGCCGGTTTTCAAGACCGGTGCATTCGACCACTCTGCCATCTCTCCGAACGAGCGAGATAATAGCTATCTCACTCGCTGCTGTAAAGCATAAATTTAAGATTCTTTACTGTTTGCTTAAGTTAGCATCAATCTGCGCTGTTTTTATTAGCGTGAAGTGCGATGCTAGCAGGATCTGGCTTTATGAAGTTATTTGTTACTGAAGCCCAACTATCATGCTTTGACAATAAATAGCCTAAGTAAGCAACAACAGCACTCAATACGATACCTAAACCGATAGTCACTTCATTATATTGTACGAACATCGCGACAATACTTGATGCGCCGAACGCCATACCAATCTGAAGGAAGTTTTGTAAACCTGCAGCTTTGGTGGCATTTTTACTGAACTGCTGTAAGGCATTGTTGACGACCAAAGGATAAGTCGCACCGTTAGCTGCAGCAAGTAATGAGAAGGTTACCAATAGCGGATAAATTGATTCCATTGGGATTACCAAAGTCGCTATTGCAATGGTTGCAACACAAAAGAAAAACAGTCCCAACAAATAGTTAAGCGCCTGTGTGGTACCGAATTTTTTAACAAGTACTTTGCTCATGTAACCACCCACGATAAACATGATGGTTTGTGGAATAAAGCTTAACCCAATGGCTTTAGCTTCATAACCAAATTTAATCATTACACTTGGCCATACCGTTAAATAACTAAAGAATGCTGCAGACAATGCACCAAATATAACCACGTTACCTAAAAATCGGGTGTTTTTTAAGATGGTTTTATAGCTGATGTTTTCTTGTGGTTCTGCTTGTTTGTTCTCTGGTGCAACTAACAGCTTGGTCATAACGATAAGCAAAACCGCAAGTATTACTAAAGTAATGAAAACTGCACGCCAGCCAAATGTATCAACAATTGATGCACCAATGAGAGGTGCAACAGCAGGTGATAGCGCAACTAAAGGCATGATGTTTGAAAACACTTTTTGCGCTTTTTCAGCATCATATTTTTCAACGACAATAGCTTGCCAAATTACACCAGCACTACAGGCACCTATCGCTTGGAAAAAACGTGCGATATTAAGCATAATAATCGAGTTACTGGCGACAATTAAGGCGCTGGCTGCTGCAAAGATAACTAAACCAATTATTAAGGCTTTTTGTTTGCCTACTTTTTCAACTAATGGACCATAAAGTAATTGGCCGATAGCTAAACCCGCTAAGAAAGTCGTTAATGAAAAAGCGACGTTGTTTAAGCTGGTATCAAATGAGTCAGCTATGTTTTGAAATGCAGGTAAATACATGTCGGTGGCAATAAAGCCCAGCATACTTAACAGTGCTAAGTAGCCTAATAAAATAAAGTACTGCACATTGGCAGAGGTAGATGATGCTTTTTTCATAAAAAAAGTGTCCGAAAGTGGCTTAATTAAAAATCAGCGTGCAGTCTAATCACTTGCAAAAGCAATGTGAAACGTTTAGTTTTGATGACTGCATTCATAAATTTTCACAGCAAAGGATAGCAAGCTATGCTTTCAGAACAAGCATTGGAAATGATCGACATTGTCGCTCGCTTAGGTAGTTTCACGGCAGCAGCCAATCAATTACACAAAGTTCCTTCAGCAGTCAGTTATGCCGTAAAACAAATCGAAGATGAACTTGGTGTCATTTTGTTTGAAAGGCATCATCGCAGTGTCAGCTTAACGGAACCCGGTAAACATTTTGTCGCCCACGCAAGAGAGCTATTGGGTGACATGAATGACTTAAAGCGTAGCACTCAACGTGTCGCTAATGGCTGGCAACCCACCCTGTCTATCGCTTTAGACAATATTGTCCGCGCTGATCGTATTAGTGTACTAATTGCAGACTTTTATCGTCACTTTGACGATGTTGAACTCATCATCCGTATTGAGGTGTTTAATGGGGTCTGGGAAGCATTAGCAACAGGTCGCAGTGACATCGCCATAGGTGCAACCACAGCTATCCCTGTGGGCGGCGTATATCAGTATAAAGATATGCGCGAGATTCAATGGTCGTTTTTAGTCAGTCGTAACCACCCTCTAGCAGAAATTGATCGCCCATTAACAGACGATGAATTACGCATCTATCCCTCTATTTGTTTAGAAGATACTTCAAGGGAAATACCCAAACGCACAACTTGGTTGCTGGCCAATCAGCGGCGATTAGTGGTACCAGACTGGATAAGAGCGTTCAATTGTTTCCGTGATGGCTCAGGTATCGGCTATATGCCTAGAAACCTTGCAAAACCCTTTATCGACTCTGGGGTATTAATTGAAAAAACCTTAGAACATCCAAGAAATGCAAGCCCTTGCTGTTTAGCGTGGAATCAAGAAAAGATGTCACCTGCACTTGAGTGGGTTTTAGAATACTTAGGTGATACCGATAAGTTACATCAAGAGTGGCTCGCATAACCACAAAGCCAGCATCTTGATGACATTATTAACAAGTTGTAATGATAATTTAATGTTCAGTTCAGCTTTCTTAGTAAAAATGTTGTTTAGGACAATTTTTATATGAACATGTGTCATTAAATAATAGTTAACATGACAGTGACACTTATATACCTTTAAGCTGTGTTAAAGCTAAGGTATTATAAATCTAAATAATTTAATAAATATCTTTTGTAGTGACTCTTATTGCGTCATTACAGTTTTTTTCGAGTCTATGGAGACTGTTATGAATCAACAAACTTTATCGGGCCATCAAGCTACAACGATGGAAACCAATAAACTGATCAAAAATACCTACATGCTATTGTCGATGACGCTTGCCTTTGCCGCTGTAATGGCTGGTGTAGCAATGATGATGAACATTGGCCCTTTCATGTCAATCGGACTATCACTTGGTAGTATCGTGGTGATGATGGTGACCCTGAAAAAAGCAGACAATGCTTCAGGGCTTGCATGGATTTTTGCCTTTACGGGTATGCAAGGTGCATCATTAGGATACATTTTAAACCACTACGCAGGTTTAGCTAACGGCCCTGAACTTATTATGCAAGCGTTTGGCTTAACCTCTGTTATCTTCATTTCTTTATCAGCTTATGCAATTAGCACTAAGAAAGATTTCAACTTCATGGGCGGCTTCCTTTTTGCTGGTCTGATTGTGGTTATCGGCGCATCACTGATCAACATGTTTGTTGGTAACAGTGTTGCATTTATGGCTATTCAAGCTGCTGTAGCAATGTTGATGGTAGGCTTAATCCTTTATGATACAAGCCGTATTGTAAATGGTGGCGAAACTAACTATATCCGTGCAACGATTTCGTTGTTCTTAAACTTCATCAACCTATTCATGGCGCTATTACACTTGATGGGCATGGGTAATGATGACTAGGCGTTAAGTTACTTGATTATTCATTTGGTTCTGACCTTGTGATTAATCAACTTACTACGCTAAAATGGCTCCCTTACAGGAGCCATTTTTTATTGTTATGAATAAATTTATTATCCAAGTTAATGGCACGGTTTATGGCTCAACAGCGAGCTTTAGAGCGCTGCGCTTTACGACAAGTGTATTGTCATTAGGCCATCAAGTTACGCGTATTTTCTTTTATCAAGACGGCGTGACTAATAGTAGCCAATTAATCTGTCCTGCCTCTGATGAATATGACTTGCACCAAGCATGGAAAAACTTGGCAACTGAACACAATATTCAGTTGATAAATTGTGTGTCAGCAGCGCTGCGCCGCGGTGTGTTGTCACAGCAAGATGCCATCGAAAACACTAAATCACAGTTCAATTCTAGCGCCCCATTTGAAATGGGTGGTTTAGGTGAGCTGGTCACAGGTATTGAAACATCAGATCGATTAGTGTGCTTTTAATGCTGATTTTAAATTGCTTGGCAAGGTAACCACATGAAGCAAATTTGCGTTATTTTCAGACAAAGCCCGTTGGGCAATAGTTCCAGCCGTGAAGGCTTAGACTTTGCGTTACTCAGTGCCAGTTTTGAGCAACAAGTTAGCGTGGTTTTTACTGATGAAGCTGTGCTGCACCTGCTAGCAAATCAGCAGCCAGAATTAGTCGG
Source organism: Shewanella sp. 4_MG-2023 (assembly GCF_030548015.1). Taxonomy (NCBI): domain Bacteria; kingdom Pseudomonadati; phylum Pseudomonadota; class Gammaproteobacteria; order Alteromonadales; family Shewanellaceae; genus Shewanella; species Shewanella sp. 4_MG-2023. The sequence continues at coordinate 14,299 of NZ_JAUORL010000015.1, forward strand.
CAGTAAAGATTATCTATCGACGTTTAAAGCTCTTAATATTTATGATATTGAAACCGTTTTAGTGTGTGAGCAGTCAGCAAAACAATTTGGCATCACTGAAGACAAGTTTAATTTTGAGGCGCAATTAGCTGATAGCAATGCCATTAAGCAATTATTAGCGCAAAGTGATGAAGTGGTGGTTTACTAATGATTTTACATCACATTCAAACCTCAGCCACCACTGACAACGCGCTAAATTGCTGCTTACGTTATATCGCTAGTAAAGACAGTATCATCCTTGCTGACGATGCGATTAATTGCTTATTACAAAGCCATTGGCAGCAAAAATTGCTAGATATACAGATTTATATATTATCTGAAGATATACAAGCTCGAGGCTTAACAGCACTTTTACCTAGCAGCGCTAATATCTCAATTATTGATTATGACCAGTTTGTACTGGCTACATTGAAACACACGAAGGTGATTACTTGGTAAATTCAATTGAATTTAATGGGCAACAAATAGAAGTTGATGCTCAAGGTTATTTAAAAAGCGTTGCTGATTGGCAACCTGATATGGCAATTATTTTGGCTGCAGGTGAAGATATCGTATTAACCGAGCAACATTGGGAAGTGGTTAATTTTGTGCGTAACTTTTATCTTGAATACAAGACAAGCCCTGCTATCCGCGTGCTAGTGAAAGCCATAGGTCAGACGTTAGGGCCTGATAAAGGTAATTCAAAATACCTTTATACCCTCTTTCCTGTGGGCCCAGCTAAACAGGCGACTAAAATCGCAGGCTTACCAAAACCTGCTAAGTGCCTTTAACTATCATGTAACCAGACCTGCTAAATTTACGGCACAAAAAAACCAAACATGATGTTTGGTTTTTTTTAGGCTCAGATAACGCCTTAGCGCTAGCGAAGACTTAGCCTATTTTTTCTAGGCCGCGCATATACGGACGTAATACGTCAGGCACGGTAATAGAGCCATCTGCATTTTGGTAGTTTTCAAGGATAGCAACTACTGTACGACCAACAGCAAGGCCTGAACCGTTTAAGGTATGAACCAAAGTTGGTTTCTTGTCATTAACACCACGGTAGCGTGCTTGCATACGACGTGCTTGGAAATCTTTCATGTTTGAACAAGAAGAGATTTCGCGGTAGGTGTTTTGCGCAGGTAACCACACTTCAATATCGTAAGTTTTCGAAGCGCCAAAACCCATGTCGCCAGTACATAAAATCACAGTACGATATGGAAGGCCTAGCCCTTCTAGTACTTTCTCAGCATGACCTGTTAGCTCTTCTAACGCATTCATTGAATCTTCAGGTTTAACAATTTGAACAAGTTCAACTTTATCAAACTGATGCTGACGAATTAGACCACGAGTATCACGGCCGTAAGAGCCCGCTTCACTTCGGAAACAAGACGTTAATGCCGTCATTTTAAGTGGTAAATCAGCTTCTTCAACGATAGTGTCACGTACTACATTGGTCAAAGGTACTTCAGCAGTTGGAATCAAGCTTAAGCCTTGGCCTTCTTCAGTGGCCGGTTTAGTGTGGAACAAATCTTCACCAAACTTAGGTAGCTGACCTGTGCCTAATAAGCTTTCTTCGTTAACCAGTAATGGCACATACATTTCTGAATAACCGTGATTTTCAGTATGTAGATCTAACATGTACTGACCCACAGCGCGGTTTAGGCGTGCGATTTGGCCTTTCATTACCACAAAGCGAGAACCGGTGATTTTAACGGCGTTTTTAAAATCTAACCCATCTAGATCTTCACCCAGTTTCACATGATCTTTTACTTCGAAATCAAATGTAGTTGGCTCGCCCCAAGTGCGGACTTCAACGTTATCATTTTCGTCAGCACCGGCTGGTACTGCGTCATCTGGTAAGTTAGGCATGCTCATAGCAATAGCATTTAACTCAGCTAACAATTCAGCTAGTTCAGATTTTTTCGCATCCAGTTGAGCACCTAAGTCCCCTACTTTAGCCATGATTTCACTGACATCTTCACCACGACCCTTTGCTTGACCAATGGACTTAGAAATTGCATTTCGGGATGCTTGCAATTCTTCTGTGGCCACTTGTAGCGACTTACGCTTTTCTTCTAAAGCGGTAAGGCGGCTAATATCAAGGATAAACCCACGCTTAGCTAACAGCTCAGCGGTGACTTCAAGTTCGTTACGCAAAAATTTTGGATCTAACATGTTTTATATTCTTAATAGTTAAATGCGAGAAAAAACTAGCTGCTGACCGACATATACCATGAAAATACACAGTACAACGTTCAACAACACGTTGAGAATAGCTTTTGCAAAAAGACCTTCTTGCATTAGCAATAATGTTTCATTGGAAAAAGTAGAAAAAGTCGTTAAGGCGCCTAACAATCCAACACCTATCATGGCTTTTAATTCAGGACTTAACTGGCTGGCTTGACCAATGGCATAAACCACACCCATCAAAAATGATCCCAATACATTTACCAACAGTGTACCAAAAGGGAAACTGCTTCCAAATAGCTGAAGCATGAAAATTGAGATTAGATAACGAAAAACAGCCCCAATTGAACCACCAAGGGCCACAAACATGATATTGCTCATGCTAATCATAGCGCTTTACCTCACTGGTTCGGTCTAGTTCTGCTAAATGGGCAAGTTTGTCTTTGATTCTTTTTTCAAAGCCGCGCTCGGTTGGATAATACAATTGGCTATCTTTTATTGACTCAGGGAAGTAATTCTCCCCATTTGCGTAGGCACCTGGTTCATCATGAGCATAGCGATACCCTGCCCCTAAACCCATATTTTTCATCAATTGAGTCGGTGCGTTACGTAAGTGATCTGGCACTGATTCATGCCCTGTTTCGCTTGCAAGCATTCTTGCTGCTTTAAAGGCGGTGTAAACCGCATTACTTTTTGGCGCACTGGCCAAGTAAACAATCGCTTGGGCGATAGCACGCTCACCTTCAGCAGGCCCAACGCGGTGATAACAATCCCAAGCATTAAGCGCAATATTCATTGCAGTAGGATCGGCGTTTCCTACATCTTCAGAGGCAATAGCTAATAATCTACGTGCAACATAGAGAGGATCACCGCCGCCTTCAAGTATTCGACAATACCAATACAAAGCAGCATCAGGAGCTGAGCCTCTCACTGACTTATGCACCGCAGAAATCAAATCATAAAATTGATCGCCATTTTTATCATAAGCGGCCATTTGATGCCCAGCGACTTGCGTCAGCATCTCTTGAGTAAATTCACCGTTATCAGCAACCAAGTCACTCATTAACTCGAGTAAATTTAATGCTTTGCGCGCATCACCATCACTAATTGAAGCTAACTGCTGCATTACTGTTTCAGGAATAGTAAAACCACGTTTACCAAAACCACGCTCAGTATCCATTAATGCTTGATTGATAATCGCGGCAATATCATCGCCATCTAAGCGATTGATTAAATAAACTCTGGCACGAGACAATAAGGCGTTATTGAGCTCAAAAGATGGGTTTTCAGTGGTCGCGCCAACAAAAATAACAGTACCGTCTTCGATAAAAGGTAAAAACGCATCTTGTTGGCTTTTATTAAATCTATGGACTTCGTCCACAAACAATAATGTACGCTGACCCCGGCTCTGTGCTACCGCTTTAGCTTGCTCAATGGCGGCGCGAATTTCTTTAACGCCTGAGGTTACCGCAGATATCCGCTCAACATGGGCATTGGCATAATGCGCCACCAATTCAGCTAAGGTGGTTTTACCTGTGCCAGGAGGGCCCCATAACAACATAGAGTGAGCTCGATTGGCCTCAAGTGCTTGGCGCAGTGGTTGCCCTTTACCGAGTAAATGCTGCTGCCCTACATACTCACTTATCTCCCTTGGGCGCATTCTTGCGGCTAAAGGACGAAAGTCTGGGGCAAAATCGAAACCTAAAGTAGACACTATAACCTACTGAGCTAGGCTTGAACGTTGATCGTCAATATCAACGTTTGCCGGTACGGTAAATTCAAATAAGCCGTTTTCGTCTGCCGCAACCTTGGTTTGATTTGTTAACGTGAACTGACTGTAATTGCCTTGCTCATCTAACAAATTAAAATCAGTAAGCTCTGCCTCATTGAAACACACAGTGACAGTCACCACACTTGAATCATCCGCTTTGGGCTTAATGGAATAACAGGCTTTAGCTGACTCTGGCTGAATTTGCTCAACACGATACTGAGACCAAGTTGTTTCATCGCGATGAACTAACAAAGCCATTGGAGATGCGTCAATAGCATCGGCAAAATCCATGACTGAAACTTCTTCAGCAAAAGGGTTATAAATCCATAAATCTTTACCGTCAGCCACAATGAGCGACTCATCAGGCTCAGTTAAATGCCAGTAAAATTTGTTTGGATAAGCAAGGGCAAATACCCCTTTACCTGACTGAATGACTTTATTGTTTATATCGGTAACTTGCTGGGTAAAATCAGCTTTTAATGAATCGGCTTTGGCTAAGCGATCACGCAATTGCGCTGATTCATCAGCTAACGCGTTGCCTGACAATAATAATGCTAAGGCTGTAACAACAGCAAAACGCTTGTTCATATAAATTCCTAATACTGTATTGCTAATTCTTAGCGATAAACTTTTAAGGCTAGTGGCTATGCTTTTTGTCACTAGGGCTTTTTCTTTATAAGGTTGATTATTAATGGCTTCATTATAACGGTTTATTTGGCCAAACTGGCTATAAGCGCAGTGATTGTTATGTTCGGTCCGAGGTTAGTTTCTCGGTGGCGGAGGAGCTAAAACCTCACGATTACCATTATGACCTTGTGTACTGACAATCCCCTGGGTTTCCATCATTTCGATAATCCGCGCCGCGCGGTTATAACCAATTTTAAACTTACGCTGCACACTTGAAATTGAACCTCTGCGGGTTTCAGTGACAAACGCAACCGCTTCATCATATAACTGATCAGTATCATCATCAGATTCTGCAGCTTCACCAGGCAGCAATACTTGCTCACCTTCACTGACGCCATTAAGGATTTCTTCAATATAACGTGGCTTACCACGAGCATGCCAGTCTGCAACGACTTTATGGACTTCATGATCGTCAATGAAAGCACCATGGACACGAATAGGTACGCTGGTACCTGGTGGCAAGTACAGCATATCACCCATACCGAGTAGTGTTTCTGCGCCTTGCTGATCTAAAATGGTTCTAGAGTCAATTCTTGATGACACTTGAAAAGCGATACGTGTTGGCACGTTTGCTTTAATCAAACCAGTAATGACATCCACTGAAGGTCTTTGGGTGGCTAAGATTAAGTGTATACCCGCTGCACGGGCCTTTTGCGCAATACGGGCAATCAGCTCTTCAACCTTTTTACCGACAATCATAATCATGTCAGCAAATTCATCGACCACTACCACAATAGAGGGTAATTTTTCTAACTCAGGGGCCTGTTCATCCATACTTTCAGATGACTTCCATAATGGGTCAACTATCGGTTCACCTGCTTCTATGGCTGATTTAATTTTAGCGTTATAACCTTTTAAATTACGTACGCCAAGCGCTGACATTAACTTGTAACGTCGCTCCATTTCACCAACACACCAACGTAGTGCATTAGCCGCTTCTTTCATATCGGTGACGACTTCACATAACAAATGTGGAATACCGCCATATACGGAAAGCTCCAACATTTTCGGATCAATCATGATAAAGCGCACATCATCAGGACCAGACTTATACAAGATACTGGTGATCATCACGTTGACGCCAACTGACTTACCCGAACCTGTAGTACCGGCAACTAATAAATGCGGCATTTTACCTAAATCAACCACCACGGGATCGCCAGCAATATCTTGTCCCAGCACCATGGATAAATCAGATTTACTTTCTTCAAAGGTTTTAGAGTCTAAAACATCGCGCATAAATACCGTTTCACGGAATTTATTAGGCAATTCAAGACCCACAAAGGCTTTACCTGGAATAACCTCAACAACGCGGACACTTTCTGCTAACAATGAACGGGCTAAATCTTTCGACAAATTAGTGATTTTTGAGGCTTTGACACCAGGGGCTAATTCAAGTTCAAATCGAGTCACCACAGGGCCTGGGAATACCCCAACAACATTAGCGACAATATTAAAGTCAGCCAGCTTAGTTTCAACCAACCTCGCGACAATATCTAGTTCTTCTTTGGTAATTGGGTTTTCTTTTCTATCAGGTACATCTAATAAGGTGATACTTGGCAGTGGCGGCATTTCAACTTTAGTTTGGCCATAAACTATTTGGGGTTCTTGGCCTGGCAACACCACAATTCCTTCAACAATACGCGCTTGATCAACAGCTTTTGTAGTGGCAGGGTTTGGCTGCGAGGTCGCTGTTGCACCTGTGCTATTAGCTTGACTGAATGCTTCACCTAACGAGTCGCTATGACTAACATGAGCCTCAGACTGTTCACTTAAATGATGATTCGCTTGTGTGAAATCAGCTGCGGGGGCATCCCCTGATGCGATCCAAGCTGGGGTTAAATTATCATCGTCTTGGTGATCATTGCTGGCGTTTAATTTGGGTTCAAGTCTACCATTATGTGGCGTTAATTTAGCCTCATGGTCTATTTCAGCGCCAAAGCTTGGCTCTACATCTTGCTCTAAGTCACCTGCCAAATTAGTTTCTTCTTTGTCGCGACTGGGTTTCACTTTCGATTTAATACGGCTGAAAAGAGAGGGTTTTTCTTCTAATTCATCAGTTTCTATTGCTGCAGTAATTTCAGCCTCATTATGCGGCATACTAGTGAGATCAATTGCTGCAGCATCAAGCTCAGCTTTGTCATGCTTTACGTTGCCAGCATCGTCACCACGGTCCTGTTTAAATTTATCAACGACAGACATAAAGCCGCGGGTATCTTCGGTTTCGTTACTAGCTGATAAATAACTTGGGATACTAATGATCTTTTTAACACACCAAATAGTGGCTAGACCTGTACTTTCAATAACGGTTAGCCAGCTTATACCGGTAGTTAAAGTAAAGCCTGCGCCGATAAAACATAGCAGTAATAAAGTTGTTCCAAGGTTATTAAAGTAAGGCATCATTGCTTGGCTGATCACATCCCCTGCCACTCCGCCAGCAGAAAATACATACATGTCATCGGCATTCATACTCGCTAACGCTGCCAATGCAAATACCACCAGTAAAAAACCGATAATCCTTAAACCGACAGAAAAATAGTCGATTTCAAACAGCTTGTGAGTACGATTAAAAATGAACCAGCCAGAAGCAGCAATAATTATTGGTATGAGATAGGCTATGAAGCCGAAAAAATAAAATAGAACATCTGCTGTCCATGCGCCAACTGCGCCAGTTAGATTACTGATTTCACCTTGGAAATGCGACTGGCTCCAGCCGGGATCATTAGGATCGAAGCTGCTAAGTGCAATAAGAATATAAGTTGCAGTCATGCAACAAATGATCAACCCACCTTCCAAAAGACGCTGAAGGCCACTAAGTGTTTGAAGATTATTTCCCTGAGACAAACGAAAACACCCAAATAAGATTTAAAAAGAATGATAACAATAACAGAATATCAATGTGTATGCAGTGATTATGCAACGCGCGGATGCCAAGCTCAACCTAATGTTTTCAGATAGATGACTGTAGAAGATAAATAATTTTAATCTGGCTTAAGTTGGTTACTTTTAAGCCTAAGATTAAGCTTGCTGTAAATTTTTGGCAAAAAAAATAAAGGGCAATGCCCTTTATTTTTATTGGTTATTAAATTTAGTAAGTATCAGCTAATAAATTTAAGGCAACTTTATTAGTTTGCTTAACTTCTTCCATAACCACGTAAGTACGAGTATCAGAAACTGATGGTAACTTAAGTAATGTCTCACCTAACAAACGACGATAAGCTGACATATCTGATACGCGGGTTTTTAGTAGGTAATCAAAATCGCCAGAAACCAAATGACATTCTTGAATATCATCTAACAACTGAACGGCTTTGTTAAAGCGTTCAAAAATATCAGGGGTATCTCGAGTTAAGGTGATTTCCACAAATACAAGTAACGATGCACCTAAGTAATGAGGATTAACTAATGCAGTGTAGCCATTAATGTATCCTTGTTTCTCAAGACGTTTAACTCGTTCTAAACATGGTGTTGGACTCAGGCCAACACGCTTAGATAACTCCACATTTGATATGCGACCATCAATCTGAAGTTCGTTGAGGATATTACGGTCAATCCGATCTAAATCTTTCACAGAATTTTTCTTATTATTTGCCATATTATTAACCTTGCTTTAGCACAAAAACAACATATTCATCTTTTAATGTGTAAAGTTTAGCAGCATAAACTGCGTCAGGGGCACTATACTAGACTTCCCTGAAATAAGCACGTTCAGGTCATCGAATATAATAACTACTGGCTCGTAAAAACGAGTAAAAATCAATTAGAGGCTCAAAATGATTATTGGTATCCCTACTGAAATCAAAAACCATGAATACCGTGTTGGTATGGTTCCTTCAAGCGTTCGTGAATTAACAATTAAAGGTCATGATGTATTTGTTCAATCAGATGCAGGTATTGGCATTGGATTTACTAACCAAGATTATATTGATGCCGGTGCAGAAATCTTAGCAACCGCAGCTGAAGTGTTTGCTCAATCAGATATGATAGTGAAGGTTAAAGAGCCACAAGCTATTGAGCGCGCCATGCTGCGTGAAGACCAAATTCTATTCACTTATTTACACCTTGCACCAGACTTACCACAGACTGAAGATTTGATAAAAAGTAAGGCTGTTTGTATCGCCTATGAAACCGTAACAGATGACCGTGGTGGCCTTCCTTTATTAGCGCCAATGTCAGAAGTTGCTGGGCGTATGTCGATTCAAGCAGGCGCGCGTGCACTTGAAAAATCACTAGGCGGCCGCGGTATGTTACTGGGCGGTGTTCCAGGTGTTGAACCAGCCAAAGTAGTTATTATTGGCGGCGGCATGGTCGGTACTAATGCTGCACAAATGGCTGTAGGCATGGGCGCTGACGTGGTTGTGCTTGATCGTAGCATCGATGCTCTACGTCGTTTAAATGTACAATTTGGTTCTGCAGTTAAAGCCATTTACTCTACTGCTGATGCCATTGAACGCCACGTATTAGAAGCAGACTTAGTCATTGGTGGTGTACTGGTTCCTGGCGCTGCTGCGCCAAAACTTGTGACCCGCGATATGATTAGCCGTATGAAGCCTGGCAGCGCAATTGTTGATGTCGCAATTGACCAAGGTGGTTGTGTTGAAACATCTCATGCAACCACTCACCAAGAACCAACTTATATCGTTGATGATGTAGTTCATTATTGTGTTGCAAACATGCCTGGCGCTGTGGCTCGCACCTCTACTTTTGCATTAAACAATGCCACGCTGCCTTACATTATTAAGCTTGCAAACTTAGGTTATAAGTCTGCATTGCTTCAAGATAAGCACCTACTAAATGGCTTAAATGTCATCCACGGAAAGCTTGTTTGTAAAGAAGTTGCTGAAGCATTAGCACTTGAGTTTACCGAGCCAACAAGCCTGCTAAACTAATCAATATCTGATGGTTTAAGTACTAAAAAGCTGCTCAATGAGCAGCTTTTTTTATGGATTAAACAATTATGCAACAATTTGTATCTTAAGCTGTTTACAAGCAATATCCATCCAGAATCGTTCACTTTATCAGCACCACTGAGCAAGCACTTTGCTAACTTAATAAAATGCGCAATTTTAGTTAGCGTTTATTAATTAAAACCAGTGAGCACCTCAAGCCAACACTCAGCAAGGGTTACAGTAATTACAATGGCTAATATGAGTCATTTTAGTCATACTTTATGCTTACAGTTCATTATCCTACTACAATGTTTAAAATTAGTGCTTTCTACTGTTGGTCAAATCGCTGAAATTCACTACAATTCATCATCAAAATAGCGATTAAAAGCAGACTTATATGTGGTACCAAAAACAAATATCATTAAAGCCAAAAGCTCGTGGCTTTCATTTAATTACTGAAGAGGTATTAACTCAATTACCCGAATTAGCAAGGTTTGATATTGGCTTAGTGCACATATTGCTGCAACACACCTCAGCTTCCATTACTGTAAACGAAAATGCAGATCCAACTGTTCGGCAAGACTTTGAAGCATACTTTAATAATGTGGCGCCAGAGAATGAACCATATTACATCCACACTTATGAAGGCAGTGACGATATGCCAGCCCATTTAAAATCAAGTTTACTGGGCTGTGAATTAACCCTACCCATCACCCATGGTCAATTAGCATTAGGAATGTGGCAAGGGCTGTATTTAGGTGAACATCGCAATCATGGCGGCAGCAGAAAACTACTTGTCACAATACAAGGAGAGTAGTTTTACTGTATTACTATTGCTGAATTTATTGTGCGAGTAATTCGATGAGCGCCTGTTTAGGCAAAGGCTTATAGAAATAGTAGCCTTGAATAGCATCAACATTGTTTTGCTTAACAAAATCCAGCTGTGCTTGGGTTTCAACACCTTCTGCAGTGACTGATAAATCAAGTGCATGGCTCATGGTCGTAATTGCTTCCACTAGCGCCTTATGTCTAGGACCCTGCTCAATTTTTTGAATAAAACTTTTATCGATTTTGATTTGATCTACCGGAAAGTTAGCTAAATAGGATAGAGAAGAATAGCCGGTACCAAAATCATCCACTGAAATTTTGATGCCCCAATTTCTTAATCGACTCAGCAGCTGTTCAACCTTCTCATGCTGCTCCATCATTACTGACTCAGTTATTTCTATGGTTAATAAATGAAATGGAAAGTTTGCTATGGATGTTTCCAGCAGATACTCTTCAAAAAAGCTAATGAATTGTTGTTGTAACTCTGCAGTGATAAATTCACTAGTAGAGACATTTACTGACAAACTAATCGCACGTCCTTGTTGCCAATAGTCATAAATTAAATCTAGCGCTTGTCGCCTAATCCATTTACCGATTGGGACAATCAGCCCTGATTGTTCAGCAATAGGTATAAATTCTTCTGGCGAAATGAACTCACCATTAAGCGGCCAACGAAGTAACACTTCAGCGCTATCAACATGCGTCGATTTAGCCGACAAAATGGGCTGAAAATACAGTTCAAAAGCATCATGACTTAAGGCTTTGTTTAATTCCATGTTTAAAAAAGCGGTTCTTTCTGCATTTTTCTGCATGCTTTGATCAAAAAATTGATAACCATTTCGGCCTTTAAGCTTAGCATTATGCATTGCTTGGCTGGCGCAATTAATTAAAGCATCAACCTCAGTAGAATCTTCAGGATAACGTGAGATACCAATACTCATAGAAGTTTGGATAGCTTTACGATCAAGCCAAAAAACAGCGCTTACAACTTGATTGATTTGTTTGGCAAGTTCAATGAGTTCGTCTGCAGACACTTTACCTTGTATGAACACGCCAAATTCATCACCTGCTATTCGGGCAAAAGTGCACATATCAGGAAACAGCGGGGCTAATCTTTTGGTTACCTCAATTAATAATCGATCACCACACTCATGACCTAAGCTGTCATTTATCAGTTTAAAATTATCAATATCCATCAATATGATTGAGCAACCTACCCCAGTTTGCTTGCTGCGCTCTTGCTGCCAAACATAATCATAGATTTTCTCAACAAAATAACGACGATTGGCCAAGCGGGTTAATGCATCATTATTAGCCTGAAAATGGATAAGCTTGCTGGCATCTTTGTGTTCACTGATATCAGCAATTAACCAAGAAAAACAATTTTGTTCACCATGGTAATCCCTAAATGAGGTTACCGTTACTTCAGCATCAAAGGTCTTGCCATTACGTTTGCGGCCTGTTAACTCACCTTGCCAAGTTTTACCGATAGCAAGGTTTTTCATTAAAGACGTGATATTTTCTTGCTGAGAATGTTCGAAAAAGCGCTTTGGTTCAAAGCTCTCTGAGTCAACAGTAATATCGCCACAGATACTTTTAAACTCAGGGTTAATAAACAAAATGGTATTGTTTTCGTTAACGATCAATAAGCCCATAGGCAGTTTACTGAATATTTTACTGGTGAGTGTTTGTAGGTGTAGTCCTTGGCTTCGTTCAATGGCAAGACTTGCCAATCGAGCGGCTTCTTGAATCAGTTCTAGATCCAATGCTGATGGTGACTTTTGGGTATCGTAATACATGGCAAAAGTGCCCAATACGTTGCCAGTAGAGTCGATAATGGGTTCTGACCAGCAAGCTTTTAGCCCTGCCTTTAACGGCAATTCTTTATAAGGTGCCCAATTCGGGTGAGTGGCGATATCTTCAACAATAACTCTTTCGCCGGTGGCTGCTGCAGCGCCGCATGAACCGACTATCGGCCCAATTTCAATGCCATTAATAGCTTGGTTATATTGTTCCGGTAAACTGGGGGCCGCTCCGGTTAACAACCTTTTCTTGTCATTGCTCATTAATAGCACTGACGCTCTGGTGCCAATCTTTTGCGCTTCGATTGATAAGACTAATGAATGGAGAATTTCTCGTAATGGGGAACCCGCTAAGAGCATGGTAAGAATTTGGCTATAACGGTCATTATTAGAAGCACATGTTGTTAACACATCATAGTTTGCTGATTGTGATGCAAAAGTTTGCCCGCTATCCATAAAATTCCTTTTGAGAATAAACCATCTGGCTTTATTACTTACCGTTAATGCAGATTATTCACTCTTAAGGTTAATTGCAACACTAAGCGAGTAACTATCTGTTTATTATGAATCTCTTCGACTAGTCACTAACATTTATCACTAAAGCAATGCTACATTTATTGGCTATATATCGCAGGCATAAAAAACAGTGAAGTTATCTAACTGCACTGTTTTTATTCGGTATGATTTTATTTTAAAACAATAAATTTACACTTCGCTTATGCGTTCCATTCTTGCTAAATAAAAACCATCAAAACCATGCTCAGCAACCAAGATTAATTCATCATCTAATAATGTAAAATGTGGGTTTGCAGCTAAAAAGGCATCAACTTGATTTCTGTTTTCATCAGGCATGATTGAACAGGTAGCGTAGACTAATATACCGCCCACTTTTACCATTCGGCTATAGCTTTGCAAAATGTCTTTTTGTAGCTCAATTAATACCGGTAATCTTTCTGGCGTGTCACGCCATTTAGAATCTGGGTTACGTTTTAACACCCCTAAACCTGAACAAGGTACATCGAGTAGGACTCTGTCAGCAGTCAACTTCATCCGTTTAATGGTTTTGCTGCTAGCGATAATGCGGGTTTCAACATTATGCGCGCCTGCTCTTCTTGCTCTAATTTTGAGGTTATCAAGTTTCCATTGCTCAACATCCATAGCAAGTAAACGACCTTTACCTTGCATTTGTGCGGCAATGTGCAAAGTTTTACCACCAGCGCCGGCGCAAGCATCAACAACTCGCATACCTGGTTTTGCATCAATTGCAGCAGCAACGAGCTGCGAGCCGGCATCTTGTTGTTCAAAATAGCCTTGTTTAAAGGCTTCAGTTTTGAATAATGCAGAATCTGAACGTATCTCTAACGCACTTTCAACGCCTTCAACCTCTACAGTAGCGACCAACTCTTTAGTTAACCGTTGCTTTAATTCTTCACGGGTGCCTTTTAAGCTGTTAGCGCGAATATAGCGTTTTGGCGCTGTTGCTAAAGCCGCTCTTTCTGCTGGCCATTTTTCGCCTAGTTGCGCAGCACCTAACTCGTCAAGCCACTCTGGGCAGCCATCCCACAAAGCCGGTTGTGCTTTTGCAACCTCTAGACGCTCGGCAAACTGTGCGCTATCAACTTGTAATGCATATTCCATCTTTGGTAAATCAAGATCGTGGAATAAATGCCAGCCGTTTAATAATTTAGAACCGGTACGTTCAATATCTTCTACTTTGATATCAACCAAATAGCAGTAAAGGTTCAAACGACGCAAAATATCACCAGTAACGAGAGTAATTCTTGCTAGCTCCGCAGGTGGATATTGCATACCTGAAAAGTTATGTGAATAAGCGCGATCTAAAGGTTTACCTTCAGTTAGCACCATAGTTAACACATTAATGACCAGTTCAGATGAACTGCCTGAGAGCGGGTAAGTTAGCATTGGGGGATCTCAACGAGTTATAGAAATAAGATAAAACAGAAAAAGCGCATGGATCATAGGAGTTAACCGCCTTTTAAGCAAGTATTGATTCCTATTTATTGGCGGTGAAATAACAAAAAGGCAGCCGTTAGGCTGCCTGATATAAAGTGTCAGCTTAAAGGTTACATTTTAGAGCCTTTCGCGCCGTAAAATATGATAAATGCATAGCACACTACAGGAAGAATAAACGCCGGTTGTATGCCCATGGTATCAGCCATTACCCCTTGTAATAATGGGATGATTGCTCCACCAACAATCGCTAAACATAAAAAGCCACTGCCTTGCGAAGTATGTGGGCCTAAGTCTCTTAAAGCCAAACTAAAAATAGTTGGGAACATAATGGAGTTAAATAAGCCAACCGCTAAAATTGCCCACATGGCCACTTCACCACTGGTATTAATAGCAACTAATACTAAGGTCGCAGCCATTAAACCATTAAAGGCTAACATGGTGCCTGCAGGTATTTTTTGCATAAGCGCTGAACCAATAAAACGACCAATCATCGCCCCGCCCCAGTAATAGGTAATGTATTTTGCTGCATCAGCTTCTTGCAGCCCTACAATGTGCTCTTCACCTAAAAAGTTAACCAAAAAGCTGCCAATTGATACTTCAGCGCCAACATAAACAAAAATGCCCACCGCGCCCAATACTAAGTGAATGCTTTGCAACGCGCTGGTTTTACCTTTGTAAGTAACCTTACCATCTGTTTCAACTGCGGTATGAGATTGGATAATAGGCAACTTTAATTGTGAAAAAATCACAGCTAAAACTGCTAACGTGGCAGATAAAAATAGATATGGCATTTTTACCACGTCAGCTTCAGCTTGTGCATGGCTTAACTCACCGACGGCACCCGTTGCGACTGAAAGAATCAACACAGCGCCAAAATATGGGGCGACAGTGGTGCCTAATGCATTAAAGGCTTGGGTTAAGTTTAAACGACTTGAGGCTGTTTCTTCAGAGCCTAGTGCATTCACATAAGGATTAGCGGCTACTTGTAAAATGGTGATACCTGAAGCCAAAACAAACAATGCCCCTAAGAATAACGCGTAAGTTTCCAATGCTGCAGCAGGGTAAAATAAGGCACAACCGATACTAGCAATAACTAAACCGGACACAATGCCTTTTTGATAACCAATCTTTTTAACCAGACTGCCAGCAGGTAATGACACTAAGAAATAAGCGCCAAAAAAACAAAACTGAATCAGCATGGCTTCAGTGTAACTTAATGAAAATACCGCCTTTAGATGAGGGATTAGTATGTCATTAAGACAGGTAATGAATCCCCACATAAAAAATAGTGAGGTTAACGATACTAGTGCGAAACGGTAACTACCGTCGCCAGTACTGCTAACTGTTGTTGAACCCGTTGGAATAGCTGAAGCCATAATATGAACTCTCTTGTTATCGTTGTTATCACCAATTACTAGCATGTCTACTGGCAACTGAATCTTGTTATTAAAAACCTACAACACATATAAAAACAGCAACCGATTAAGCTGCTGTTTTATCGTTACATTATTTAATTAATGCGAAGAAACTTCCAAATGCGTTTAATGTTAGTTTAGCATCAGCTTGCAAAGATGCAGACTCAAGACCGTGATCATCTTTAACTGCAACAATGTCATATGCAGAGGCATCAAATGTATTGGCACTATTATCTAAGTTAAATACTACCAGCATTTTTTGAGTTTCAAAGGTACGTACAAATACCAAAAGGTTAGAATCCACATCAATAAAGCTAATATCACCCATCACCAATGCAGGATATTGCTTACGCCATTTTAAAAAGCGGCGATAAGCATGTAGATTGGATTGTGTATCTGCTTCTTGAACATCTGCAGCCATAGCTTTATGTGCAGCAGGAATAGGTAACCAAGGTTTACTGCTGTCAGAAAAACCCGCTTGTTGATGATCTTTCGACCACGGTATTGGGGTTCTGCAGCCATCACGGCCTTTAAACATTGGCCAGAAGGTAATCCCAAATGGATCTTGCAGCTCACTGAACTCAATAGGCGCTTCCGTTAAGCCTAATTCTTCACCTTGATAACTGCATACGCTGCCTCGCAGCGAAAACAACATCGCATTGAGCATTTTAACCATGGCGGGATTAGTTTCACCTTTGCCCCAGCGGGTCGCAACGCGTTGCACATCATGATTACCTATGGCCCAGCACGGCCAACCGTCACCAATACTGGCTTCCAGTTCTTCAACTGTTTGGCGAATATAAGCCGCGCTAAAATCATTGGTTAATAGCTCAAAACTATAGGCCATATGCAAACGATCATCGCCTTGGGTATATTCAGCCATGGTCGCTAAAGAATCTTCTGCTGACACTTCGCCTAAAGTCACGGCGCCTGGGTATTGATTAATAAGTGCGCGCAGCTCTTCAATAAAGCCGACAGTTTGTGGACGGGTATTATTGTAATAATGATATTGGTAGGCATAAGGGTTATCTTCACTAAAGCCACGACCTTGGCGTTGATCTTTGGGTTTAGCTGGATTATCACGCAGATGCTCATCGTGATAGCAAAAAGTAATCGCATCTAAGCGGAAACCATCAACGCCTTTTTTAAGCCAAAAATCGACATTTTCAAGCACTGCAGCGCGAACTTCAGGGTTATGGAAATTTAAATCAGGCTGACTTTTTAGGAAGTTATGCAAGTAATATTGCTGACGACGCGGCTCCCACTCCCAAGCACAACCACCAAAAATAGCTAACCAGTTATTAGGCGCGGTGCCATCTTCTTTAGGGTCGGCCCAAACATACCAATCAGATTTGTCGTTATCACGACTTAATTTACTTTGTTTAAACCAGGCATGCTCGTCAGATGTATGACTTAATACCTGATCGATGACTATTTTGATATTGAGCTTATGTGCCTTTTCAATCAGTTCGTCAAAGTCTTCCATTGTGCCGAACATAGGATCAACATCGAGATAATCACTGATGTCGTAACCAAAATCTTTCATTGGCGACTTAAAAAAGGGCGATATCCAGATTGCATCAACATTCAAACTAGCAATGTAATCAAGTTTGGTAATTATTCCTTGTAGATCACCGACTCCGTCGCCATTTGAATCCATTAAGCTTCGTGGATATACCTGATATATCACTCCGCCGCGCCACCATGATAACTGACTCATTACTCGCCCTCTGTAATAAAAGCATTAACCATATAGCTACCTCACCCATGGTTAACCCTATGTTGCGACCTAGTAACTGGTCGTCATTATTATTTAATTGCCTCGAGGATACGTGAATAGTGAAATCAGGTTCAATAGAGCTGCATACGTATGCAAAGAATTAATACGAATTTTAAAAATACAAACCAAGCACTTAAATGCTAATATTCAATAACTTAACCAATACATAAACTATCTTTTGAATGTTAAAAAAAAGTAATAAAGTGGCAATTTAAAGTCTACAAAAGCTTTGAATACGTATGCATAACGTTGTCGATGAAAGAATGCTAGGAGTAGTATCTTTACTGTTCCGCAACAAAGTGGAAATAAACCTCAGCGCTTATGCAGTCATTTAAGCAAGCTGAAGTAAAAATACTATAAAGACTGTAATTATAAATAATAGAAATCTAGCAGCTCGACCTTATAAAAAGGGCTGCTGGCCATTCAGAAGGGGAAAGATGGATGTCGCTATTTAAACCAAGCTTACTAACGTTAGCAATGGTAGCTGCCAGTACAAGTATGTACGGTTACGCTGCTGAAGCAGAAGATGTTGCAACTGCTGATGAATCAATTGAAGTATTAAAAGTCACTGGTATTCGTCGTAGTTTAAAAGAATCACAATCATTAAAAATGTCTTCATCTTCAATCGTTGAAGCTATTTCTGCAGAAGATATCGGTAAATTACCTGATGTCAGTATCGCAGAATCACTTGCACGTCTACCAGGTGTTTCAGCTCAGCGCCTTGATGGCCGCGCAAACGTCATCTCAATCCGTGGCATGGGGCCAGATTTTACTACCGCTACCCTTAACGGTCGTGAACAAACATCTGTTAACGATAATCGTGGTGTTGAATTTGACCAATACCCTTCTGAATTATTAAATCGTGTTGTGGTATACAAAACACCAGATGCCTCAGTTATGGCACAAGCTATTGGTGGCACGGTAGATATGCAAACCATAAGCCCACTCACCCATGGCGAGCAAACTTTCGCAGTTGGTATACGTGGTGAATTAAATGACCTTGGTTCTTTAAACAGTGGCTCTTCTGATACCGGTTACCGTGGCAGTATTTCATACATTGACCAATTCGTTGATGATACTGTTGGTATTGCCTTTGGTTATGCACGTATGCAATCACCTAACCAAGAAGAACGTTGGCAAGCATGGGGCTACCCTAACCTCGATTACGATGAGTCAAATCCATTCGTACTTGGTGGCGCAAAACCTTTTGTTCGTTCATCTGAATTAGAGCGCGATGGATTTTTAGGTGTAATCGAATACGCTCCAAATGATTTTTATATTTCAAAATTAGATCTTTTTTATACCAAATTTACTGATGACCAACGCTTACGTGGTATTGAAATTCCTGGTCAATGGGGTGCTGACTGGGGTAATACCGGGGTAACAGCAACTGAAAATGAAGATGGATTAGTGACCAAAGGCGTTATTAATGACGCAGCTGTAGTACTACGCAACGACGTTAACAAACGTGATGCTGAATCCTTGTCAGTGGGTTGGAACAACAAGTTCGCAATCAATGACAACTGGCTTGTTACTGCAGATATTGCTTATTCAAAATCTGAGCGTACTGATATTGGTATGGAAAGCTATAGCGGTACTGGCCGTGGTAACGGTAATGGTGCAGTAGATCAACTCGGTTTTGAGTACGATGGTAAAGGCGGATACAAATTTAGCCATGACCTTGATTATTCAGATCCTAACCTAATGAAATTAGGTGGTCCATTTAGCTGGGGAGACCCACTCGGACCAGACAGCCAAGACGGTTTTATTAACAAACCTGAAATCGAAGATGAATTAGCCTCAGCTAAATTGACCGCTGAGTACATTTTTGATGATGGCGCTGTACGCAGTGTTGAATTTGGTGTTAATTACTCAGAGCGTGAAAAAAGTAAACTTGATTCAGGTTACTATTTAACCCTTAAAGATTACCCAGACATGCAGACCGTGCCTGAAAAATACCTGTTAAGCCCTACTTCTTTGGAGTTTTTCGGTATGGGCGACATGCTGAGTTATGACTCTTTAGCATTTTATAACGACGGTAATTACACCGAAACGAATGCGGATACGGTTGACTTAAGCCGCGCAACTAACTCATGGTTAATCAATGAGGAAGTCACCACAGCGTTTGTTAAAGCAAACCTAGATACTGATCTCTTTGATTTACCATTGACCGGTAATTTTGGTGTCCAAGCAGTAATGACAGATCAAAGTTCCGACGGCACTGTGGCAACTGTTGATGGTGGCGAAGTGATTAAAACACCACGTACAGCGAGTGATAGTTACACTGAATGGCTACCAAGCCTTAACTTAGGTTTAGCGGTCGCCGATGGACAAATGCTACGTTTTGCGGCAGCACGTACATTGACCCGTGCTCGCATGGATAAAATGAACGCAAACGTTAACTTCAGCTACGATGCTAATCCTAGTGATGGTGTTAACTGGACTGGCGGCGCTGGTAATACAAGTCTGCGCCCATGGTTAGCGCGTCAATATGATATCAGCTATGAGAACTACTTTAGCGATCAAGGTTATTTTGCCATCGCCGTTTTCTATAAAGACTTAGAAAACTTCGTTTATGACCAAACGTCGCTGTTTGACTTTGGATCCATTTTCCCTGAACAGCCAGGTAACCCAATTGGTGTTGTCACTCAACCACAGAATGGTGAAGGTGGTTATGTTCAAGGTATTGAAGCGTCATTCTCAATGGACTTTGGTATGTGGGCTGATGGGCTAGAAGGTTTTGGTACGGTATTAAGTGGTTCATACAACGACAGTGAAGTTAAAGAAACCTCTGATAGCGAGCCAACAACTTTACCTGGTCTTTCAGAGAAAACCTTCAATGCGACGGTTTACTATGAAAACTCAGGCTTTGAAGCTCGCGTTAGTTCACGCTACCGTAGCGAGTTCTTAGGTGAAGTTACTGCAATCAGCTTAAGCCGTGTTAACGTTAATGTTAAAGCAGAAACCGTGGTTGATGCACAAATTGGTTATGATTTCTCTGAAAGTGGGATTGATGCCTTATATGGTTTATCTGTTTTGTTACAGGTTAATAACTTAACCAATGAGCCATTTACTTCATACACGGGTGATGATGCTCGTTTCGTCCGAGATTACCAAAACTATGGTCGTAACTACATGTTAGGCGCGAACTACAAGTTCTAATCTATATATGACCAATAAGCCTCTGTAACCTGTTACAGGGGCTTTTTTACTTTATATCAAACCATTATTTAATAAGGCGATTACTATGAATAACAACAAAATAAAAGACATTGTAATTGTTGGTGGCGGCACTTCCGGCTGGATGACCGCCGCCATGTTAGTTAAGCTATTTAAACAGCAGCTCTACATCACCTTAATCGAGTCTGAAGATATCGGCACCATTGGTGTCGGTGAAGCTACTATTCCTCCACTGCAAATATTTAATAATGTATTAGGCATTAAAGAAGCAGATTTTATCAAACAAACCCAAGCAACTTTTAAACTCGGCATTGAGTTTGAAAATTGGGGCAACAACCAACAAAGCTACATGCATGCCTTTGGCAATGTAGGTAAAGATATTGGCTTTACCCAGTTCCATCATTACTGGAACAAATCCAAACCCACTGATATTAATCATTTCTGGGATTTTTCATTAAATTACCAAGCAGCTAAAAATAATAAATTCTCCATAATGGATCGCGTTCAAGGCTCGCCATTAGCTGGTATCACCCACGCTTATCACTTTGATGCCAGCCTCTACGCTAAGCTATTACGTGACTACAGTGAAAAGCTGTCAGTTAAACGTATCGAAGGCTTAATCACCTCCGCAACTCTTGCCAATGACGGCAGCATTGAATCCGTGTCATTAAAAGATGGCCAGATAATTAGCGCTGACTTTTTTATCGACTGCTCAGGCTTTGCTGCCTTGCTCATTGAAAAGCAATTAGATGTCGGTTATGAAAACTGGCAGCATTGGCTCCCCTGCGACAGCGCTTATGCAGTGCCTTGTGAACGAACTGAAGTATTGGCTCCTTATACTCGCTCTATCGCCCATGATGCCGGTTGGCAGTGGCGTATTCCGTTGCAACACCGTACTGGTAATGGCTTAGTTTATTGCAGTCAATATTTATCTGATGAGCAAGCCAAAGCGTTATTGCTTGAAAACCTCGATGGAAAACCGCTGGCAGAGCCCAGAAAAATCAATTTTAAAACCGGACGCCGTGAAAAGCAGTGGCATAAAAACTGTGTTGCCATTGGTTTATCAAGCGGCTTTTTAGAGCCACTTGAGTCCACCAGCTTACATTTAGTTCAATCAGCCATCATACGTCTGTCTAAGCTGTTCCCCCACAATGGCGTTCAGCAAGCTAATGTTGATGAGTTTAACCGCCAATCAAAACTTGAGTTTGAACAAATTCGTGACTTCATTATTTTGCACTATCACCTGAATCAAAAAGACTCACACCATGATTTATGGCAGCAATGCCGTGATATGGCGATACCTGACAGCCTTAAACAAAAAATTGAACTATTTAAAGCCACTGGCACTGTCAGTCGCTACCAAGATGAATTGTTTACAGAAGCTGCTTGGATACAGGTAATGCTCGGCCAAGGCATTATGCCTAATGACTATAACCCGTTAGCTAATAGTGTAAGTGATGCTGACTTACATGATTATCTGGGCAATATTAAGCAAATCATCAATAGGGCTGTTGCTGCTATGCCGTCTCATCAACAATTTATTGATAAATTGTAATTTCATCAAAGGTAAACTTATGACTATTAGAAAACTTGCTCCGCTAGCCTTGATGGTTAATGTATTAATGACTAGCGCTGCTACTGCTGAAATCAATAATGTCACCGTTGAACCACAATCTTGGTGGGCTGATATGCAAAACAGTCAATTGCAGTTATTAGTCTATGGCGAAGGTATTAGCGCCTATGAGGTCAAACTTGTTGAATCTGCCAATGTGGCACTTAAAGCGGTTCATCAGTCAGTAAGTAACAATCATCTATTTATCGATTTAGACTTAAAGGATGCAAAGCCGCAAACCATTAAAATAGGTTTGTTTGATAACAATCAGCTAGTTCAAACCCTTGAATACCCTATTCAGGCCCGAGCGGCAGATTCACGCCAGCGTGAAGGGTTTTCTAACAAAGATGTTATTTACCTCATCACTCCTGATCGTTTTGTAAATGGTAATCCTGACAACGATAATCACCCAGACATGTTAGAAACAGCCAATCGTGACGATAAAGATGGCCGACATGGTGGTGATATTCTCGGTATTCGTCAGTCACTACCCTACTTCAAAGATCTAGGTATCACACAGTTATGGATAAACCCGCTGCTTGAAAATAACCAAGCCCAGTATTCCTACCATGGTTACTCCACCACTAATTTTTATAAAATTGACCCACGTTTTGGTAGCAACGAAGAATACAAATCCTTAGTAGAAGAAGCGAAGCAGTTTGGTATTGGTATTATTAAAGATGTGATTGTTAACCATATGGGTTCGGGGCATCGCTGGATGGCTGATTTTCCAACTTCAACTTGGATAAATGGCCAACAAAAATGGCAACAAAACCCTCAAGACATCATGTATACCAGCCATCGCAGAACCACAGTTCAAGATCCATACGCTATGCCATCTGATACTGCAGAATTCGAAAATGGCTGGTTTACTGACACCATGCCTGACATGAATCAAGGTGATCAGTTTATGGCAAAATACTTAATTCAAAACAGTATTTGGTGGATTGAATATGCCGGCCTCAGTGGTATTCGCGAAGACACCTACTCTTATGCAGATAAAGGCTTTTTAACCACTTGGTCAAAAGCCATTATGGATGAGTATCCCAACTTTAATATTGTTGGTGAGGAATGGAGCGATAACCCCATTACAGTAAGCTACTGGCAGGCGGGTAAACACAATGCTGATGGCTATGTCTCACATACCCCGAGCATGATGGACTTTCCACTTTATGAGGTGCTCATTAAAAGCTTAACTGATGAAGAAAGTTGGGGTAGCGGACTTATTAATCTATATGAAACGCTCGCCAATGATGTGGTTTATGCCAAGCCTACTGATTTAGTGTTATTTGAAGGTAACCATGACACTAACCGTTTATACAGTCTGATGAACAATGACCTAGCCCTGTATAAAATGGCCATGGCCTATGTGTTAACCAGTAACCGCATTCCGCAAATTTTCTACGGTACCGAAGTTTTGATGCAAAGTCCGACAAAAGATCGTAATGACGGTTTAGTTCGCAGTGACTTACCCGGCGGATTTGCTGAAGATAAACTCAGTGTATTCAAGCCATCGTCTTTGTCCGCCCAACAACAAGATGCGCTTGCCTTTAATCGCGCGCTTTTAAACTATCGTAAAAACTCATTAGCGATACAACAAGGCAGCCTTAAACACTTTGCTCCTAAAGAGGGTGTTTACCTGCAAGCCCGTGAATATAATCAAGCAGGCAACAAAGAGAGTTTATTGATTATTTACAATAAAAATCAGCAAGAATACCAGCTTGATTTAAGCCGTTTCGCACCAGTGATTAAACAACATACTGTGGCTAAAGATATCATCACACAACAAACGTATTCATTAACTAAGCCGCTCACATTAAAAGAAAAAGGTGTCATTATTCTTAAGTTAATCAAATAACGGTTAAACTCTAGATCATAACTAAAGCTTGTTAATCTCCTTTAGTTAAATAATATAAATCTGCCACGAGAAGCATATGTATTTACAAAAATTCAGCGTAAGTTTACCGATAAAATTAGGCCTGGTATTAACGGGAGTCAGTATGGTTATTGCTGGTTGCGCCACAGATAAAGCCAGTATTAATGAGACGGTTAAACAGAGCGGTACTGAGCAGCTAAGTGCTGCTGCACAACCTTTAACCGGTAAGCCGGTGGTTTATCAGGTTTTTACCCGTCTTTATGGTAATACCAACACTACCAATAAGCCTTGGGGCACTATACAAGACAACGGTGTCGGCAAGTTTAGTGACTTTACCGATATTGCCCTGCAAGACATTAAGTCATTAGGGACAACCCATGTCTGGTATACCGGCGTACCCCATCACGCATTGATCAATAATTACACTGACATTGGGATCAGTAATGACGACCCAGATGTGGTAAAGGGCCGCGCTGGCTCACCTTATGCGGTAAAAGATTACTATAACGTTAAC
Source organism: Shewanella sp. 4_MG-2023 (assembly GCF_030548015.1). Taxonomy (NCBI): domain Bacteria; kingdom Pseudomonadati; phylum Pseudomonadota; class Gammaproteobacteria; order Alteromonadales; family Shewanellaceae; genus Shewanella; species Shewanella sp. 4_MG-2023. Next base: position 38,835 of record NZ_JAUORL010000015.1, read on the forward strand.
CCTGACTTAGCTAATGACCCGGCTAACAGATTAGCTGAATTTGAAGCGCTTATATCACGTACTCATCAAAACGGCATGCAGGTGATTATCGATATCGTGCCTAACCATGTGGCTCGCCAATATCAATCTGCCCCACAAAATGCGCCGCTTCCAGCTAATCGCAACTTTGGTGAGCAAGACAATACCGCTGTTGAATACGATAAAAACAATAACTTCTATTATATTGTCGGTGAGAGTTTCTCTGTTCCCGATGCCAAAGATAACTATCAGCCCTTAGGCGGTGAGTCTCATCCCCTCGCTGACGGTCAGTTTATTGAAACACCAGCTAAATGGACCGGTAATGGCTCACGTTTAGCCAAGCCAGACGCCAATGATTGGTATGAAACCGTTAAGGTTAACTATGGCGTTAAGCCTGATGGCAGCTACGACTTCCCTACTCTGCCAAGTGAATATGCCCAGATGTCTTCTGCGCAGCATTACCAATTTTGGCAGACTCAACCACTGAGCGATATCCCTGATTCTTGGGTTAAATTTAAACACATCACCGAATTCTGGCTAGCAAAAGGCGTTGATGGCTTCAGGTACGATATGGCCGAAATGGTGCCAGTTGAATTTTGGAGTTATCTCAACAGTAATATCAAACACCTAAACCCCAATGCTTTTTTACTTGCTGAAGTGTATAACCCAAGTCTTTACCGTGATTATATTCATTTAGGAAAGATGGATTACCTGTACGATAAAGTGGATTTATACGACACCTTAAAAGACATTATCCATGGTAAAAAATCGACGGCTGCCATTGCTGAAGATCAAGCAAAAATTGCAGATATTGAGCAGCACATGCTCAACTTTTTAGAAAATCATGATGAGCAGCGGATTAATACTGGCGACTTTGCAGGCAGCGCAGAAGCCGCCTTGCCTGCGATGGTGGTTTCGACCACCATTAGTCGCTCTCCGACCTTACTTTATTTCGGTCAAGATGTCGGTGAAAAAGCCGTGCAAAATGCCGGTTTTGGCCGAGCCACCCGTACCAGTATTTTTGATTACGTTGGCGTACCAGCCCATCAACGCTGGATGAATAACGGCAAATTTGATGGCGGTCAATCAACGGATGCAGAAAAAGCCCTTCGCGGTTATTATCAAACCTTGGTTAACTTAAGTCACACGGCGCCAGCCCTGCAAGGCGAGTACTTTGAGCTTGATACTTTTAACCGTGCTGTTAGCCAAAAAACCAATCAACAAGGCTATAACGATAATACCTTTGCCTTTAGCCGTTATAACGACGAGCAGTTTATGCTGGTAGTCACTAATTTTAGCGACAGCCAAGCTGCGAGTATCAACTTACACCTCCCAGAGGCATTAATCACTGAAGCCCAAATCAAGGATGGTAGCTATCAAATAGAAAACTTGCTCACCATTGGTGCTAACGAAATACATCCTATGAATGTGGTAAAGCAACAAGCCAGCATAGCGATTAATCTGCAACCACTAGAATCTCAAGTGTTAGTTATTACCTGGTAATAAGTATTACTAATTCATGCTGCTAATTCGTGCTAGCAAGATTTAAACCTGCCTAAGCGCCTTTAAACCTGCAATAATTAACCTTATTGCAGGTTTTTTCATCATCTTTGCTAGCATCTTTGATGCAAGCAATGTCAGTTCAGCTTACTTGTACAATGTGACGGGCTTTAGCTCAAGCTCCTTACTAAGTGTTAGCTCAGTTAACAATAGCTGGCATAACTGGGCTGAAACACCATAAAAGTGACTTGTACTATGCTCAATCACCAAGCTTAAAAAGCGGTCACTCCAGCTAAGTAAGTGCTGTTCTAATAGTTCTTTCACTCTTTGTTGACCGTCTTGCAAGTCAAGCTCTAAGCAATACACCAGTGCAACTAGCATTAAACCAAAATGATCCATTGGTTGATGTTGTGGTAAATTGAAGTTCAAGTGGTTTTTTTTACAAAAATCCATAAATAACAGGGTTGACTGGTCAAACAAACGATTATTATTGCTCAAATATACTGAGCCCCATGGATAAGCAAGTTTCCCTTTTGGCCTGATAAATAAGGCATTGTAATCCTGTTTAATGTCATCTAGCACCAAAGTTTGACTCAACTTTTTTAAGGCCTCTAATTTATCCCTAAAGTGATTATCTATATTGTTTTCTTTTGTTATAAATAAGGGTAACTCTAGTGTTGAAATAGTTTCCTTTAATTCATCAGTTGGTTTTTGATAAAATACTTCAGCTAGAAAATTAAACATTCCTGCCATATTTTTAACGTATTCATCGTTGTTCATGTTTAAATTCCATTTGTTTAAATTATTTAATTCACATTATTTTATTTCAGGTTATTATAAATATCTGTGATAGGTTCCTATTTATCTAAACAATTATTATGACATTTTAATAAAAGTGACTTAGGTAAATATTCGGTCTATGAATATTGTGTAAGATAGATGTGTTACAGCTTATATAGGCAAAGTTATGTTACTGATGAATTTTAAAGAAAGATGGCGTGCTGCAGAACTCAGTAGTGCTATAGAAGTAAGCCTTAAGCCACACTCAGTATGGGTCAGTTCTTCATACCCAAGGAGCTCACTAGAAACCATTTGCAGAAAGATTTCCCTAATGGTTATTAATGACTTTAGACGCGTAGAGAATCTACCTAAGCGTTTGAGTGAACAGGAATTAATGTCTATATTTTTCAATAGCTTCAGCATTTTGATCAACAACAGTCTTAATGGTGAAATATTAACGAAAGATGATTACATCATCATCGCGCTAGCCAGAGAGTTTTCTGCATTGGTAGATCAATCACATCAACAAGAACTCATTAATCATGCTGTATCAGTTATTCAATTATCCAATAACTGGGATAAACACATTATAAAATCAAATCAACGCGCCAATATTAGATTTACCGTTTAGCCCCTGCTTTATTAAATATAACTTAAATTTACCTACCATTTCATTAATAACACTTTTCATTATTGTTGTTACACTGCCAAATACATTTATCAACTTTGTTGTTTAAATAAAAATGCCAACCCTAGGGTTGGCATTTAAAATAAGTCTTTAGTCTTAGCTTCTTAATTTAATAAATACTGTTGTTGGCCCTGTACCTAAATCTTCATGGCCATCACCATTTAAACTTGCCCCAGGCAAACTTAATGCTTCAGATTGATCCATCACATCTAACACTTGCACAGGGCAACCGGTAACACAAAATGGTTTATCACCGACATCAAGCCTGTCTTTACACATGTCACATTTAGACAAGATACCACGCTTAGCGTCAAGTTTTGGCGCATCATAAGGACACACCATACGACATGCTCCGCAACCGACACATAGCGTTTCGTCAATATGGACAATGCCATCATCGCGTTTAACCATTGCGCCAACAGGACACTTTTCAACACAAATAGGCTCTTCACAGTGATGACAAGATTGCGATAAAAATACCGCAACTTGCTTACCTAAATGATTGGTTTTTTCACCTTGAGAGATATCTCTTACGGTGACAAATTCATTCGCTTGTCGGCCAGCCTGACATGCCACGGTACAAGCTTCACAGCCAACACAGTTTTCTTGGCGAAATACAAAAACTTTTTGTTCAGTCATTAGAAAGTTCCTTAATGATTATAATTACGCCAGTGCAATATCGACACGGGTTGAGTGGAAGGTAGAACAGTTGTTCATATCAGTTAAATCACAGTTTGCCAGCTGGTTAACTGCGGTATTACTTCCGTTATCATTAAGTTTTTTCCAGGCATTTTTCCAAACAAACAATGTGCCCACAGGTGTCATTGGTTCAACCCTTGCTACATATTGAATTTGTACACTCGGGTTACCATAGCGACTTGCAGTTAACGTCACTTGATCGCCTTCATTAATCCCTTTGCTGCCAGCATCTAAAGGATGAATATAAACAGTATGTTGAGGTAATGTCCCAGCAATATATTTAACATTGGCCCATTGAGAATTACTTAATTTAGGGTGCGCTGGTGATATTAATCTGAACTCACGCGCTTTTTCAGCATCGGTCATCCCTTTATTATCAGCAGCATCGCTTTCAGGGGTGCCGGTATCAATTACTGGATTGAATTTTTCAGGGTCAAAGTACTTGCCGCTGGTGTCTTTAAATTCAATCTTGCCGCTTGGCGTTGGGAAGTCGTAATCTTTACGGAATGGATACGGTACAATTGGGCTATCCCACTTTTGCTCTAATAGCGCATCGTAACTAATATTACCTTTCCAAGTATTACGTAAAATTTCATCAATCGACTCATTGAACTCTGCATCTTCAAAACCCATTGCTTTAGCAAGTTCATTAAAGATGACTGTGTCAGGTTTAGATTCATAAAGTGGCATAATGGCTTGCGCACTATGCTTAGAGTAATAACAATGATAACTATCAATGAGATTTGATTGCTCCATAAAACTAGACGTCGGTAGCAAGTAATCAACATAATCCATGGTATCGGTTTGGAATAAATCAATACCCACTAAGAACAAATCGTCACGCATCAAGCCTTTTTCAATCAGATCAGTGTTAGGGGCAATTGCCATTGGGTTACTTGAATATACAATCATTGCTTTAATTGGATCGCACGGCTCACCAAAAGCAAGTGGACCAATTTGACCGTCTTCATGTTGATAATCTTCAGGTAGTAACGACCTGCCAATCTCATTCATATTGACCGTGTCTCTTACTGCATCTTCAGGTGTTAGATGCGGCGCATTACAATAAGCCCAATCAAACATCCCACCAGCTTGAGTATTAAGATACACAACACCTGCACCCACTTTGCCGATATTACCGGTTAACGCTGCAAGCGTTGGAATGGCTTTAACCATTCGGCCACCATTCAAGGTACGTTGTAAACCATAACCAATGCGGATCATGGCACATTCAGCACCTGCATAAGCTCTAGCAAAGGCTTGGTATTCGCTTGTAGAAACACCCGTTTCTTGTTCAATTTGTTCGTGGGTAAATTCTTCAAGGCGTGCAACTAGTGCATCATAATCTTGGGTATGGGCTTCAATAAAGTTTGTATCATGCAAACCTTCTTCAATCAGCACTTTACTAATACCCACAACTAACGTGGCATCGGTACCTGGTGTCGGCTGCAACCAAATATCAGCTTGCGACGCTAAAGGTGTTCTAGCAGGGTTAACCACTAAAATTTTAGCGCCTTTATCACGGGCTTCATTGATAAATTTAAGATGGTGGATATTGGTGGCTTGCTCATTGGTACCCCAAGAAACAAAACATTTGGTATTGACGTAATCTTCTGGGCTTGGGCCTGAAAACTCACCCAATATAGAGCTCATTCCTGAATAACCGGCACTGGCACAAATATTACGTTGCAAGTTACGACTGCCGATACGGTTAAAGAATCGGTTCGGACCCGAGCCTGCACTGATACCGCTATAGCCAGAATAAGAGTAAGGAATGATTGAATTACCACCATGGGTGTTAATAATCTCGTTTAAGCGGCCTGCAATGGCGCTATATGCCTCATCCCATGAAATAGGTTCGAAGCTTGCACCTGGGCCACGTGGTCCTACGCGTTTCATTGGTTGTTGAATACGGTCTGGGCTATACACAGACTGTAAATAGGCATGACCTTTAACACATGGGGTTCCCGCTGTTACAGGGTGTGTTGTATCACCTGTGATTGATATTGCCACATCATCTTTTGTGGTTACCATCAAGCTACATCTATCACCGCAGTTACGTGGACACGTTGTGTGATAAACACCATCTGGAATGCCTTCTTCAGGTGGTACTTCAATTGGTGGTTCTACTACTGGAGGTTCTTCAATATTCTCATCATCACTAGAACACCCCATAATACTGGCAGAAAATGCAAATGCACTACTCCCCTTAAGAAAACTACGTCTATTCATTGCCATGGTATTTCCCTTATTATTATTTCAATAAAACCATAACAAACACAGCGCTAAGCAAGAACAAACATTGTTAAAAAAACACTTATTACTCAAACAATTAGTAAAATACTGACCTTCATCGCAATTGCAGATATCACAAATAACTATTGCGCATAACGACTAAATTTGTTGCATATCAAACCAAGCCGCCTATTTATAAAACATCTAGATAACAGGTGTATTTCACATTGATTTTTTAGCGGGCGATATAGCATGTCTTTAGCGATACAAATATAAAAACCTCGATTAAATATCCGTTTTCTAGACATTGGCCAATATCGGATAAAAAACAAACGCATTCTAAAAAATGCAATCAACGCATTTAAAATATTTGCCTTAAATAACGCCTCAATCTTGAATACGTATGCAACAAATTGCAGCATTTGGTTTAACCGCTCTAGTATGTGAAAGGGAAATTCGAATAATAATATGGAGTCACCATGCTCGAAGCATCATCAAAATTAGTTGATTTACCGTCTATTACGGCATCAACAGCTGCTACCACACCTGTAACTAAAATTAAAACAAACACAAAATATCAGTCGATTTTTAATCTCAGCGCACTTTCCATATTCATTAGCTGTGTCCTGTCAGGAATAACGCCAGGAGTTCAGGCAAAAACGGTGACAATCAGCTCTCCCAGTAACAATATTACCGTCAGCTTATCTGATGATGCTGATAGACCTGAATACAAAGTCAGCTTTAATGGTGAAGATGCGGTACTGGCTTCGCGCATGGGATTGGTTTTTGAGTCATTGGGAGAATTTGGTCGCGGTTTTGAGATCAATAAATCAAGCACTGATACTCATCAATCTCGCTGGCAACAACCTTGGGGTGAGCGTGAGTGGATTGAAGATCATCACAATAAACTCACCACCACCTTTAGTAACGGTAATTACCACTTTATCGTAGAATTTAAGGTGTTTGATGATGGTTTAGGCTTTAGGTATCAAGTGCCAACACAAAAAGGCCTTGCCTCAGAATCTGCCTTAAACATTACCAATGAACTAACTGAGTTTTCAATTCCTGATGCCCATAATGCCACCGCTTGGTGGATCCCCGGCCGAGGTTGGAATCGATATGAATACTTATATAACACCACCACGGTAAACAAAGTCGACCGAGCTCATACGCCATTTACCTACAAACTCGCTTCAGGCACCCATTTAAGTATTCACGAAGCTGCGCTGACAGATTATGCCGCAATGGTGTTAGATCAGCGCCGTGATGGCACCCTTAAAGCGGATTTAACCCCATGGTCAGATGGCATTTTAGTCAAAACCAAACCAGGATTCACCACGCCATGGCGTACCATTCAAATTGCAGCTAAAGCCACTGGTTTACTCAATTCAGATTTAATCCTTAACTTAAATGAACCAAACAAACTCGGTGATGTGTCTTGGGTTGAGCCCGGTAAGTACGTCGGCATTTGGTGGGGAATGCATCTTAATGAAAATACTTGGGGTTCAGGTGATAAACACGGCGCTACCACCAGCGAAACCAAACGCTACATGGACTTTGCCGCCAAATACGGCTTTGACGGTGTATTAGTTGAGGGGTGGAACCATGGCTGGGACGGCAGTTGGTTCCACAACGGCGATGTTTTTAGCTTTACCAAGCCATATAACGATTTTGATATTGATACTGTCAGTGAATACGGCGCTAAACACAATGTACGTTTAATTGGTCACCATGAAACCTCAGGTTCTGTAACGAATTACCGTAATCAAATGAGTGATGCTTATGATTTATATAAAAAGCATGGCGTAACTCAAATCAAAACGGGTTATGTGGCAGATGGGGGTGACATCAAGCGTGTTGATGAAAACGGTATTACCCGCCATGAATGGCATGATGGCCAGTTTATGGTGAATGAATACCTGCACAGTATTACCGAAGCCGCAAAGCGTGGCATTAGTATTAATACTCACGAACCCGTTAAAGATACTGGCCTGCGCCGCACCTATCCAAACTGGATTGCCCGAGAAGGCGCCCGCGGCCAAGAATTTAACGCTTGGGGAACTCCGCCCAATAACCCAGAACATACTGCGATTCTGCCTTTTACTCGTATGCTGTCAGGGCCAATGGATTTCACCCCTGGGATATTTAATCTCGCACCAGAAGGCTTAGATGCAGTTAATCGGGTGCAAACAACATTAACTAAGCAATTAGCCTTGTATGTGGTGTTATACAGTCCAATTCAAATGGCGGCGGATTTACCACGTAATTATGTTGAACGCCTTGACGCCTTTCAGTTTATTCAAGATGTCCCCACCGACTGGAGTGAGAGTATTGCGGTTGCTGGTGAAGTCGGTGATTTTGTCGCGTTTGCGCGTAAAGACCGCCGCAGTGATGATTGGTATTTAGGTGCACTCACTGATGAACAAGCCCGCAGTTTTGATGTTGAATTATCATTTTTAGATAATAACCAACAATATGAAGCACAAATATATCGTGATGGCGCTAAAGCGAACTGGGAAACCAACCCATATGATTACGTCATTGAAACGAAAAAAGTAACGTCGAAAGACACCCTCTCACTAGTTTTAGCGAAAAGTGGTGGTACTGCGATTCGTTTTAAAGCCTTAAATTAAAGCCTTTTAAAGCGCTTTAAAGACAAAACACAACAATTTTCCCCCAATAAAATCTGATGTATTGCAATGTTCACTTTTTGTGTTCATTGCCATCAGGTTTTTGTTCATTTACATTGACCTACCAAATATCGGTTAATGCGCGATTCACCCCTTACCTGTTACAAATATGATCACCTTTGGTTGTGCATAAATGATGAATACGTATGTAATTGGTTGTACCTAAATCCGTCACAAGGCTAATATGAAACCTGCTAAATTTCTCCTCTGCTTGTGTGGATGAAATGGGCTAGGTCGTTACTGGCGCATCACCTTCATCGGATTGTGTCAGGTTTTAAGTACCTTTTTAACTTCAGCCTTTTTGGAGTTCAAACCAGGTCTTTGGCGAATACCCGTCTAAGGGAGATGTGTATTCGCCATTTTTTTTCCTAGTACATTAGCAAACGTAATAATAAGAGTTCAGCCATGAAGTTGAACGACCTATAAAAAGGAAGATACATGTCTACCGATACGATGAGTCAAAAATCGACAAATACTCAGCAGCGTCAGCAGCCAGAACTCAATTTCTGGCAAATTTTTAATATGTGTTTTGGTTTTTTGGGGATCCAATTCGGTTTTGCACTGCAAAATGCCAATGTCAGCCGTATTTTCCAAACCCTAGGGGCTGAGATTGATGAAATTCCCATTCTTTGGATTGCCGCGCCTTTGACAGGATTGATAGTCCAGCCAATTATCGGTTATTTAAGTGATAACACCTGGAATGGACTTGGCCGTCGTCGTCCCTATTTTCTGATTGGTGCAATCTTTACCACACTAGCGTTATTTGTCATGCCGCACTCTCCTACGCTGTGGATTGCAGCGGGTATGTTGTGGATTATGGATGCATCAATCAATATCGCTATGGAGCCGTTTCGTGCTTTTGTTGGCGATAACTTACCTAAGAGTCAACGCACTCAAGGGTATGCCATGCAAAGCTTCTTTATCGGCATTGGCGCCGTTGTCGCTTCAGCACTACCTTATATCCTCACTAATTACTTTGATGTTGCCAATACAGCCCCAGCGGGTGAAATTGCCGACTCAGTTCGCTATGCCTTCTATTTTGGTGGCGCAGTATTATTCTTAGCTGTGGGTTGGACCATTGTTAGCACCAAAGAATATTCGCCAGAAGAAATCAATGCCTTCCATGCACATGAAGAAGCCACTAAGCAAGAAGACCGTATTGATGAAACTCGCAGCCGCACCGCTACGCAATATAAAAAAGCGTCGATGTTATGGATGGGATTTGGCGCGATATTCACAGGCTTAGTTTATGGACTCGGTTGGGATAAACAGTTGTTTATTCTTAGTATTGGCATCTTTGCTTTTGGCCCATTACAACTCTATTGCGCTAAGGTACTTGCTGGGGTCAAGGGTAAAAAACGTGACTCTTTAGGTATGGTATTTAACGTCGTTGATGACTTATTTCATATGCCTAAAGCCATGCATCAACTGGCTATAGTACAATTTTTCTCATGGTTTGCACTCTTCGCCATGTGGATTTATACCACCTCAGCGGTGACCTCTTATCATTACGGCAGCTCTGATGTTGTTTCACAAGCTTATAACGACGGCGCTGACTGGGTCGGGATGTTATTCGCTTCATACAATGGGTTTGCCGCCCTTGCTGCTGTGATGATTCCTTTTTTAGCTAAAGCCGTAGGGATTAAATTTACTCACACCATCAACTTAACACTCGGTGGACTAGGGCTAATTAGCTTTTACTTTATTAAAGACCCACAAATGTTATGGATCCCAATGATTGGTGTCGGCATCGCTTGGGCCTCTATCTTATCCGTACCTTATGCCATGCTATCAGGCATATTACCGCCTAAAAAGATGGGTGTATTTATGGGTATTTTTAACTTCTTTATTGTTATTCCACAGTTACTTGCAGCAAGTGTTTTAGGTGTTATTTTAAATGGCTTATTCGATGGTGAACCCATTTTTGCGCTAATTACTGGTGGGGTATTTATGATTATTGCCGGTATTGCGGTGTTATTTGTCGATCAACCCAGCTCACAAGCTTAAACAGAAAATCAAAAACTCATTAAGTTATAAAAATTATTTAAAAATATTTGGGGAACGTTATTCATGAACGCAATGTTAAATATTAATAACTCACAAACAATTTGTTTTAAAAAGTCATTTGTCGCTAAGGCGATCAATACTGCTGTTGTAACGGGTTCATTACTGGCATTATCAGCCTGCTCTGACGCTGAAGTAGCACCAGAACAAACCATTGAAACAGCGGCTGAGATCACCACCATTAAGCAAGTCGCCCCCGGCGCTCCGGGTATCGATCCAACCTGGGCATTTTCTGGTAAGACTGGTATTGGCACCTCTTATGAGCCTTATGTAAACGGTCAATACCAAAGCACAGCAGACAACCCAGTGAGTAAAGTCTGGTTTTCCATAGCCCAAGGTGTGCTTACTGAAACCATGTATGGCTTGATCCACAATGCTCAATTGAAAGAAATGCAATTCATCATTACTGGTGATGGCTTTGTTGATACTGAAAAACAAGACACCATCAGTAGCATCGAATATTTACATCAAGATGATCAAGGCCGTCCATTATCATTAGCTTATAAAGTGATTAATAAAGCTAAAAATGGCCAGTACCAAATTGAAAAGCATATTTTTACCGATCCAAACCGTGACAGCATGATGATGAAAGTTATCTTTACCGCTTTTGCTGACGGCATTACCCCACACTTATATGCCAATCCACATGTAGATAATAGTGGCGCCAATGATATCGCCAGTATTGAAAATGGCGCGTTAGTGGCATACACCAATAATGCTGACTCATCAGTAATGACCATCAAATCTGATGTAGAATTTACTCAAGCCAGTGCCGGTTTTGTCGGTAAATCTGATGGATTAGTTGATCTAAAAGACAACGGTCAGCTCAATAACCTCTATAACACCACCAGCAGTGATAACAGTGTTATTGGCAATGTTGCGCTTACTGCTCAATATCCAACCTTAAGCAAATCAGCAGATAACAATACCCTAGAAATGAATATTGCTATCGGCTTTGGTCATGATAAGCAAAGCAGTTTAGCCAATGTCGATGCCACATTGACTAGCGGCTATGACAAGGTATTAAGTGCTTATCTTGGCGATGACAAACATGTCGGCTGGAAAGACTATTTAAGTTCGTTACCGGTATTAAACGACATGAGTGTTAATACCACTGATAACGGTCAATTGCTTTATACCAGTGCTCTTGTGTTAAAAGCTCAAGAAGATAAAACCCACGCAGGCGCATTAATCGCTTCACTGTCTAACCCTTGGGGAGACAGTGTTTCTGCAAAGGTGGGTAGCACCGGTTATAAAGCGGTATGGCCGCGTGATTTTTATCAGTGCGCCATGGCATTTTTAGCCATGGGTGACACACAAACCCCAAAAGTGGCTTTTGAATATTTAAAGAAAGTACAAGTCAGCCAACAAACACCTGAATATGTCGGTACACCTGGCTGGTTTTTACAAAAAACCCATGTTGATGGTGAAATTGAATGGGTTGGCGTCCAGCTTGATCAAACGGCAATGCCAATTATGCTTGGTTGGAAATTATGGCAAACGGGCGTATTAACTGATGCAGAAATCAGTCAATGGTATAGCGACATGCTTAAACCTGCGGCAGAATTCTTGGTCACTGGCGGCAATGTAAAACTAGATTGGAATGACACCAGTATTACGCCTCCTAGCACCCAACAAGAACGCTGGGAAGAACAAGCGGGCTTCTCACCTTCTACCACTGCTGCGGTTATTGCTGGGCTGGTAGCCGCCAGTGATTTAGCTAAGCTGGCCAAAGATGAAGATGCTGATAAATACCTACAACTGGCGCGTAAGCTAGAAGCCAGTCTTGAATCAACAATGGTGACGACAACGGGTGAGCTTACTCAGGACAATAAACCTTATTATGTTCGAATCAGCCCAAATGGTAACCCAAACAATGCCGACAAGTTATTAGATAACAATGGCAAACCCGGTCTTGATCAAAGAGTCATTCTTGATGGCGGTTTCTTAGAGCTAGTACGTTACGGCGTGAAAGTCGCTAATGACAGTGTGATTCAAAACAGCGTTATGCTAATTGATGACACAAGCCTTGAGCACAACCTAAGAGTTAAGTACGAATTTAAAGCCAAAGATGGCAGTTTAATTCCTGGCTTTAGACGCTATGGTAACGATGGTTATGGCGAAGATATCACTAGCGGTTTAAGTTATGCTGAAAAAGGGAATACTGAAGACCAACGTGGCCGCGTATGGCCTTTCTTTACCGGTGAGCGTGGTCATTATGAACTGGCGTTAGCTAAAGCCAATGACACTCTGACAACTGAAAGCCATCAAGCGCTTATAAACACCTATGTTCAAGGCATGGAAACCTTTGCCAATGAAGGCATGATGTTACCAGAACAAGCTTGGGACGGTGTGGGTAACCCGACGCGTTATAACTACGCGATGGGCGATGGCACCAACTCAGCGACACCACTTGCATGGACACACGCAGAATACGTGAAACTGGTTCGCTCTATGACAGATAAAGCCGTATGGGACTATTACCCTATCGTGGCTGACAAACTGGCTAAATAACCGCAAAGGTTTACATACATTGAAAAGCCGCAAATAAAATTTGCGGCTTTTTTATCCACTTAGACCAAAAATCGTGCTTAATTGTTGGTATGTAAGACTAAAGTAGTTAATACTATTCTCGCAACAAATTGTTGCAAACCAAACAATAAACAAACAACGTTAAGGAACAACCCATGGATTGGTATATTAAGGTTTTAAAACAATATTTTGATTTTTCAGGACGAGCAAGACGCAAAGAGTATTGGATGTTTGGTCTAATTAATTTAATTTTCTGCATCGTGTTGATGTTAGCGGATCAAGCTCTAGGCACGGTTTTTATATATTCACTATATTCTATCGCTGTTTTAATACCAGGAATTGCTGTTTCTGTAAGACGTCTTCATGATACAGATCGAACTGGTTGGTGGTTATTAATTGGTTTAATTCCACTAGTTGGTATTATCGCTCTTATTGTTTTCTTCTGCTTAGATAGTAAGGAAGACAATGATTATGGCGCCAATCCTAAAGCGGTTAACACTGACGCCTAATATCGAACAACGAGTATGATTACAAAGCTAAGTTAGTAAAAAAAAGCATATTGAATTTCAATATGCTTTTTTATTTGCCCAAACAAAAATCAGACTCCTGAAACTAACTCAATTGCTGTTTTAATTTTAAGCCAGCATTTATGAACAGCAAAGTGACACCACCAGCAATGAGTCCAAATAATGCGTTTAACAAGCTTGGCGTAATAGCTTGTAGTATCACGCCAACATAAGCTAACTCTCCCGCCATTACAGCGATATGGCTAATTTGTTCACCTACGATATGAATCCCATGGGTTAAAATGCCGCCACCCACCATAAACATCGCAATGGTGCCAATAATGGTTAAGCCCTTCATTAGATATGGCGCTGCTGCAAGTAGCCAAAAACCGATTTTGTGCCATATTTTTACTAATGTGCCCTCACCTTTTCTTTGGGTAAGGTAAAGGCCTAAATCATCAATTTTTACTATGCCAGCCACTAAGCCATACACCCCTACAGTCATAATTATTGCTATTACACTTAAGGTTAAAAACTGGCTCATTAAACTACTTTGAGAAACAACACCAAGGCTTATCGCTATAATTTCAGCAGAAAGGACAAAGTCGGTTCTAATGGCACCTTGAACCTTCTTCTTTTCAAATGCGGCCAAATCTTGTTTTGATTTTTCAACAATTTGTTCATCTGCCACGGACACTTTTTTATCTTTACGATGTACATAACTATGATGCACCTTTTCAAAGCCTTCATAGCATAAAAAGATGCCGCCAAACATCAGTAAAGGGGTTATTGCCCAAGGAATAAAAGCGCTGATGAGTAAAGCGGCCGGGACTAGAATTAATTTGTTTCTAAAAGAGCCTTTGGCTACCGCCCATACCACGGGTAACTCACGCTCTGATGCAACACCAGACACTTGTTGCGCATTAAGCGCTAAATCATCACCCAATACCCCTGCGGTTTTTCTTGCCGCGACTTTACTCATCGCGGCGACATCATCTAATATTGTTGCAATGTCATCGAGTAAAACTAATAAGCTTGCACCCGCCATAATGGCTTCCTTGTCGTTTCTACTAATCAGTTAAAAGCATATTGCCAAACAAGTCCAAAGGTATCAAAATCATTGCCTATACGGGTAATAACACCGGTACTGGCATACACTTTAATACTGTGTTGCTGATTTAAAGCCAATGAGTAAGTCAATCCAAAACGCGAATTATCCTGACTATCATTCGCATCAATACCATTTTTATCCGTTTCACCACCAACAAAATAATTGCCGCTTAACGACAACCATTGGCCACGAGCAATACTGTAAATAATGTGACCTTGAAAAGTATATTGTGGGTCTTTTGAAAGTAAAACCTCATTATAAAATTCATCATTATCACTATAAAAACGAACAGAGCCCATGGCACTGTAATACCAATCGCCTACTTTATAAGAAATACCAATGCCCGGTCTAAATACCCATTGGTTGGCACCAGCATTAATCAATTTGGTTTCATCATAAGAACCAACAGGAATGCTCAGCTGTAAGCTTGTCCCCATTACGAGTCCTTCACGATATTGCCCAAAGTCTTTTTTTTCAACGGCTGGAGCGCCGTAAAAGTTCCATGTTAGCCGTACATTAGGATCACCATAACCACAACGATCAGCTTCTACAAATTCGCCCAAGTAATTTGCACTGCCTTTCATACAAACTCGTGAAGCAGAAACGTCTAGTTTTGATGAACGGCCCGCAATAGCAAAGCTTGTGGCATAACCCACTACCGCGGCATCAAGTGTGAGCTGGGCATCTTTGAGAGGAACTGAAGGAGATGGCGATAATGCCCCTTCAGAGTGTAAATATCCAAGGGCAACAAAGTGCATGCCAATAGGAATATTGGTGTAACTTCTCGGTTCAAGGTCTTGGGCTTTAATTGATAGTGGAAATAGTAGCAGTACGATGAGTAAGAGGATGAGCAATAGCCAGCTTAATGGCCAGTAAAATAACTGGCGCCAGTAGTGTCGAGTCTCAATGACCAGCAAAAATACACCTTTAAATGTCACATTATTATCCATAATAATTTCAAACCAGCTATGAAATAATAGCTGGTCAAGTGTGAATCCGTCAGTATTTATCTGATTAGCTTTGATCTTGCTCTGCAGTACCACATGATTGACGCACCACTAAATTAGTCGGAATAAGTTGCGGCGCCACTTCTTTCCCTCGAATGAGTTTTAGCAGACTTTCTACCAGGATCTCGCCGGCTAATTTTGTATTTTGCCTAACCGTCGTCAGCGCCGGATTAGCAAAACTCGCCACTGGTATATCATCATAGCCAACCACAACAATATCTTCAGGTACCCTCACACACCGTTGCTTTAAAGCGCGTATCGCACCAATTGCAATTAAATCACTGGCGGCAAAAATAGCGTCAAATGGATGGCCACTATCCAATAAATTAATGGCCGCATCAAAACCTGAGCTTTCAGTGCTAATGGCATCAAACTGAATATTTTTATTGGCTTTAATGCCTACTTTTTTTAATGCATCAACATGGCCTAGATAACGGTCTCTAAATTCTGGGCTATGCTCAGATGCATCACCCAAAAAGGCAATGTTTTGTTTATTTAACGAGATAATATGCTCTGTGGCTATCACCCCACCTTGCTGGTTGTCACAGCCAATTGATAACACTTCTTTGTGGTTAGGCTCTGCGCCCCAAATGACAAAATGGGTATTTTGCTCCAGCAGCTTTTGTAGTTTGTGCCCATAATCCACATAATCGCCATAACCTAATAAAATAATGCCATCGGCTTTATTACTGTCTTCATAATCGGCATGCCAGTCGCTAGAAAGCTGCTGAAAAGATACCAGCAAATCATAACCTTGCTGCGCCGTAGCACGGGTTATAGAGCCTAGCATCGATAAGAAAAATGGATTGATTAACGATTCATCGTTAGTGGGATCTTCACAAATCAATAATGCCAGCGTGTAACTATTTTGAGTACGTAAATTACTGGCGTTTTTATCCACTTTATAGTTAAGTTCTTTCGCAATAGCTTGAATACGTTGCCTTGTTTCAAGATTGACTAAGGGACTATTTCTCAGCGCACGAGAAACAGTCGATTGAGATACACCTGCTTTGTAAGCAATATCAATTGAAGTAGCTTTAGATGTCATATTCGCATCACGCCTTTATTATAGTTTTTTAGGTACTCTGTTATTGTTTATACCTAAAATGACATTAACAATCACCGTTTAATTACTTTTATAAACCTAATTCACTTAACAGATCATCAGCTTCATTTGTAACAGCAACTGCAGCACTTGTTGCTGCCAAATAACCTGCCTGCTTGTTAACACGATTGCCATGGCTTTCAATTAAAGCATCAGGGTCTATATCTTCATCCATGGCAAACTCTTTAAGTTTAATAAACTCCGTTTTATCCATGGCAAATTCAAGATAAAAGATATGATTATCTGCCGTTCTAAAGGTAACTCTTCGAGATACGGCCTCATCTAAATTGGTATCGATTGATATAGTCAGCTCTTTATTGATAGTCAACATTTTAGGCTGGCTTTGACTGATAGAGGTTTGTAATTCCTTAGAAATGGTTTTAATGAAATTACCCAAAATTTGATTCATTAATTCGCCCATCACATTGGCAACATCATCAGATGTATGTGAAATGGCTAGTTCAGATTCAGGCATGCCCATGTTAAGCATGTAGCGACGGTAAATTTCTATAGCCGCTTCTTTGGTAAAATTGATCACCACTAAGCCAGAAAAACCACCATCAAATATAGAAAAACAGCCAAGATCAGGTTTTAAACAGGTGCGAGTGATGTTTTGCACCATACCGGCATGAGTCACTTGACTGTCGCTGGTGCTTGAGAGGACATGGGTTACTGAGTGACATAACTTGAGTAAAATATCATCAGTAGTAACGACTTGCAGAGAATTCATAACAATGTTTGCCTTGTTTTAAAATTGCTTCATTTTAGGCTTATCACTGAACAAATCAAAGCTAAAACATTTTATTAGCAAAAATAAATACCCGCACCAACAAATGCTCAATATAAGCAAATATTTTTAATGGTTTAGATCAATATAATTAAACCTTTCCCCACCTAAAAATGTATCATTTTGTACGAAACCGTTATTAGCTCACAAAAAACCACATAAATTGTTATTTATATAACAATTTATGACAATATTTTACTCATAAATATTTACCTAAATACATAAGGTCAAAAATGATTTCCTTTTTACGGCAATTAACAATTTTAAAACGCCTTTTTATAATGCTAGGCCTAGCAGCTGTTGGTACTGTCATTTTTGCCAGCTTCTCGATTAATGAGCAGTACAACAATTTATTAAAGCAAAAACATCTACAACTTGATGCACAAGTTTCCACGGCGGTATCGATGCTTGATGCACTGAGCGCCAACAAGCTAACAGTTGATAATAACACTAATGATCATCAAAGATTAGCCGAGCAAGCACTCTCAATTATCAATGATATCCGCTACCTGACAGATGATGCCTATATTGTATTCAACCAAGAAGGCAGCGTAATCAGTTTTCCAGCTAACGAGTCAAATTTGGGCCGCCGCGCAGAGTCATTTATTGCAGCTGATGGCAGCCTGCCCTTTATTGAGTTAATCACTGAAGCTAAAACAAACACAACTGCCCATTTGGATTATCAAGGCAGTGAAGGATATTCGAGTAAAGTTACAACAATTTTGGCTGAAGCGCATTTTTATCCTCAATGGGGCTGGACCATTATCGCTCAAGCAAGCGCCGCTGATGTAAATGAGAGTATGGGCAGTGTGATTATTAATTACTTAATTATTATGTTGATAATCTCCATCCCAATTTTTGGCTTCTTTTTACTGCTTAATGTATCAATCACTTCACCTATTAATGCAGCCATTGCTGCCATGGAAGATATCGCAAAAGGTGAAGGTGATTTATCTAAGCGCTTAAACAACAGTGGTAATGACGAAGTGGCGAAAATGGCCGATGCCTTTAATGCATTCGTCGAAAAAATTTCAACTATGGTGGCAAATTTAAAACCCTTAGGTACTGAGCTTGATACCGATGCGCAGCAGCTATTGGTGGCCGTGGAAGAATCCAACCAAAGCGCGGAGCTAATACACCGCGAAACCCAAAGTGTTGCCACTGCTGTTAACCAAATGTTAGCCACCACCAATGATATGGCGAAAAACACCTATCAAGCTGCAGATGGTGCCAACAACGTTAAACAACAAGCGCAGCAGTCTCAGCAGTTTATGCAGCAAACAGTGCATGAAACCCAAATACTGGTGACTGAACTTAAAAATGCTGAAAGCGTTACTCATGATTTAGGTAAATCTTCAGTTGAAATCAGCAGCATTTTAGACACCATTGGCGCCATTGCAGATCAAACCAATTTATTAGCATTAAACGCTGCAATTGAAGCTGCGCGGGCCGGTGAAAATGGTCGCGGTTTTGCTGTAGTTGCCGATGAAGTTCGCGCCCTTGCCACCCGTACCCAAGCCTCTACCAATGAAATTAATAAAATAATTACTCAGATCCACAATGGCGTTGAACATGTCATAACAAGTAATACTGAAACCCAGTTGCAATCTGAGCAATTACAAACTAAAGCAATACAATCGCAACAAGCCATGACTGAAATCTTAACCGTGATTGCCAGTATCAGTGATATGAACACGCAACTTGCCAGTGCTACCGAAGAGCAGTCACATGTAACCGCCGAAATTAGCCGTAATATCACCACGATTTCAGATCTCACTGAGGTAGCGGTTAAATCCAATGAAACTAATAGCCAAGCCGCGCAGTCATTACAGCACATCAGCCAACATGTGACTCAGACCTTGAGTCAGTTTAAAACATAATTTTTTTTAATTTAAAGCCTAAAAAATACGTAAACCCGCTACTTACATTAGCGGGTTTGCGTTATTATCATTTGTATTATTAATGCTAAGAACGTAACTTCAATGTCCGATAGAATCTATTATGAAAAAACCGTTACCATTATCGCTCCCCATGGCATTCATACGCGACCTGCAGCTTTATTAGTAAAAGCGGCAAAAACCTTTGACTGTGATGTCATTGTCGAATGTAATGGTAAACAGGCCAGTGCCAAAAGTTTGTTTAAATTACAAACCTTAGGATTATATTTAGGTCAATCAGTTAAGGTCTTTGCCGTAGGTGATAAAGCAGAAGAAGCCGTTGAGACAGTGTCTGAATTACTCATCACCTTAAGTTAGTAGGATAAAATTTACAGGAAGTCATATGGCGGTATCAGGTATTGTAGTGTCACCAGGAATAGCATTTGGTAAAGCTATTCATATTAATCTGCACCACTCAAAGGTGGACTACAGATTATTGCCTGTCGCACAAATCCCACAAGAATGTGAAAAAGCCACCAAGGCGATTATCTTCCTAAGTCAATATTTAACTGATTGCCAGCAATACCTTGCCGTAGACAGCGAACACTTTAGCCTGATAGATGCTGACATCATGTTATTACAAGATGATGATTTGGCCTTAGAACTAAAAAAGTATATCACCCGCTTTCGTTTTTCAGCCGAAGTTTCCATTGAGCGGGTATTTGCTCAACATGCTGATGAACTGGCTCAGCTAGACGACCCTTACATGGCTAATCGCAGTAATGATGTTATTTGCTTAGGCAAAAGGTTGATGGCTGCCGTAAATGGTACCTTGCTGTGGGATGTTTCAAAGTTAACTGAAAATGCCATTTTGCTGGCTGAAGACCTCACCCCTGCTGAATTTGCCACTATTCCACTCAATAAAATTAAAGGCATAGTGCTCAAAACAGGTGGGCTTACCAGCCATACTGCTATTTTAGCCAAGGCGGCCGGTATTCCAGCACTGCTAAGTTGTCAGTTTGACAATTTCAATATAAATGATGGTAGCCCACTTATTTTAGATGGCATTAGTGGTGAATTACACATTAATCCCACTGAATCAATTACCCAGCAACTTCAGCTTAAATCAGCACAAGAAACTCAACGACGCCAAGCACTAAAACAGTATGTGGACCAAGACAGTATCACCCAAGATGGCCATCCTGTGTGCTTACTCGCTAATGTCAGTAGTTTAAATGATGTTAGCCAAATACAAGATGCGGGCGCTGCGGGGATCGGTTTATTCCGCACAGAGTTTTTACTCATGCAAGTGGATAGTGTACCTGATGAAAAACAACAGTTTCATTTATACTGCGATGCGCTGCACAGCTTAAATGGAAAGGTGCTGACCATACGTACCTTCGATATTGGTGCAGATAAAGAAATACCCTGCCTAAGTCAAGATTATGAAGACAATCCGGCACTGGGCGTACGGGGGATCCGCTACAGTTTGCAACATAAATCGCTATTTAGTACTCAAATTAAAGCAGTGTTACGGGCCGCTAATCATGGCCGAGTTCGGCTATTATTTCCTATGGTCAATCAAATAGAAGAATTAGAGCAAGCATTTGAAATCATAGACTGGTGTAAGCAGCAATTAATTGAAGAGGAAAAAGGCTTTGGTGAGATTAATATCGGCATCATGGTTGAAACACCTGCTGCAATATTAAATTTACCCCACCTATTGCCTAAGTTAGACTTTATCAGTATTGGTAGTAATGATTTAACCCAATACACCCTTGCTGCAGATCGAGGTAACCCTGAGCTGGTTAAGGATTATCCCCCCGTATCACCTGCAATGATCAAATTTATCAAAATGGCGGTGGATGAGTGTAAAGCGCATCAAACCAAAGTCTGCTTATGCGGAGAATTGGCCAGCGAACCCAAACTCATTAGCCTACTGGTGGGTTTAGGCATTGATGAGTTAAGCGTTAACAGTGCCAGTTTATTGGATGTAAAAGCCACTATTTGTAACGGCAATTACGCCCAGTTTACTCAACAAGCTGAGCAAGCATTAACCTTAAGTCATATTAACCAGCTCAACGAATTGTTAAATTAATAACAGCGATAGCGATGTGTTATCGTTAACTATTTTAAACATCGAAATAATCATAATAAAAGAGGCTGCATGTAATGGGATTTTTAAGCCGTATACGCAGATTAATATCAGGGCAACCGACCTTAACTGGTGGGATCAAAGTCTACGCGCCAATTTCTGGCGAGCTAGTTGATATCGAGAAAGTACCGGATGTAGTTTTTGCCGAAAAAATTGTCGGCGATGGTCTTGCAATTAACCCAACAGGAAAATTCATCCTAGCGCCGATTGACGGCACCATAGGTAAAATTTTTGAAACAAACCACGCATTCAGTATTGAGTCACACCAAGGACTCGAGCTATTTGTGCATTTTGGAGTCGGCACGGTCGAATTGCGCGGTAATGGCTTTAAACGACTCGCAGAAGAAGGCCAACAAGTTAAAGTTGGCGAACCCATTTTAGAATTTGATTTAGACTATCTAACCGATCAAGTTGAAAGCCTGTTAACCCCTGTAGTGCTCGCTAACATGGAAGATGTGCAATATTTAGATAAAGCCCAAGGCGCAGTAATTGCTGGGAAAGACGTAATATTTACCGTTGAATTATAACGTTAGCAGCAACATAATGACTATCACACCACCATACTGGGAAATCAAACAAAAATGAGTAGTAGTGTTATTTTCGGAATAAAGAATTGCGATACCGTACGTAAAGCCCGTAAGTGGTTAGAAGCAGAAAACCAACCTTTTAGCTTTCACGATTTTAGAGAACAAGGTATCGATGCCAAAACCATTACTCAGTGGACTGAATTAACCGACTGGGAATTATTATTCAATAAACGTAGCACCAGTTTTCGCGCCTTAACTGATGCCCAAAAAGACGGCATAGATAAACAAAAGGCCATCAGCTTGATGGTTGAACACCCAACCTTGATTAAGCGTCCCGTCCTTATTCAAAATAATAAGATCCTTATTGGCTTTAAAGCAGCAGATTATCAAGCGTGGTTTAACTAATGACTCAAGACGTATTAGCATTAACCAAAGAGTTAATCTCACGCCCTTCTGTGACTCCATTAGATGAAGGTTGTCAAACCTTAATGGCTGAGCGCCTTGAAGCTGCTGGGTTTAACATTGAACCTATGGTATTTGAAGACACCACAAATATGTGGGCAAGACGGGGCACCGAAGCGCCTGTTTTTTGTTTTGCTGGTCACACTGATGTTGTGCCCGCGGGCGATTTAAATAAATGGCACACCCCGCCTTTTGAACCTACGGTTATAGATGACTATATTCATGGCCGCGGCGCCGCAGATATGAAAGGTTCACTGGCAGCAATGACTATTGCTACCGAACGTTTTGTGGCTAAGCATCCCGATCATAAAGGCTCTATTGCATTTTTAATCACCAGTGACGAAGAAGGCCCATTTATCAATGGCACCACTCGCGTTATTGATACCCTTGAAGCTCGCAATGAAAAAATCACCTGGTCATTGGTTGGCGAGCCTTCATCGACCCATAAGTTAGGTGATATTGTAAAAAATGGCCGTCGAGGCAGCTTAACCGGTAATCTTACCGTTCATGGCATTCAAGGCCATGTTGCCTACCCGCACCTTGCAGATAACCCAATCCATAGAGCCTCACCCGCATTAGCTGAGCTTGCGCAAATGCATTGGGATAATGGCAATGAGTTCTTTCCACCAACCAGCTTTCAAATAGCCAATATTAATGGTGGTACGGGTGCGTCCAATGTCATTCCAGGTGAACTAGAGGTGATGTTTAACTTCAGGTATTCAACAGAAGTCACTGCTGAGGAACTAATTAAACGCGTGCTCAACATCTTAGATGCCCATGGATTAAATTATGAAATTGACTGGGTGTTTAACGGCCTGCCTTTTCTAACCGGCGGCGGACCCTTGCTTGAAGCCACTAAAGCCGCGATTTTAGAAGTCACTGGTTATGAAACCGATCCTCAAACAACAGGTGGCACCTCTGATGGACGCTTTATTGCACCAACAGGCGCACAGGTTATCGAGTTAGGTCCGGTAAATGCGACCATTCATAAGGTCAATGAATGCGTGAAAGTCTCAGATTTAGAAGTCTTAGCCCTATGCTATGAGTCTATATTGGAAAAGCTTTTGTGCTAAATGTTGATATCAGCAATCCAGCCCTTTATGGGCTGGACGAATCACAACTTGTCACTGTACAAGGGCATTTACTGACTCAAAAAACCGCTGACGCATTTGGCCAAATGCAGCAACACGCAGACCTTGATGGTATTGCCATTGAGCTTTGTTCGGCTCACCGCAATTTTGCTAAACAAGCAGCAATTTGGAACGCGAAAGCCCAAGGGAAACGGATTCTTTTAGACCTCAACAACCAAGTATTGGATTGTCAAAACCTCACTGACGATCAACTTGTTGATACGATTTTAAATTGGTCTGCCCTACCCGGCGCATCACGCCATCACTGGGGGACTGACATTGATGTCTATGATGGCAATAACATAAATCGGCAACAACTAAAATTAATTAGTGACGAATACTTGATTGATGGCCCTTGCGGCGCCCTTTCAGTATGGTTGCAACATCATGCTCAACAATATGGGTTTTATTTACCTTATCAAGCCGGGCGCAGCGGCGTGAGTCCAGAACCTTGGCATTTAAGCTATTTTCCTGAATCTAGCCTTTATTTAGCCCAATACGATCGCAAAAGCCTCAAACAACTGTTGTCTAATTCTAATATCTCATTAAAATCAGCGCTGATAAATCGACTCGATGAATTAGTTGACCGCTATGTGTATTTTATTGCAGATGCGCCGAAGTGATTTTAAGCCGGTTAAATCAGTATCAAACACTAGATCTGATGAATTTATCATAGTATCCGCAGATTATTTTTATATTGTTAACCTTTATTGAGACCATTCATGCCTAATCAAAGCCAGACCTTTGCTATTAATGAACAACCGCTACATTTTATTGATCAAGGCCAAGGTCCTGTCATCTTGTTTATCCACGGCTTCCTCAGTGATTGTCAACAATGGCAGCCGCAAATAGAATTATTTAGCCTATCTCATCGCTGTATTGCGGTTGATTTATGGGCTCACGGTCAATCAGGTGCACTACCTAGTGGCACCACATCTTTGGTCACTGTCGCTCAGCATTGCTTATCCTTATTAGCCCATTTAAATATTGATCAGTGTATGGTTATTGGTAATGGTTGCGGCGGCGCTATTGCAGCAGAAATGGTCTTAGCCCAACCTAAAACGATTTCAAAATTGGTCCTAGCCAACAGTTTTATTGGCTTTGAACCACAGGTTAATAGTGCCAAATACCAATTATGGATTGATGAGCTTTGCGCAGCTAAACAGTGCAGTGAAGCACTCGCCGATACGATAAGCAGCCAGTTTTTTGCTGCAACCGATGATTCTCAAACATTAATGGCTAACTTTAACCAACAGCTAATGGGGTTATCAGCTCAACGCATTGAACAACTTGCCTTGTTTGCGCCGTTAGTATTTTATAAACGTGACAGCTTAGAATTAGCAGAGCAATTCACCCTGCCATGTTTAATCCTCGTTGGCTCACAAAATAAACTGCGAACGCCGCTAGAAGCCTATTTAATGCAAGACTGTATTAGCGCCAGTAAACAGCTGCAGATCAGTAACGCTGGTCACATGTGTAATCAAGAACAGGCAGACGAATTCAACCAGCTTTTACACGCTTTTTTATAAAGCCTAAAACAACTAATGTTACTGCTAATAAGCTGCACGACTTGATTAAAAGTTATAATAATTACGCATTTTCATCACCTTATATAGATTAAACAGTACATTGCAATATACTGATATAATAATAAAAATTTATAGTGCAACCAGTACTCCTGTTTGTCCGAGTAAACTTAAAAACGGTTATAAAGCATAAATGAAATTATTAAAGCCTCTTTTTGACAATAATCGCCGCTGGGCTGAACGCATTAGTAAGGAAGATCCTGAATTTTTTGCCCAGCTTGCCCAACAGCAAAATCCTGAATATTTATGGATCGGTTGCTCTGATAGCCGCGTACCTTCAAATCAAATTATCGACTTGATGCCTGGCGAAGTATTTGTGCACCGTAATATTGCTAATATGGTGATCCATACCGACCTTAATTGCTTATCTGTCATTCAATACGCTGTGGAAGTGCTCAAAGTAAAACATATTATGGTTGTGGGGCATTATGGCTGTGGCGGTGTAAAAGCGGCTATGAGCAAAGAGCGTTTAGGCTTGATTGATAACTGGTTAGGTCATATTCGTGATATTTACCGCATACACAACAAAAACCTAGAACAACTTAGCCCACAACAACGTTTTGACCGCTTGTGCGAGCTAAACGTTATGGAACAAGTTGCCAATGTTACCAGCACAACGATTGTTCAAGATGCATGGGACAGAGGCCAAGAAATTGCCATTCACGGCTGGATATATGGCATTAATAACGGACTACTTACAGATTTAGATGTCACGGTAAATAGTGAGCATGCCAATAATGCGCTGTAAAAATGTTGATATGGCCAACGAACCATCTCTGCAGATCAGATAATCTTTACAGAGATTAAACTAAATAGGTAACAACCAAATGCTGACTAAGCTAATTGGTTGTATATAATAAAGCATAAGTTACATTCGGGCTCAGTAGCCCCTTTGTTTAGCGTTTCAGATAAGTAGGATATTGATGAAAGTTACTCTTTTAATCCCAGCAAGATATGGCTCAAGTCGTTTTCCAGGTAAACCACTGGCACACATTAACGGCAAACCAATGATACAGCATGTGTGTGAACGTGCGGCACTCGCTAAAGGGTTAGATAATATCTACGTTGCTACTGATGATGTTCGCATAAAAGACACGGTTGAGTCTTTTGGTGGTCAAGTAGTCATGACCAGCTCTGATGCGGCTTCTGGTACTGATCGCATCAATGAGGCCATTGATATACTTGGATTGGACGACAGTGATTTAGTGATTAATGTACAAGGGGATCAACCGTTAATTGACCCTATTTCAATTGAACAAATGATCAGCTTATTTGAACGCCACCCAGGCGAATTCGAAATGGCGACATTAGGTTATAAAATTGATAAAGACAAAGATATTGATGACCCTATGCAAGTAAAAGTGGTTTTTGATAACGAGTTTAATGCCCTGTACTTTTCACGTTCTCGTATTCCTTTTTGCCGTGATAATGACAGTGAGGATTACGCGGTATACAAGCATATCGGCATTTATGCTTACACCAGTAAATTTGTTAAAGCGTTTGCTAAATTGCCCCTCGGTCGCTTAGAGAACCTTGAAAAACTTGAACAGTTACGAGCCCTTGAATATGGCCATAAGATAAAAATCGCCATCAGCGCTTTCAACTCACCAGAAGTTGATACCCCTGAAGATATCCGTAAATGTGAACAACGCTTAGCTGTTGATTAATCAGCAACTTAATGGTCAAAACACCAGTTAAGGATTATCATGAACGATTTAGAAGTTTGGCTTATTATCATTTTAGTCGTCGGTATTATTGCCAGTAATTTAGCGGTATTAAAATATAGCGCTAAGTTTAAAATGCCGCAGTTTGGTGAGCCAAAAACTAAAACTGATAAAGCTGCAGAGGACGAATCAGTAAAAGATCTTAATACCGACCAAGCGCCAACGGATAAGGGTGATAACGACAAGTAACTCAAGTAATTCAAGTAACTACCGGCTTAAATACCTTATGATGCATCAGGTATGACTCATAGGCTTCAGCCCTGGTAAATTAGCCTGACTTGATCGAAAAAAATAAAAAAGCGAATGACACTGTTTATATGCAGTAGTCATTCGCTTTTTGTAGTTTTCTCTAAATTTATACAAACTATGCCAGTTGAATTAGAGCAGTAGCTTGGCTCAGTTTTAACAGGTTTTGAGTGTCTATTTAGGATTTTGAAACAGACGAAGTCTCTTTATCTAAAGCTAAACTGTTGTTTTGATTACTACTGTTAGGCCAAGCATTAATCACCGCTTTTACTAGTGACGCTAATGGAATTGCAAAGAATACCCCCCACACGCCCCATAAGCCGCCAAAAACCAACACCGCGGCAATAATCATCACTGGGTGTAAATCCACTGCATCAGAAAATAATATTGGCACCAACACATTACCATCAAGGGCTTGGATTATCCCGTAGCCAATCATCACATAACCAAATTCAGGGCTTACGCCCCACTGCACAAAGGCCACTAACGCTATGGGTAATGTCACCAGGGTCGCGCCAACATAGGGGATCAATACGGATAAACCCGTTAGCACCCCTAACAATGCTGAGTAACGCAGTCCCATAATGGCAAAAAATACGTAGCTCACAGTACCAATGATGACAATCTCAATCACTTTTCCGCGAATGTAATTGAAAATTTGTTGGTCCATTTCAAACCAAACTTTACGAGCTAAATCACGATTATTAGGAAAAAAACGTTTACTGCTTTTCAGTAACTGATCTTTATCTTTTAAGAAGAAAAACACCAATAACGGCACTAGAATCACGTATACCATCAATACCAGTAGCGAGGCAGAGTAACCTAAAAGTTGTTTGCCTATATCAAATAAATGCTGGGTATCAACTAACTTTTTAAGCTCTATTACCATGGCATCAATTTGTTCAATGCTGACATATTGTGGGTAATCAACCGTTAATGCCTTAAGTGACTGCATCCCGGTATCGATCATTATCGGTAAGTCCGTAGCTAAGGCAACTCCTTGACGCCATAAGCTAGGGATAAGCCCAAATGCGACTAATACCATAAGGCCGACAAATAACACTAAGATCAGTGAGGCGCCGACTGTGCGATTAATACCAAATTTCGCTATTTGCGCCACAGGCCATTCAAGTAAAAAAGCTAAAATGAGTGCTACAAACAATGGCGCAAGTAAGCCACCAGCAAAATAAATTAATAGCCCGATCCCCAATAAAATAAATAATAATGTAATTGCATGTGGATCACTAAAGCGCGCTTTATACCAATCACCTAAAAATGAAAGCATTTTGTTCCTTAAACAGTGTCACAGAAGACTGAGTCATATTAAGAGTTAACTAATCTTAAGTCAGCCTAATTATTCAGTTAAATTGTTACCTTTCGTAACCATAAAAGACAGAGAGTTAGGGCTTTCATCAGTTATTTTGAGCTGATAACCCATTTTTTTTAAAAACTGCGGAACATCTCGACGTGAACCAGAGTCAGAGATACTGAAAGATAGCGATTCACCGAGCTTGAGCTTCTTCAATGCCAACTTGATTTGTACCAAAGGATACGGGCATTGATATGCAGTTAAATCAATTAATTTCATTATAAATTTGCTTAAAAAATTCTCTAGCCATTATCCTAGCAAGGATAGTAAAGTACAAGTAATTCGCTTTAGCTTAAATTGCTTACCACCCTATTTAAATAATTATAATAAAGGTTACATTTGCGCAAATTATCGTTTACCCAATTCTCAAAAAGTGTTGTAACAACTGCAGTTGCCTTAATGCTAACCGCTGGTGTGGCAAAAAGCTTTGCCAGTAACAATCTTCCCGATCTTGGTACTGCCGCAGTCAATACCTTTAGTTTAGAAAAAGAAATGGTATATGGCGATGCCTATATGCGGGTCATTCGTTCATCAGCACCTATTGTTAGTGATCCTGTGCTGAATCAATATATGTCAGAACTTGGCAATAAACTGGTTGCCCACGCCACTGGAGTAAAAACACCCTTTTACTTTTTCTTATTAAAAAATGATGAAATTAACGCCTTTGCTTTTTTCGGGGGCCATGTAGGCGTACATACAGGCTTATTTCTTAATGCCGACACAGAAAGCGAATTAGCCTCTGTACTTGCCCATGAAATTACTCACGTAACGCAACGTCACTTAGCCCGTTCGTTAGAAGCACAAGAAAAAAGTTCTACTGCTACTATTGTGGGGATGTTAGGGGCGATTTTATTAACCATTGCTGCGCCACAAGCAGGTATGGCAGCGTTAGCTACAACCCAAGCGTTATCTACACAATCACGCATTAACTACACACGTTTACATGAAAGAGAAGCTGATAGAATTGGCATGCAAACGCTCGCAGCTGCGGGATTTGACCCCAATGGCGCCGCCGATTTTTTCTCTAAGCTTGCTATACGCTATCGCTTTACTACTACGCCACCGCAAATGCTACTGACTCACCCATTACCCGAGTCACGTATTACCGATGCCCGTAACCGCGCAACCCAGTTTCCTCATCGATATATCCCTGATCAGTTAAACTACCAACTTGCTAAAGCGCGTATTCAAGTGCGCTTTTCAAGTTACAGTGAACAAGCGGCATTATCTATGTTTGAGCAGCAACTAAAAAAAGAAAGCTATAGCTTTAAAAGTGCTGCACTTTATGGGAAAGCATTGGCTCTATTTAGAGCGAAACGCTTTACTGAAGCAGAAGATATTATCGATGACTTGTTAGCAAATAAGCCAAACAATCTGTTTTATATTGATACTAAAACTGATTTGTTAGTTCAAAAGAAAGATTTTGACGGCGCCATTGAGATGTTATTGCATCACAATAAGCTTAAACCTATGTCGCAAGTAATTTCAGCTAACCTTGCCAACGTGTATGTGGAAGCTGAACAACCCGAAAAAGCCATTCCGCTATTAGAAGATCTTATATTTCTAGATAAGCAAAATATATTGCCTTATCAAATTTTAACTCAGGCCTATCGCAAAATGGGTAATAAGGCACTTGAATATTATACTAATGCTGAAGTCATGGCCTTAGCGGCCAATTATGATGGCGCGATTGATCAACTTAACTATGCCTATCGCCACTCAGAAGGCCAATCGTTACAAGTTGCCAGAATTGAGGCGAGGATCCGCCAATTTAGACAAGCTAAACGTGAGCTTGACGCTCTCAAATAATTACCGCTAAGCAATGGTGAGTTAAGTTATCAGATAGCTAACCATTGCTTAGATTTTTTGTTAATATGCCCAAAAATATAAAAAAGAAGCAATCTAATGACAACTGTTACCCTTTATCATAACCCTCGCTGTTCAAAAAGCCGCCAAACCCTTGCGTTACTAGAAGCACAAAATGTTCAAATAAACATTGTTGAATATTTAAAAAACGTTCCTTCTAGCGACGAAATTAGCGCTATTTTAGCCATGTTAGCAATCAGTCCAAGAGAGCTAATGCGCACTAAAGAAACCGAATACAAAGAACAAAACCTTGCGGATGTTAATTTAACCGATGAGCAATTAATCAACGCCATGATTAACACCCCTAAATTAATTGAGCGCCCTATTGCTATTGCTATTGCAAACGGCAAAGCTGCAGTAGGTCGACCACCTGAAAATGTGTTAGCCATTTTGTGAGAATAACCATGACAACACATACCTTATTTCAACTATGCCGTGTGGGCTATGTCTCATTATTAATGTTGCTTACTGGCTGGTTTATCCAGCAAGGCATGACAGGTGAATATTCATTAGCCTTTAATTTGTTATGGATAGCCCCTTTGTTACTGCCCATTAAAGGGATATTAACGGGTAAGCCATACACTTATGCCTGGGCAAGTTTCATTTTATGCTTATACCTTTTACATGGACTAACCCTGCTGTATGTCACAGAAGATGCATTATATTTTGCGCTTATTGAATCTGTACTTATTAGCGCACTGTTAGTCGCTTTTCCTTTTTATGCCCGCCTACGTGGTAGAGAACTAGGCTTAGGTTTAAAGAAAAAGTCCAAAGACCAATAATATAAGCTTGCTACTTATAAACTAAATTACTTAAGCGCCTTTGGGCGCTTTTTTATTTAAAAACAGCAAATCACTTCGCCATAACCAAGCACCTAGTAAGTGACAAGTAGATAAAAAGATAAGTAAGTAACAAGTAAAGAAAAGGTTACCAAATAGTTTCACCGTTCTTTTTGCAAGCAAGACTCCATGCTATATTGATTTTTGATAACATTTTTAGATTAGAATGCAAAAGCAACGGAGATTGTGTATGAAAAATAACATGGCTATTACAGCTATACTCGCCTCAGTGACTTTTCTGTCAGCCTGTGGCGGTAGCTCTGACTCATCTTCGCCAGGAGACCCTGAAACCACATTGCCCATCAATGTCTGCGAAACCAGCTCCGGTTTAACAACCGTTAATAATGGCACAGAATTGAATTTTAATGTTGAACAGCAATATTACGTCAATCAATCCGCCAGTATTACTGTTGGGGTCAGTAACCAAAACAGCAACGACTACCAGTTTAACTGGCAACAAACTGCAGGACCTGCATTAGATATCAGCTCAGAAAACAGCCCAGTGCTGGCATTTTATATTCCTGAAGCTGCAGACTATAGCTTCACTGTCGAGGCAACCAGTGGCCAAATTTCTTACAGCGACAAAATTTCCATCAGTGCTGCGCAAATGTCGCAACAGTTAAATGTCTATAGCGATCATCAAGTTGTTGCAGGTAATGATGTCAGCCTGCGCCTTGGTCAGATCAACAACCAAGTGCCATCTAACATACAATGGTGTTATTTTTCAGACCAACAAATTAGCCTTGATTTAACCAATGCAGAAAGGCCACTATTTACCGCACCAGATAATATTGCAGAAGATACCTTTGTTGGCCTTAAAGTGACCGCAGACTTTGCCGGTGAAACCTTAACCGATGAAGTCTTTGTATTAGTGACGAAACAAAACGCCATCACCTCGCCCTACTTTGATAGCCCCATCGCTAAAACCTATGCCTATAACAGTGCATCACCTTATGCAATTAACGCGCAGCGGTGTGTTTACTCTAATCAATTAAACCAAACTTGCCAGCTAAATGACTTACCGTTAATTGGCCAACAACTAGACTCAGAAACCATTGCAGATGTCATGGATAGAGTGGTTGTTTCCCATGACTGGATGGGCCGAAACTTTGAGCAATTTTTAACTCAATCGGATCCTAACAGTGATTTTATCAAGTTATTACAATCAGTAAGCGCAGTTGTCATTAGCTATGATATTAGACCATCATTTTACTGGGTGGCTACGGGCGCTATTTACCTCGACCCTGAGTATTTATGGTTAAGCCCGACGGAAAGAGACACCATCAATGAAGCACCTGATTATCGTAGTGACTTTGGTAACGATTTAAAATTTATTATGCCGTGGCGTTATGTGAAAAATAATGACTATGTATCTATTAGTTATGATCGGGCAATCCGTCAATCGCGCACTATTGCAGATCTTACACCGCGCTTAGCCAGTTTGATGTATCACGAATTAGCTCACGCTAATGACTTTTTCCCGCGTTCGACCCATAGCCAGTTACAAGGCCCGACTTTAATTGATGACTTCTATCGTAGAGCAAATAGCAATTCACTGGTATCTGATCAATTGCAGAATATTGAGCCATTAACCAGCGCTGAAATGTATGGTTTAGCCGCCGTCAGCTTTTTAGGTGAAACCGCTGACGCAACTCAAAAAGCCTATGTACCTAGTGATGTCACTAGCTTCTTTTTGACCGATTATGCTAATGATTTTTATAACTACTCGTCGACTCGTGAAGACGCCGCAATGTTGTTTGAAGAAGCCTTTATGAGTCATCGTTATCAAATTCAAAGGGATGTGGCAGTCACAGATACCGATAACTTAATCGTAGATTGGGGGCAGCGAGGCCGCATTGGCGCAGACGAACTCTCAACCCGAGCTGCATTTGTTATTAATCAAATGATGCCTGAAGTAGATGGTGAATCGTTATTAAATGGCTTACCTGCGCCAATAAACATGATTGCCGGCCAAGATTGGTTTGATAATGTCGATATATCACCCAGCCTGTCAAGAAACATGTCTAGAGCCAGCACAATGTCAAACATCAGTTCAGACGCTAACGCTGTGACATCAGATAATAGGCCTGCAATACAAGTGGGTCGTGAGCACAGAGATATGCCTATACCCTCGCGTTAACCAAATCAGAAATTAACCAATTTTTTGTGACTACCAATAAAAAACCACCTTAATCGGTGGTTTTTTATTTTAGATTGTAAGCTTTCATAAAAGCGTAAAACTCAATTATAAAAAATTGTCACTTACAATCGCAGCATTTCTTTAATGAAAGGAATCGTCAATTTACGTTGATGTACCATAGAAGCTTTATCTAGCTTATCAAGCACATCGAATAAGGTACGTAAGTCTCGAGCCATGCGAGTTAACAGAAAGCGCCCCACCTCATCAGAAAGCTGCAAACCACGCATCGCTGCACGCCGCTGTAATGCCACTAACTTTTCTTCGTCTGCCATGGGTTGTAATTGATATATCAAGCCCCACTGCATCCGTGAAATTAAATCAGGTAATGCAAAACCAGCTTCAGTTGGTGATGAGGTGCCACTTACAATCAAGCGACAATCTTGCTGCTCTTCAATACGATTGTATAAATGGAACAGCGCCTCTTCCCATATTGGGTGTCCTGCAATGGCATCAATATCATCGATACAAATTAGTTGTAACGACTCAATACCTTCAAATAGCTCAGGAGAAATACTGGCATGAATGCCAAGTGGGATATATAAAGTACGGCGCTCTAAATCGTTCGCGTGCGCACAAGCTGCGTGCATTAAGTGAGTACGGCCAGACTTTACCGGACCATATAAATACAAACTAGAAGCAAGGCTGCCTTCAGCGGCAGCCTGTAGCTTTTGGATTAACTCATCGTTACCTACTGCAGGGTAATAACTCTGAAATGTTTCATCATCAGGTAAATAAACTGGTAACGATAATTGTTTTGGTGAGTTTTGGGTCACTCAAAAATTCTCTAATAATTAATACAAGCGACAGTTAGTATAACACACTCAATCTAATGCCATTGATAGATTAATGACACTGTTGTTTCAGAATCTAGATTAGGATCAACATTATTGATACTGTTTTCTTGCCCAGCGTTTAAATTGGGTGGAACCACTGTGTTAACAGTATCAATTTGCGTCAGTCTTTTATTAATACTCAGTAATTTTTCTAAATCGCTGGCATCACCAAATAACGATAAGTTGTAAGTAACGGTATCAGCTTTAAACTGGCTTAATCTCACTGACTTAATCGCACTTAATTGGGTTAAGTAAGCTTCAATGTCAACTAATTGCGCCATAGTTTGAACCCCTACTAAGGTTAACTTAGTTTGGGCGCTGTTTCCTGAGTCAGCGAAGGCATATTGGCTAACAAAATATCCCGCTAACCTTGATAAGATTTCATCTGTTGCTTGCTCGTAATCCGCGACTTCTGCTTGGTGGTTAATTAAAGGCTGCATAACACCGCTAGCATTGCCTTTATCAAATAAAGCTACATTAAAGCGCACAAAACCGCCCACTTGATCAATATCGGCCATGGCAAAATAGTCCGCTTGGTAGCGTTTTGATGCATTGGCAACCACATCGGCAAACATGCCTCGTACATCAGAGACATTAACTTGCATCACATCGTCTAAATCCATCACAGGTAACAGGATTGGAATGCCTTTATTATTGGCATCTAAATCGATTTGCGTTCTAATATCAGATTCAGCTGCATCCGCTAAAATAGCTCTATCGCCAGCATTTTCGATAGACATCCATAACAAAGTTGATGGGCGTTGGCGGCCCCACACTGGTAATTCTGCTTCACGAAGGGCCGAAATAATACGTTTATGATCAAAGTTTGCCTTTAACACTAACTCATCATCCACTTGGCTGTAGCCGTATTGAGTCAGTAAGGATTCAGGCTTGTTAATATGACTTTTAATCAATGGGTGTTCAAGCACTGAAGTTAAGCCCGAATTCTTTATAAATACAGTGGATAGCGCTTGTTTTAAGGCAACTTGTCGTTCATTTGTGGCTCGAGAAGTTACCACAACATCAGCTTCATCGAGTAAAGCGATTTCAGCAGCAATAACAGCAAAGCTGTTTAGGGCAAACACACAACCAATAACAATGAACTGAATTAAAAGTTTTAACATGGCAAAGTAAACGCAATCTAAGAAAAGTGTTCGAAGTGTAGCATATTAATTTTACTTCTAAAATTACATTACAGTGCTGTAATTTGCAGCAAAAGGCTGTTAAAGATGATCTAAAATACAGACATTATTAGCAATTTCACTTATCTTAAATTCGAAACTCTCATTTATAATAAACATAGGATTTATATGAAACGCTTGTTCATACCCTTACAGGGCGCACAAATGCTGTTTGTTGCATTTGGTGCCTTAGTATTAATGCCATTGTTAAGTGGGCTTGATACAAGTGTCGCCCTATTCACTGCCGGATTTGGCACATTGTTATTTCAAATCATCACTAAGCGCCAAGTGCCTATTTTTTTAGCCTCATCATTCGCGTTTATAGCGCCAATTATGTATGGGGTACAAACATGGGGCATTCCCGCCACAATGGGTGGACTCATGGTGGCAGGTTTCGTTTATGTGCTGTTAGGTTTGATGGTCAAGGTCAAAGGGAGTGGCTTTATTCATAAGCTTTTACCTCCGGTTGTTGTTGGGCCTGTCATTATCATTATCGGTTTGGGCCTTGCGCCTATGGCCGTTAACATGGCGCTGGGTAAAACAGGTGACGGTAGTAGCGTTATTGTAGAACAAGAAATTGCACTATTTATCGCGCTAATGTCATTAGCGACCACTGTGTTAATTGCCGTTTTTGCCAAAGGTGTGCTTAAGCTAATGCCGATCCTTGCCGGTATTTTGGTGGGTTACGGCTTTAGCTTGGCGTTCGGTATTGTTGATTTTAGTCCAGTTGCGCAGGCAAGTTGGCTTTCTGTTCCCAAATTTGTTGCCCCTGAATTTCACTGGCAAGCGATACTGTTTATGATCCCCGTAGCCATAGCGCCAGCCGTTGAGCATATTGGCGACTTATTAGCGATTTCAAATGTGACAGGTAAGGATTACTTTAAAAAGCCTGGGCTACACCGTACGTTAACGGGTGATGGCGTGGCCACCATTGCGGCCTCAGCACTAGGCGGACCACCAAACACTACCTACAGTGAAGTCACTGGCGCAGTAACACTGACAAAAAACTTTGACCCGCGAATAATGACTTGGACTGCTATCACGGCGATCACGTTAGCGTTTATTGGTAAATTAGGCGCATTGATGCAAACAATTCCGTTACCCGTTATGGGCGGCATTATGTGTTTATTATTTGGCTCCATCGCCGCAGTTGGCTTAAATACCTTAATTAGAAATCAGGTAGATTTAAATGAGCCACGTAATCTCAGCATTGTTGGGGTGACTTTAGTGTTCGGTATTGGGGGAATGGCTTTTGGTATTGGTGAGTTTAGCCTGACAGGCATTAGCCTATGTGGCTTAGTGGCGATTGTAATGAATTTAGTCTTACCTATGCCAAAAGAGCCTCAAGCCGATTAAGTTTTAATTCCATATTACTATTGTAGGCAACAAAAAACCCTTAATTTAAGCAAATTAAGGGTTTTTACTTTAAAAGTTCATCTATTTTGCGTTTAAGCTTTGAAAAATTCGAAGCTAACGCTTACAGGCGCAACAAAAAATGACTTATTCAGCGTCTTCTTCAGTGCGGAACTTATCAGCTGTTGCGGTGATCATTGGCTGTAACTCACCTTTTTGGTACATCTCAGTGATGATATCGCAACCACCGATAAGCTCACCTTCAATCCACAACTGTGGGAATGTCGGCCAATTAGCGAATTTTGGTAATTCAGCACGGATATCTGGATGCTGTAAAATGTCTACGAAAGCAAACTGCTCACCACAGTTGATCATCACTTGCGCGACTTGAGATGAAAAACCACAGCTTGGTAATTTTGGAGAGCCTTTCATATAAACAATGATAGGGTTTTCACTAATTTGCTGCTTAATTTTGTCTACTGTTTCCATTTTTATTCCTAAGTGCTACTTA
The DNA here is from genome assembly GCF_030548015.1 of Shewanella sp. 4_MG-2023. Classification (NCBI taxonomy): domain Bacteria; kingdom Pseudomonadati; phylum Pseudomonadota; class Gammaproteobacteria; order Alteromonadales; family Shewanellaceae; genus Shewanella; species Shewanella sp. 4_MG-2023. The sequence continues at coordinate 76,416 of NZ_JAUORL010000015.1, forward strand.
ATAATCTAAGGCTATTGTACGCCAGCTTTCATCATAACAAAATCCCACAGTTTGTAGGGTTTTGTTAGAAAATGATTTTTTCGATTGACTGTATCGACATATTTCATCAAACAATGATTCACATCACAAAAATTTTAAGTACAATGTCAGGGTGAGCATGTCATACCAAAAGGTATATAAAACGATAACCTAAGTCCATGGAGAGATACTAATGGCTTTCGAATTACCAGCATTACCATATGCTAAGAACGCACTTGTACCACATATTTCTGAAGAAACTATCGAATTCCATTACGGTAAGCATCACAACACTTATGTTGTTAAGCTTAATGGTCTTGTTGCAGGTACTGAATTTGAAAACAAAACCTTAGAAGAAGTTGTAAAAACTTCAACTGGTGGCGTATTCAACAATGCAGCTCAGATTTGGAACCACACTTTTTACTGGAACTGTCTAGCGCCTAATGCTGGCGGTGCTCCAACGGGTGCTATCGCTGAAGCAATTAATGCAGCTTTCGGCTCATTTGAAGAATTCAAAGCGAAATTTACTGATTCTGCAGTAAACAACTTTGGTAGTGCTTGGACTTGGTTAGTTAAAAATGCTGACGGTTCTGTGGCTATTGTTAACACAAGCAATGCTGCGACTCCTTTAACTGACGAGTCAGTAACACCATTGATGACTGTTGATGTTTGGGAACACGCTTATTACATCGATTACCGTAACGTTCGCCCTAACTACCTAGCTGCTTTCTGGGAATTAGTTAACTGGGAATTCGTTAACGCAAACTTCGCTGGCTAAATGCTAACAAGTTTACAATGAGATGAATAAAAGGAGCTAATTAGCTCCTTTTTTATTGGTTCATGTTTAGTGTTTCTGTTTTATCGTTACTGCTCAAACCGACCAACTACATTTGCAACAGTTGCATTTGCAACGTTTTATCTTTGTTTTTATTAGAATTTTTTACAATTCCCTATTCGCTAATCTCAAATCCCTGACCTAGACTTTATCTAACGGCCATTAAAAAGCACTACTATTTTGTTTAAATTAAAATCGGCTTAACACCATAAATGCGCTGTCACTCAAGTACTTTCACCTTAGTTTAAAGGGGTTTCTTATGGGCATATTCGAACATTACCAACAACGTTATGAGCAAAAACTAGACGAAGAATACTCACTGCAGCAGTTTCTTGAAATCTGTAAGGAAGACAGAAGTGCTTATGTGTCGGCGGCCGAACGGATGTTAATGGCCATCGGTGAATCTAAAACCATCGATACTTCAAAAGATCCTAAACTCAGTAGAATTTTTTCAAATAGATTAATTTCTTACTATCCAAGCTTTACTGATTTTTATGGCATGGAAGAGTCCATTGAACAAATTGTCTCTTACCTTAAACATTCTGCCCAAGGTCTAGAGGAATCAAAACAAATCCTCTATCTGTTAGGACCAGTAGGTGGTGGTAAATCATCATTAGCAGAAAAACTCAAAGCCTTAATGCAAAAGGTGCCTATTTACATCTTAAGTGCCAATGGCGTTCGCAGCCCCGTTAACGATCACCCTTTATGCTTATTTGATCCCGATGAAGATGCTGAGCTGCTAACTAACGAGTATGCGATTCCACCACGTTATATTAAAACCATCATGTCACCATGGGCAGTAAAACGTTTACATGAATTTGGTGGGGACATTACTAAATTTAAAGTAGTTAAGGTTTACCCTTCGATCTTAGATCAAACCGCTATCGCTAAAACCGAACCCGGTGATGAGAATAACCAAGATATTTCAGCATTGGTGGGTAAAGTTGATATTCGTCAGTTAGAGCATTTTTCACAAGATGACGCTGACGCTTATGCCTACTCGGGCGCATTATGCCGTGCGAACCAAGGGGTGATGGAGTTTGTGGAAATGTTTAAGGCTCCAATTAAGGTGTTGCATCCACTGCTTACAGCCACACAAGAAGGTAATTACAACGGTACAGAGGGCTTATCTGCCTTGCCATATAACGGTATGATTTTAGCTCACTCCAATGAGTCTGAGTGGACCACTTTTAGAAATAATAAAAACAATGAGGCATTTTTAGACCGAGTTTACATCGTAAAAGTGCCCTACTGTTTACGGGTCTCTGAAGAGATGGAAATTTATCAAAAATTACTGTCAAACTCAGAACTATCCAAAGCGCCTTGTGCCCCTGGCACCCTAGAAACTTTAGCTCAGTTCAGTATTCTGTCACGCTTAAAAGTACCTGAGAACTCCTCTATTTACTCAAAAATGCGCGTCTACAATGGTGAAACGTTAAAAGATACTGACCCTAAAGCCAAGTCGTACCAAGAGTATCGTGATTATGCCGGTGTCGATGAAGGAATGCAGGGGTTATCAACTCGTTTTGCATTCAAGATATTATCTAGAGTGTTTAACTTTGACGATACTGAAATTGCTGCAAACCCAGTACATCTATTTTATGTACTTGAAAAGCAAATCGAACAGGAACAATTCCCTGCAGAGTTAAGTGAAAAGTACCTCGAGTTTTTAAAAGGTTATCTCATTCCTAAGTATGTTGAATTTATCGGTAAAGAAATCCAAACCGCATACTTAGAGTCTTATTCAGAATATGGTCAGAACATCTTTGATAGATACGTCACTTATGCAGACTTTTGGATTCAAGATCAGGAGTTTAGAGATCCAGAAACTGGCCAATTATTTGACCGCTCAGCGCTAAATGCTGAATTAGAAAAAATCGAAAAACCAGCTGGTATCAGTAACCCTAAGGATTTTCGTAATGAGATCGTCAACTTTGTATTACGTGCTAGAGCCAATAATGACGGTAATAATCCACTGTGGACCAGTTACGAAAAGCTCAGAGTGGTGATTGAGAAAAAAATGTTCTCCAATACCGAAGATTTATTACCGGTTATTTCTTTTAACGCGAAAACCTCAGCAGATGATCAACGTAAACACGATGACTTTATCAATCGCATGATGGAAAAAGGCTATACCCAAAAACAAGTCAGATTACTTTCAGAGTGGTACTTGAGGGTACGTAAATCGTCATAAGTATTGCTAACTTTGCCCTTACCTTTATGCGCTAAAAACCGTTAAGGGCAAAGTCCATTAGGAGTTGTGTATGGCAAATTTTATTGATAGACGCCTCAATGCAAAAGGTAAAAGTACCGTCAACAGGCAACGTTTTATTGAACGCTACAAAAAGCAAATCAAAAAATCAGTCAGTGAAGCCGTAACCAGAAGAAGTGTTACAGATATCGATAAAGGCGAGAAAATCAGTATCCCAACACGTGACATCAGCGAACCGACATTTCATCAAGGACAAGGCGGTGTGAGAGAGCGTGTCCACCCAGGTAACGATCAGTTTAATAAAGGTGATCAAATTGAGCGCCCCAAAGGCGGCGCAGCCGGACAAGGTAGTGGCGAAGGTGAAGCCTCTAATAGCGGCGAAGGTAAAGATGAATTCTTGTTTGAAATCTCAAATGATGAATATTTAGAGCTGTTATTTGAAGATTTGGCGTTACCGGATTTACAGCAAACTAACGCCAAGCAAATGGTTGAGTTTGAAACATACCGCGCTGGTTACACTAATGTCGGCGTACCAGCCAATATCAATATTGTCCGCTCACTGCGATCTTCATTGGCTAGACGCATTGCCATGACTGCAGGTAAAAAGAAATTACTCGCCGAGCTTATTAAGCAGCTTCACGAGCTTGAAAATACCCCCGGCACCCAAGCTGAGTTGATCATGGATTTAAAACAGCAAATTGAAGATCTTAAAAAGCGTATCGATAGCGTGCCTTTTATAGACAGTTTCGATTTACGTTTTAATAATTTTTCCAAACGTGAAAAACCATCTAGCCAAGCAGTCATGTTTTGCCTAATGGATGTTTCAGGTTCAATGGATCAAGCCACCAAAGATATGGCAAAACGATTTTATATTTTACTGTATTTATTTTTAACCCAGACCTATAAAAATCTTGAAGTGGTCTACATCCGGCATCACACCCAAGCAAAAGAAGTAGACGAACATGAATTTTTCTACTCACAAGAAACAGGCGGTACCATTGTTTCTAGTGCCTTAAATTTAATGCATGAAATTCAGCAAAAACGTTACCCTGCTGATGAGTGGAATATTTATGCCGCACAAGCCTCTGATGGCGATAATTGGGCTGATGACTCACCAGCTTGTAGGCAACTCCTTGCTGAGAAAATATTACCGGTATCTCGCTATTTTAGTTACATCGAAATAACCCGTAGAGCGCATCAAACGCTTTGGCGTGAATATGAAACCTTACAAGCACAATTTGGCAATATCGCCGTACAACACATCAAAGAAGTAGACGATATTTATCCAGTGTTCCGTGAATTATTCAAAAAGCAGCCTAGCTAAGGAGTCACAATGACAAAACCGACTACTGACGACAAAAGTGCTGGCATTGAAGAGCTACAAAACACGGCACAATCAGCCAATATTGCCGAAAAATCACAGCCTAAAGCCCATGGTAAACAGCCTTTAGATGATGGCCCTGATTGGACCTTTGACCTACTCGAAACCTACATGGCAGAAATTGAAAAAGTAGCGGCTTTTTACAAATTAGAAAGTTATCCCAATCAAATTGAAGTGATCACCGCAGAACAAATGATGGATGCCTATGCAGGTATCGGTATGCCTATTGGTTACACCCATTGGTCATTTGGCAAACGTTTTATTGAAACGGAGCAAGGTTACCGTCGCGGTCAAATGGGATTAGCCTACGAAATTGTGATTAATTCCGATCCGTGTATTGCTTATCTAATGGAAGAAAATACCATTACCATGCAAGCCCTTGTGATGGCTCACGCCTGTTTTGGCCATAATAGTTTCTTTAAAAATAATTACTTATTTAAAACATGGACCGATGCTAGCTCGATTATTGATTACTTGGTGTTTGCTAAAAACTACATCCGAGAATGCGAATTAACTTACGGTGTTGAGCAAGTTGAGCTAACCCTCGACTCTTGTCACGCATTAATGAATTATGGTGTTGACCGTTATAAACGCCCTGCTGAAATATCGTTTAAAGAAGAAAAAATGCGCCAAAAAGACCGTGAGAGTTACTTACAGAGTCAGGTTAACGACCTGTGGCGAACCGTACCAGTTAACCCTGATAACATAAAACCGGAAAATGAAATTAAATTTCCTGAAGAACCACAGGAAAATATCTTATATTTTATCGAAAAGAACGCCCCATTACTTGAACCTTGGCAACGTGAAATCGTTCGAATTGTGCGGAAAATGGCGCAATATTTTTATCCGCAAAAACAAACCCAAGTAATGAACGAAGGTTGGGCCACCTTTTGGCATTACACCATTTTGAATCATATGTTTGATCAAGGCACTGTGACAGATAGATTTATGTTGGAGTTTCTACAAAGTCATACTGCTGTGGTCGCTCAGCCAGCTTACAATAGCCCACATTATAGTGGCATAAACCCCTATGCTTTGGGCTTTAACATGTTTGTTGATATCAGGCGTATATGTGAGCACCCTACTGAAGAAGACAAACGTTGGTTTCCTGAGATAGCCGGAAGCGACTGGTTAACGACGGTTACATTTGCAATGGAAAACTTTAAAGACGAAAGCTTTATAAGCCAATACCTGTCGCCAAAAGTTATGCGAGATTTTAAGCTCTTTAGTGTGTTAGATGATGATAGTTGTAACCGTTTATCTATTTCAGCTATTCATGATGATAGTGGTTACCACTTAATCAGAGAAAAATTATCACAGCAATATAACTTGTCAAATCTAGAGCCAAATATCCAAGTGCAACAAGTAAAAGTTAATGGTGATCGATCATTAACATTACGCTACATCCCCAATAAACGTATTCCACTGAGCCACAGCCACGAAGAAGTGCTAAAGCATTTACACCGTTTATGGGGCTTTGATGTCAGCATTGAGCAACTTGAAGAGTCTGGTAATGTAACTAAGTTGTCGCAATGCCCCCCAGCTAAAGCAGAAACTAAGATGACTACCATGTAATCACTGCTATTGAGTTCCATTAAACTTAAGCCATAAAAAAACCAACCTCGCGGTTGGTTTTTTACTGTATTAATTAGCTATTATTTATTACTGATAGCAATCTCTGCAGGCATATCATCACGCAACTTTTGCCACATAACGCCGCTGTTAATGCCATTTGATTTCATCAACCCATTAACGTCATTGTATTTGTGCTCAATGGCTAAAACTTCAAGCTTTTTGTAAAAATCTAGTGAGATCGCTCGCGCCTCTTCACTCGAGAAATAATAGCGACCTACTCTGCTATACAATCCCTTGAAACCATTAAGAATAAGAACATAGAGCGGGTTTCCTGAAGAAAACGCTAACGCATGATGTAATTCATAATCATAATCAGCATAAGCTTCAGCAGTGTCTTCTAACTGATGAATTTTTGCTAATACCGCTTGAGCTTTTTCTGGGTTATTTCTAATGGCGCCGCGAAAATAAATAATACTCACATTGGCTCGCGCTGAAAGCAGCTGATCAACCAATAACGGGAATCCCTCAGGGTTTAAATCAGCAATAGTTTCTAAAATATTTAAGCCAGAGGTTTCCCAAAAATTATTCACTTGGGTTGGTTTGCCATGTTGAATTTTGAGCCAACCATCACGCGCTAATCGTTGTAACACTTCTCTTAATGTTGTTCTTGTTACGCCAATTAATTCTGATAGTTCACGCTCTGCGGGTAATATCGACCCCGGTGGAAACTTATTTTCCCAGATGGAACGTACAATCCATTTTTCTGCAAAACTTGCAGGACCCTTTGCATTGATAATTGTCAACTTTAACATCCCGTGGTTAACCAATAGACAGATCATACCAGAGGAAATATAAATACACACCATACATAGCAGTTAAAGCCTAGATCTAACCTTGTTACCGGTTACTTTTTCACCAATCGCAGATAAGTTTGTGACGTAGCAGTTATATTCGTTGGCTATTTGTCGAATGATAGATTTTCTTGGATTACAATCAATGAAGTTTGCGCTAAAATACCGCGTCAAACAAAAGGATGTAAGTTAGCGATACAGCTAACGAATTTTGAAACTAACAAATATAATGCGTTTAAATGACTGATAAAAAAGGCTATGACGAAAAATTGTTTACTGAGCAAGATAGTTTAGAAACAATGTAATTCGTCTTATTCAAAGTCAGCTGTAAATACGTCGCTCTATTTGTCACGAAATTCCTTCCAGTAAATTTCACTATCACAAAATCACAACTGGAGAGGCTATTATGCCGTCAACTGCTGGTAATGCATTTTTTCATAACTTCTTGGGTAATTCACCAAGATGGTATAAATATGCAATATTGTTGTTCCTCGTTATAAATCCATTATTATTTTTCTATGTCAGCCCATTCATCGCAGGTTGGGTACTGGTAGTAGAATTTATTTTTACCCTTGCAATGGCACTAAAATGCTATCCATTACAGCCTGGCGGCTTACTCGCCATACAAGCTGTAATTATAGGCATGACCTCCCCCACACAAGTTCTACATGAAATAGAAGCTAACCTAGAAGTATTATTATTATTAATCTTCATGGTTGCTGGTATTTACTTCATGAAGCAATTGCTACTTTTTGTATTCACTAAAATGATCACTAAAGTACGTTCAAAAATTGTTGTTTCATTGATGTTTTGTACCGCTTCTGCTTTTCTGTCGGCCTTTTTAGATGCCCTAACAGTTATCGCGGTTATCATCGCTGTAGCCGTTGGTTTCTACTCGATTTATCACAAGGTGGCATCAGGTAAAGACTTTAGTTCAGATCATGACCACACTAAAGAAGATCGTGAACAGTTATGCGATGAAGAGTTAGAGGCTTTTCGTGGTTTCTTAAGAAACTTACTAATGCACTCTGGTGTAGGTACTGCTCTTGGCGGTGTTTGTACTATGGTCGGTGAACCACAAAACTTAATCATTGCAGCCCAAGCTCATTGGCAATTTGGTGAATTCTTTATTCGTATGTCACCTGTTACCATGCCAGTATTAATCGCGGGTGTAGCCACTTGCTTCATTGTTGAAAAATTTAAATGGTTTGGCTATGGCGCACAACTGCCAGATGCGGTTCATAAAATTTTAAGCGATTATGCTGCCTATGAAGATGCAAACAGAACCACTGCCGATAAGATGAAACTGGTTGTTCAGGCTCTTGTAGGTATTTGGTTGGTCGTAGGTTTAGCCTTCCATTTAGCCTCTGTTGGTTTGATTGGTTTATCCGTTATCATCTTAACCACGGCATTTAATGGCGTGACAGATGAACATGCGATTGGTAAAGCATTTGAAGAGGCCTTACCTTTCACAGCCTTACTTGCGGTATTTTTTGCCGTGGTTGGTGTGATTATTGATCAACATTTATTCGCCCCTGTTATTCAATGGGCACTAAGCTTTGAAGGTAACGCCCAGTTAGTGGTGTTCTATATTGCTAATGGCTTATTGTCGATGGTGAGCGATAACGTGTTTGTGGGTACTGTCTATATTAATGAAGTAAAAGCAGCATTAATCAGTGGCCAAATCACCCGTGACCAATTTGATTTATTAGCTGTGGCGATTAACACAGGTACTAACCTGCCTTCTGTTGCGACCCCTAACGGTCAAGCTGCATTCTTATTCTTACTGACCTCTGCTTTAGCACCATTAGTAAGACTGTCCTATGGCCGTATGGTTTGGATGGCACTGCCTTATACGATTGTACTGTCAATTGTCGGTGTTGTTACTATTGAATCTGGCTTCTTAACCGATATGACCCAGTATTTTTATGATAGTCACATCATTATTCATCATACTGCGAAAGACGTTATTGGCGCTGCAAGCGGGCATTAATGTTTAATAATTTGAACATTATCAATTAAGCACCCTCTAATGAGGGTGCTTTTTTATATCCCGTTGAGTTTTCATACTAATAATAAATATAAGATCGAAAGGAGTTTGATTTGAATCGTTTACAGAGTTTCACTCGTTCACGTAGCGCTTGGTTAATATTACTTATGTCAGCAATTGGCCTAGAGGCTGCTGCGCTATTTTTCCAATACGTGATGAATTTAGCCCCATGTGTCATGTGCATTTATGTCAGAGTGGCGGTTTTAGGATTAATTATTGCCGCTATGGTGGGGCTGATAGCACCAAAATTCTGGTTAACCAGAATAATAGCTATCGGAGCTTGGGGAGTCAGTGCTGCCTGGGGATTAAAGTTATCACTTGAACTTAATAAACTACAGGTCGACCCATCGCCTTTCTCCACCTGCTCATTTTTCCCTGAATTTCCAACATGGATGCCACTGGATAAATGGCTCCCAGCAGTGTTTTCCCCTACTGGCATGTGCAGTGACTCGCCTTGGACATTCTTATCAGTAAGCATGGCGCAATGGATGGTTGTCACTTTTATCGTTTATTTAGTCGTACTGGCAGTAATAATCATTCCTGCAGTAAAACCAGCTAAATAAAAAATGACTATTCAACGTCTTTTAATGGCCAAAGTACGATATAGTCTTCTAGCTCACGTACTTTGGTTTCATTAATGGTTTTACCCTTCACCGATATGCCAGCTTCATGCATGGCCTCTTTAGAACCTGTCAGTAAAGGATGCCAGCTGGGAAGCGTTTTGCCTTGGTATAAACGCTTATAAGCACAAGAATCTGGTAGCCATGTTAATTCAGCTACATTATCTGCAGTAATGGCCGTACAAGCTGGAACATATTTGAAGCGTTCAGGATAACGTCGACAACCGCCAGATTCATCATCTAACAAATGACAAGCTGCATTGGTGTAATACAACTCTTCTGTTTCATCATCGATTAATTTGTTTAAGCAGCATTTTCCACAACCATCGCACAGTGATTCCCACTGCACGATACTCATTTCTTCGAGTTTTTTTTCATTCCAAAAAGACATAGTTCAATAGTAATAGAATAACATTGCCGCTATTGTACCACTAATTGATTGGCGGATTTTTGATTCGTTCAGAAAGGTAAGTCACAGTTAATAAAAAATGTACGCTGTTAGACCATTTTTGAAGCAGTTTGAAATTATTATACACCAGATATTGGCGACCTTTTTCACCGTCAGGCATTAACAAAGCAACTTGCATATCATCACGCTTGGGCAAATCATTACCGTTATAGCGACGTACACCAAGCGCTTGCCATTCATTAAACGTTTTAGCATTGTCTATACCGGTATCTTCCACGGCTAATGCTTCAATTGAGCTAACTTGACGCCCCCAGGTTTCATCATTACGCCAACCGGATGCCTGCAGCATTGATGCTGCAGTTGCAAAGGCATCGTACTGATTATTCCAAATATCTTTATTGCCATCGCCATTACCATCTTGCGAAAAAGCTAAGTACTGTGACGGCATTAATTGTAGGTGACCCATAGCGCCAGTTGATGAACCGATTAATTGCTCGTATTGAACATCATTAGATTCAATGATGCGTAAAGCAGCAATAAATTCATCAATGTAAAATTGCTCACGATTGCCAGAATAAGCATTGGATGCGGTGACAGATAAAATCGGAAAATTACCTTGTTGCTCACCAAACTCTGAGGTTAATCCCCATAGCGCAACTAAAAAACGTGGCTGAACACCATAACGATCGCCAATAGCAACGATAGCGTCTTGTTGTTCTTTCAACATGGCTCTTGCGGTAACGACGGTTATTTCAGGTACATTTTTAGGTATGTAACTTTCTAGATTCAAACTGGTTTCAGAGCCCTTTACTGTGGCTCTTTTAAACACTTTGATTTTTGAGAAATGTTCATCGATCGTGTTTGAGGAAATACCCGCAGCGATAGCTTTATCTTTAAGTGAGTCTAAATAATCATCAAAACTAATATCTTGCTGCGCAAAAACCAAATTCACAGCCAATAAATAAACTATTACAGATGAAATGATCTTCCAAATCATAAATTGTCCTAAATTAACTCAGCATTGCTATTCTTATTTTTATTAACTAAACGTTAACACGTTTTAGCAGGCACCGGAATAGTAAAATATATAATTATATCATAAACAAACTATAACTATTTTAAAAAATATCGCTAGTCATTTAAACCTAAACTTCTACGATGCTCTGCCAGTAAATTAACAACAGGGGGCGGTATTTGTAAATAGTAGCCTTTGTCAGCAAGCTCAGCTTTTACTTTTTCAATGTCGGCCATGGCAAGTTCAGTTCTTTTTAATAAAGGCACCATCATCACCAGTTTGGGGACGCCAAACATTTTCATTAAAGCCTCAGGAACGGCATCGAAATTGTCACGCTTCTCGACAAATAAATAGGTATCAACTTTTCGACTACTTTTATATACAGTACAAATCATCTTGGGGTTAAATTCCTCTGTTTCTTGCTTGATAGTAAACAACGCACACTATAACATGGACAATGATTAAATTAATTGTAATTCAGTTCTTAGACTGACATTTTTTGGAGAGTAAAGCCTGGATGGCCACACAAAGTCTCGAGTTAAAAGCTACCTCTTTCACGCTTTCAGTACTCCATATCAACACCCATGATTTCAACGCTATTGCAGCTGACTTAGAAAGTAAATTATCCCAAGCGCCACAGTTTTTTATTGGTGCACCGTTAATCTTAAATTTAAGTGCAATTGAGCAAGAAAACATTAATTTAGCCGCATTAAAACAACTTCTTACTGATAACAAACTCATTATAGTGGGTGTAACATCAGCAAATGAAAGCATTAGTAGCCAAGCCAAACTATTAGGCCTTGCAGTGGTTAAATCAGGCAAACAAGCTAAAAGTATGCCTGCGCCATTAAAAGAAACCAAAATAGTTAAGCAAAATATCCGTTCAGGACAACAAATTTACGCAAAAAATGCTGATTTAGTCATTTTTGGTGCGGTTGGCAATGGCGCAGAAGTCATTGCAGATGGTAGCATTCATATATACGGTGCATTACGTGGCAAAGCAATGGCCGGGGCGTCTGGCGATGTTAATAGTATTATTATTGCCAATGCATTAGACCCCGAACTCGTTTCTATTGCTGGGCAGTATTGGTTAGCTGAGCATTTGCAACAAAACTGCAGTGACCAACGCGGCTGCATTCGCTTAAATGGCGAAACACTCATGGTTGAATCATTGCCACAGTAAGTGGCAACTTAAAAGGATATATAACAACATGGCACAGATTATTGTTGTCACATCAGGAAAAGGCGGTGTTGGTAAAACAACCTCAAGCGCAGCAATAGCGACTGGCTTAGCCTTGAAAGGAAAGAAAACAGTCGTCATTGATTTTGATATCGGTTTACGAAACCTCGATTTAATTATGGGTTGTGAGCGACGAGTCGTTTACGACTTTGTCAATGTGATCAATGGTGAAGCCAATCTTAATCAAGCATTAATCAAAGATAAGCGTTGTGACAAACTGTTTATTTTACCCGCGTCACAAACACGTGATAAAGATGCCCTGACTAAAGAAGGCGTTGGTGGTGTATTAGAAGAGCTAAGCAAAGATTTCGATTATATTGTTTGTGACTCACCGGCAGGAATCGAGCAAGGCGCAATGATGGCATTGTATTTTGCTGATATTGCTATTGTTACCACCAACCCAGAAGTCAGTTCAGTACGAGATTCTGACCGTATTTTGGGAATGTTGCAAAGCCGTTCACGTCGAGCTGAACAAAATTTAGAACCTATTCAAGAGTTTCTATTACTAACACGTTATTCTCCTGCTAGAGTTAAAACAGGTGAAATGCTCAGTGTTGAAGATGTGAATGAGATTTTGGCAATTAAATTACTTGGGGTCATTCCTGAGTCACAAGCAGTGCTAAAAGCTTCAAACTCTGGTGTGCCAGTAATTATCGATGACGAAAGTGATGCAGGTCTTGCTTATGCTGATACTGTACAACGTTTACTTGGTGAAGAAGTACCATTTAGATTTCTGACAGAAGAGAAAAAAGGATTCCTAAAAAGGATATTTGGTAGCTAACTATGTCTATACTCGACTACTTTAAAAGTAACAAAAAAACCAACACAGCGGTCACAGCTAAAGAGCGTTTACAAATTATTGTTGCGCACCAACGTGGTGAACGTGACGCGCCAGATTATTTTCCGAAAATGAAACAAGAGATCCTTGAAGTCATTAGAAAATATGTACATATCTCTGAAGATCAGGTATCGGTTCAATTAGAACAAAATGATGAAAACCTATCTGTATTAGAACTAAATGTGACCTTACCTGAAGGTAAATAAGCCTGAGTTTGTACCTGAGCTTGTAAAAAATACTCTCTAGTCACAGAGCGTAAAGAAAAGCCAAGAGTTTACTCTTGGCTTTTTTGTAGCAACAATTTTTACACTTGATGTGTCTATTTAGCTAAACTTGATTGCAACTAGGGCATCTTTTACTAGCTTGGCGCGCCAGCCTTTTAATAACAATGGTTTTTCTGCAGGTTGCTTATTGTACAACCACATTAAAAACTCATGAATTAAACGTTTAGAACCGATAAACTCAATAGCAACGTCATGTTGCTCAGCCACTTGAATAAGAATATTTTTCACTTCTTTAAATGAGGCTTTGTAACCATTTTTCAGAGCGATTACATCTACTGCTTCAGGCAGATTGTTTAAGTCAGCAGTTTGTAACACTTTAATCAGTTCTTTACCGTGAAAGCGTTTTTCATGCTCTGTTAGATCATTTAGCTGATTAAGCTCAATCACTGTCTTAGGTTGTTTTTTAGCTAATGCAATTAAGGCATGATCTTTAATGATAAACCCAAGGGCTGAGTCTTTTTTCAACGCTTTTTGTAAGCGCCAAGTAGCTAATACTTTTAAGTAAGCGAGCTGCTGTGGAAATAGTTGAAACGCATTTTTCACTTTTAAATAAGCAAGCTCTTCATCAGGCGGAGTTAAACGCCCTTCTGTCATGCGCTCACCTTCTTCAAGTAGCCAATCCATACGGTTAGATTGTTGTATTTTCGCTAACAATTGCGGGTAAAGCTTGTAAAGGTAAAACACATCATTTGCAGCGTATTGCAGTTGTGCATCAGTCAGTGGACGTTTCATCCAGTCGGTGCGTGATTCACCTTTATCTATTTCGATATCTAAAAAGGTATTAACCAGTTTCGCGTAACCTAAACCATGCCCTAGGCCTGTAAAGGTCGCTGCAATTTGACTATCAAATAAGGGACTTGGCTGACATTGACCATAGCGCGCGAACACTTCTAAGTCTTCACTGCATGAATGAACAAGTTTAGTGATATTCGTATCTGACAATAACTGCCAAAATGCTGATAAATCAGCTAAGGCAACGGGATCAATCAACGCTAGCGTCTTACCATCATAGGCTTGAATAAGCCCTAACTTTGCGTAATAAGTTCGTGTTCTAACAAATTCGGTATCAAGCACAAGTAATTCACTTTGCTGATACTGTGCTACTAATTTCGCTAAACTTTCTGGGTCGCTGATATATTCAAACGATAACAAAATACGCTCCAATTTTATCTTTTTAACCAATATAAAGCTAATAAAAAGCCGGCTATTGCCGGCTTTACTTTACGCTGATTTAACTTCGTCTCGAAGTTCTCGTCGTAAAATCTTACCTACATTGGATTTGGGTAACTCATCTCTGAATTCTACCAGTTTTGGTACCTTATATCCTGTTAAATGTTGGCGACAATGCTTAATGAGATCGCGTTCAGTCACAGTGTTATCTTTTGCAACGACAAAAATCTTAACTAATTCCCCGCTTGCATCATTTGGAACACCAACAGCAGCAACTTCAACCACTTTTGGGTGCAATGCCACCACGTCTTCCACTTCGTTAGGGAAAACATTAAAGCCAGAAACTAAAATCATGTCTTTTTTACGGTCAACAATAAAAAAGAAGCCTTGCTCATCCATGTAACCAATATCACCCGTGGCTAACCAACCATCTTTATCAATCACTTTGGCAGTTTCTTCTGGGCGTTGCCAGTAGCCTTTCATTACCTGAGGGCCTTTAGCAAATAACTCACCTGTTTCACCTTGGGCTAATACCTTACCGTCATCATCTCGGACTTGAATGAAAGTCGAAGGAGCAGGAAAACCAATTGAGCCATTGTAACCTTCGAGGTTATAAGGACAACAGGTCACTAGTGGTGATGCCTCGGTTAAACCATAACCTTCTAACAGGCGCGTTTTGGTAATGGCCTGCCATTTATCAGCCACCGCTTTTTGTACCGCCATGCCACCGCCAATTGAGAACTTTAAGCGGCTAAAATCTAAACTTTTAAAATCTTCGTTATTCACTAAGGCATTAAATAAGGTATTAACCCCAGTTAAGGCTGTGAATGGATATTTCTTAAGTTCACCAATAAATGCTGGCAAATCTCTTGGGTTAGTAATAAGTAAGTTTTTACTGCCCTTGTGTAAAAACAATAGGCAATTAACAGTTAATGCAAATATGTGATAAAGCGGTAAAGCGGTAACCACAAACTCTGAGCCATTTTTTAAGGCTGGCGAATAGGCACCATTAGCTTGCAAGACATTACTGACCACATTGCCGTGAGTTAGCATTGCGCCTTTAGAAACACCTGTGGTACCACCGGTGTACTGTAAAAATGATAAGTCATCAGTGGTTATCTCAGGCTTGATATATTGTAAACGGCGACCTTTGGTAAGCGACTGTCTGAAAGATAATGCATGTGGCAAATCATATTTAGGCACCATCTTTTTGATATATTTAACAATAAAGTTAACTAGGGTGCGTTTAGGTGCACTAAGCTGATCACCAAGCCCGGTGATAATCACAGATTCTACCGGTGTTTCTGCAACGACTTCTTCAAGGGTGCGGGCAAAATTAGATACCACCACAATAGCCTTAGCGCCAGAGTCGACTAACTGATGTTTAAGTTCTCTTGGGGTATAAAGTGGATTGACGTTTACCACTACCATCCCTGCACGTAAAATACCAAACAGTGCAATAGGGTATTGCAACAGGTTTGGCATCATTAACGCGACTCTATCGCCTTTTTCAAGCTTGAGTTCGTTTTGTAAATAGGCAGCAAATGCACGACTTCTTTCTTCTAACTTACGATAGGTTAATGTCGCCCCCATGTTGATAAAAGCAGGCTGATCAGCATATTTAGACACTGCTGTTTCAAACATGTCTACCAAAGAGGTAAATTGTTCAGAGTCAATTTCTGCTGGTACATTTTCTGGTAAATTATTAATCCAAGGATGGTCCACAATTTTCTCCTATTTAATTAGCCCATTGCTATGAAGGAGCCCTTCAATATTGGCAAGGTCTAAAAATCACTGCTCTTTAAAACTAGCGTAAAATTTTATTATTGTTAGTCGCAGCAAAGTTGTTTGCGTTAATTTTTATTGTTTAGCCATAAAATCATACGGCCGTTTAAATTCGGACCATAATCACATAAATGAAATAAAAATCCTAGTGATTTCACCACAACAAGATACTAACTTAGAATAAAAGTTCTAATTTTATCGGACACAAGCTTTGCACTACCCATATGTAGGTGGTGATCACCTTCAATTTGTATATGGGATAGGCGACTAAACCATGATAATGCTTGAGGTAAAGCTAATTTTAACTGCTTAAAGCCCTGCTCGCCTAATATTAATAAACACTGGGTATCGCTCATGCTCATTAATGCGTCAACCTGTTCAAAGGTTAAACGATAAGGTGAGTCTAGCTTAAGGCGGGGATCACTTTTCCAACATAATTGCTGATGTTTAATTTCAACATTACGTTTAATGATTAACTCACACCATACTTTATCAAGGCCAGTTAACTGATGACGGGCATTAACCGCCCTGTCGAGGGTAAAGCTTTGCTTAACTATTGCTATGTTTGCCATCGATGATTTAGCGCCATTAAAACGATTATGCTGTTGAAAGCTATTAATCAACCGCTTTTGGGCATGGGTTGGCTTTTCATATAACGGTGCTAATGCTTCAATCAAAATGAGCTTATCGACTTTGTGTGCAAAGCAAGCATTATAAGCCGCAGCAATAATACCACCTAAAGAGTGTCCAATGATGTTGAGGGGGGATGAAGGGCTTATTTGATTGATTAATTCATCCAAGTCATAAATATAATCAAGCCAATGAAGTGGATAACTACCAGGTCTATGTTGTGAATTACCGTGACCTGGCCAATCAATAGCGAGTAGTTGAAATTGGCTTAATATACCCTGAGTATGTAACGCTTTAGCTAAAGGTTCAAAGCTATCAGCATTATCTAACCAGCCATGTAAAGCCAATAAAATAGGCTTATTTTTACAGCCATAGCGTTTGGCGCTTAAACGAATATGAGCCAATTGAAAATCGACTTCTTCAACTGGCAGCGATTGTTCAATTGACTCATTCATAAGCACGTAATTGACTCTTTTTATCTGAATGTCTAACTTAAGATTACTTAGCTTTTTTGATGAATTTTAGCGTCATGCGATCGCTTTCACCAATAGCAAGATACTTGTCTTTATCTTGCTCTTTTAATGCTAAACGCGGTGGTAAAGTCCAAACCCCTTTCTCATAATCTTTGGTGTCTTTAGGGTTAGCATTAATTTCAGAGGTTGCCGCTAAAGTGAAGCCCACTTTTTCAGCTAGAGTAATCATTTCAGCTTGATCCATATAACCGCTTTCAAATGACATTCCAGGGTTTGATCTGTGTTCTACTACACCAAACACACCACCCTCTTTTAACACTTTATAAGATGCAGTGAAGGCATTTTCTAATTGCGCTTGCCCAGCCCAATTATGTAGGTTTCTGAAAGTCAGTACATAATCAACACTGTTATCATCCCCTAAAGCTAATGATGCTGGCGGCTGGAATGTAACTGTTGAAGCATTGCCTAATACCGCTTTGTTTTCAGCAAGCCAAGCTTCAAACTTTTTACCGGCTTTAGCGTAATACTGGGTTCTTTTAGTGTCTTCTTTTGGGTTGGTCTCAAAAATCGCACCAATATAATGGCCTTTATCAGCTAGGTATGGTGCTAAAATTTGCGCATACCAGCCACCGCCAGGCCATAATTCAATCACGGTATCATCAGGTTGAATACCTAAAAATGTTAAAGTTTCTGATGGGTTACGGTATTTATCCCGTGCGCTACTTTTCTCGGTTCTGAAATCACTGGCGACGGCTGCAGCCAGTTGCGGGTTAACCTTAACAGCCTGTGTATTTTCAGCCATGCCATGGTTATGAGCTATTGCTGTGTTAGTGACAGCAGACAAGCCTAAAACGCTAAGCCCAATAGCGGTAGATAATAATAACGTACGTTTCATTGTCTTCTCCCTGAAGAAATTGTCTCGAAAATATCAGCAACTGGTACGGCAAAGGTTGCTAAGTCGATCACTTTAGCCGATTGGCAGCTTTTTGTCGTCAACTCTTTTCCAACACATCCATAACATAAAACAACTGAATATCAGCCACATAATCACCCATATCCATGCAGGAATCCAAGTCAGTTGCGACAGTTTAGCTGCATCCCCTTGGCCTACGACTCGAAATAGTACCGTAGGGCTCGCCATGGCATTTAAGACAATCATCAATCCCATGACCCTTAATAGGCTATTAAGTAAAGCATTATGATCAAATTTAAGAGGTAATAAGAATACCACCGCAAGTGAAATTAATATGCCGATGGTGAGTAGATCCCGTGCCCACAGGATTAATGAACCAATAACGGTTATTCCTAAAATGCCTAAGGTAAAGCGGATCCCTGCACGCCAAGTGGCTAGCAAGAAAATCATATAGCCCCACAAGGCAGCACCGGGGTAGCCAGAAAAAGTAATCAATGGCGCAAAACCGCCTTGAGTAAAACAAAGGCCTGCACCATTGGGAAACAACTGGATTTTAGTGACTATGCCGCCAGATAAGATGGCTGCTATGCCATGAGATATTTCATGGAAATAACTTTCAAACCATTTGAATGGAATACTAATGAAAGGCAGTTTGGTAATTAAAAAGGCAAATAATAGTTCGAGAAAAAAGCGACCTTTTGAAGGGATAGCGGATAACTTGTTAGGTCGCGCATCATGCATATAAATCTATTCCTACCATTTGTTGAATATGTTCTCGTTGCGCAGAATGTTGGTTTATTAAATATTCTTGTATCGCACCAGCACTGGCCAATGTCTGACAATGGTCTTTGAATGGCTTATCTCTTGTCGCTGACGCCATGTCATTGTCGTATTGCAATTTAGCATCAAGCTTGGAATCAAATTCTGCGCTAGTTAGCGCCGGTAACTGTTTGCTGTCATCTTTAACGGCATCAAGCGTATCTGTTTGATTAGTTAGTTGAGTTTGATTTTGTAATGCAGAAAGCTTAACAACAGCGTTAGTTGAGATAGCTGAAACGTTTTTATGCCCATTAATATTGCTGGGATTATAGGAGGATAAAGGCTGAACTGAAGTATGTAAAAAAGCATTCATTGTTATCACTCCTATTATAAAAAGCCATTATGGCGCATTTGACAATGGCAACCCAATCGGCCTTATCTGTTACATCAGTGATAGCTGACAATAGCTCCCTATCACTGCTGTAAACTCATGGTGTTATTTATTCACGACCAGGTAATTTTTTCCAGGTGACTTTGTCACGTAAATACACAGGTGCAAGTTCATCCACTGAGGTCGCAAGTCCTTGCTCATGAGCTTTTATAGCTAACTTAATCATAGCTGATGCGTCGGGTAATGTTATCTGGGTCGCCTGTTTTTTCGCTACATCATTTAATAAATCTGGATAGGCTACAAAACCAGTGCCACAAATATGCATTGGCTTTTGCTTATCTAAAATAACGTCAACTGAATCAGGGCTAGAAACATGCTCAGCCCCCACTAGCGTTGCAATGCCGTCGACATTAATAAATTGTCCCCAATAAATTTCACTCATACGGGCATCAATGGCACAAAATATCTGTTCAGCTTGTTCGGTTTCGATGGCCATTTGCGCCATTGCAGCCAAGGTTGATACTCCAATCACGGGAATATCATGACCAAGCGCGAGGCCTTGAGTCATACTGGTACAAATACGAATACCGGTAAAGCTGCCAGGTCCACGACCATAGGCTATTAAATTTACATTTGAAATTTTAATGCCGGCTTCGGTTAGCACCTCATCAACCATAGGTAATATACGTTGGCTATGCTCTCTTGGTGCATCAAACACGCGATTATACTGTTTGTTGTCATGTAACAAAGCCGCTGAACAAGATTCAGTGCAAGTATCTAATGCGAGAATCGTTAAATCTGTATGAAGTTGAGTCATGTAAAAACGTGTTTACCTTACCATTAACTATGGAAAAAATGCTGGGCTAACTAATGCTGAGTATGGTGATTTAGCTAAATAACCTAAAGCCTGCAAGGCATTGTATCGGCACTGAGTCAGCTAAATCATCAACTGCAGTATAATAACTTATGGGATGCTTTTTAAAAAGCTTAACGCTTTATCTAAATCTCGGGTGCGATGCATTGGCGGTAACGAGTTAATAAAAGCTTCACCATAAGCTTTGTTTACGATGCGATTGTCGCACAATATTAACACCCCGCGATCTTTCTCATCTCGAATTAACCTTCCTACACCCTGCTTTAAACTGATCACCGCTTGGGGCAAAGATATACTGGCAAAGGGATCTTTATTACTGCGTTCAGCATTAGCTGCACGGGCGCGGTACAAGGTATCATCAGGTGAAACAAACGGCAGCTTATCAATAATCACACAGCTAAGTAGCCGCCCTCTTACATCGACACCTTCCCAAAAACTGCTGGTGCCAAGTAATACCCCATTACCGAGTTGCCTGAACTTGTTTAACAGACTTTGTTTACTGGCCGAGCCTTGCACTAACAAGGGGTATTGCACTCGCCTTTGTAATGCGATAGCCACTTGCTGCAACATCTGGTGACTGGTAAATAAAATAAACGTTCGCCCTTGGGCCGCATTAATGGCTTGAATACAAACATCCACCAGCTGATTAACATTAGCTGCAGACTGGCCTGATTTCGCTAAATGGCGCGGCACGCAAAACATGGCTTGATTGGGGTAATCAAATGGGCTATCTAAAATCATTTGCTTGGCTTTCGATAAACCCATTTCATCCGCAAAATGCGTTAACTGGCGATTAACCTGCAAGGTCGCCGAGGTAAAGATCCACTGGGTTTGCTTATCAAATAATTGCTGACATTGTTTAGCAATATTAATCGGCGAGATCCGTAGCATAGTATGCTGCCCGCTGGGCTCAACACTATAAGCTGCATTACTGTCATTGCATTCAAAGTAACTATAAAGATTAGCCACCAGTGTCGATAACTTCACTACAATGTCATCTAAAGATTCACTTCGTCCGACGTGTTCGGTAATAACCTGTGTTAATAAATTGAATTCTTTCAACAATTCCCAAGATGAACTCGCAAGTGATTTATTGGAAATAACCTGTCGCCAGTCAGAAACATCAGCATCAATCAAATCATTTTGCCACGAAGCCAATTTGATTAAACAACGTTGACTTAATTGCTCAAGCTGAATGGTATCGCGCAGCTCGTTGTGATAGACCTCAATGATACGATGAAGTAATCTGTCTAGCTCTCTGGTTGGAATTTGTTGGCCGAAATAATTAATACAAACATCAGGCACCAAATGTGCCTCATCAAAAACGACCACATCAGCATCGGGCAATAACTCGGCAAAGCCAGTGTCTTTTAATAAACGATCGGCAAAAAACAAGTGATGATTCACCACCACAACTTTGGCATCTTGTGCTTTTATTTTGGCTTTACGATTGAAACAATCATCATAAAAACTGCAACGTTTACCGGTACAAGTTTCTTTGGTGCTGGTTACTGTGGCAATGGTGGCTGAGTTTTCAGCCACAGCGGTCAAGTTACCAATATCACCATCTTTGGTCACACTGGCCCATTGATTAATTTTAATGAGTTCATCAACCACTTTCGGTGGCATCTGGCTAATATGTTGTAAGTTTTTGTCCAATTTTAATTGGCATAAGTAATTACTACGGCCTTTTAATAAGGCGGTTTTGGGCGCTACTGAAAACATCTTCAGTAATAAAGGTAAGTCTTTAAAAAATAACTGCTCTTGAAGGTTTTTACTGCCAGTGCTGATGATAATTTGTTTGCCACTTAATAACGCCGGGATCAGATAGGCGTATGTTTTACCCACCCCAGTACCAGCCTCAAGGATCACATTATGCTTTTGATCTATAGCATCGCTCACCGCCAGCGCCATATCGTATTGGCTTTGTCTTGGGCGATAGGAATGGATCCCTCTCGCTAATGCGCCAGTTGGCGAAAAAGCCAGTTGTACTTCTTTTTGTAATCGAGTGGTCACATTTGACTCTTTCAGCATTGATAGTAAGCAACTTATATGTGGCTTATTATCTATTTTAATCGCTTGGGTAACAATCTTTGCCTATCAATTTATCAATTTATCAATTTAAAGTTGCTATTCGAACAGTAATCTAGGCTCACTATTTTACAGCCCTTTTTAAATATCGATAAAATCCTTAGCTTTACATAAACTAATGTTTATCATTAACTTGTATATACAAACTGGACAAATAAACGCCTAAAAACCATGTAATCATCAGCCTGATATAAGATATATTTTTTATTTCAAAAAAATACAAAATATGTGTTTATTCTGTATTGCAAACAAACTTAAAAGCGGTTAACGTGTTTGTACACAAATTACAGTCTGTCGCAAAATAGGTTGTAAAAAAATTACATACGTTAATTTAAAGAGAATTTATTATGTTCATCCGAATCAATACAAATCATCATCATCACCATATGCGGTAGCCTTCGGATGCTAACTGCCGAAGGACTATTTCCTTCAGGCGGTGGACAAAATACCCAAACCCCTGAAAGAAATTTCAGGGGTTTTTTAGTTTTAGGTTTTAAATATTTGTTTTTTATATCAATTTTATTAGAGGCTTCATTATGAGCGAAAATAACAGACTACGTATCGCAATCCAAAAATCTGGCCGACTTTCAAAAGAGTCTCAAAAGCTATTAAAAAGCTGTGGCGTTAAATTCAATGTTAATGAGCAGCGCTTGATTGTGCACGCTGACAACATGCCAATCGATTTATTGCGGGTACGTGATGATGATATTCCGGGTCTAGTTATGGATGGTGTGGTTGATTTAGGGATTATTGGCGAGAATGTTCTAGAAGAAGAACAAATAGAGCGTCAATCACTGGGTAAACCATCAGATTGCGTTAAATTACGCGAACTTGATTTTGGTGCTTGTCGTTTATCACTGGCGGTGCCTAATGAATTTAGCTACCAAGATGCCACTTCTTTAGAAGGTTTACGTATTGCCACTTCTTATCCCAACCTGCTACGTCGTTATATGCAAGAAAAAGGCATTAATTACAGTGACTGTATGCTTAAAGGTTCAGTTGAAGTCGCACCACGTGCAGGCCTTTCTGACGGGATCTGTGACTTGGTTTCAACTGGTGCCACCCTTGAAGCCAACGGCTTATACGAAACTGACGTTATCTACCGTTCAATGGCTTGTATTATCCAATCAGCACAAGAGCAAGTGCCTGCTAAACAAGCACTTATCGATAAAATATTATCACGCATGAATGGTGTGGTTCGCGCTCGCGAAAGTAAATATATCCTGCTACACGCGCCAACTGAAACATTAGATCAAATTGTGGCTTTATTACCGGGCGCTGAAAACCCAACTGTGCTGCCATTAAACGATGATAGCAATCGAGTTGCTGTTCACGCTGTCAGCACTGAAGATTTATTCTGGGACACGATGGAAGAATTAACCGCCTTAGGGGCAAGTTCAATTCTAGTTATGCCAATTGAAAAAATGGCGGGGTAGCCTTTATGGCAAATGTGAAGCAGCAAATGCAAATTCTTAAATGGACCAAGCTTGATGCTAAGGCGCAGCAACAAGCCTTAGCTCGCTCGCCATTAATTGGTGATTATAGTGTTGAGCAAACCGTGCGCGACATAATTAATGCTGTGGTTAAAGACGGCGATCAAGCGTTAACGCTCTTTAATCAAAAGTTTGATGGCGTTGAAGTCGACACCTTAGGGTTAACTGAGCAGCAAGTTAATGCCGCCTGCGCCCGCGTATCTGATGAGGTGAAGCAAGCCATTGCCGTGGCCTCAGAAAATATTGAACGCTTTCATCAGGCACAAACCTTTAGCCCTATTGATGTTGAAACTCAGCCAGGGATCCGCTGCGAGCTTCGCTCTGAAGCTATTGAAAATGTGGGTTTGTATATTCCAGGCGGCAGTGCGCCGTTGATTTCCACTGTAATGATGCTAGCGCTGCCGGCAAAAATTGCTGGATGCCAACAACGGGTTTTAGTTAGCCCGCCACCAATTAATGATGCCATTGTTTACGCAGCAAAAGTATGCGGCATCACTGAGATTTATCAAGTTGGCGGCGCACAAGCAATTGCCGCCCTCGCCTTTGGCACTGAAAGTATTCCTCAAGTAGACAAAATCTTCGGCCCTGGTAATCGCTTTGTGACTGAAGCAAAACGTTTAGTATCCCAAGATGGTCGCTGCAGTGTATCTATTGATATGCCAGCAGGTCCATCAGAGGTATTAGTGATTGCCGACAAAGACGCTGAGCCTGCGTTTGTTGCGGCAGATTTATTATCACAAGCTGAACACGGCCCTGATTCACAAGTTATGTTAGTTACTGAGTCTATGGCGTTAGCTGAAAAAGTTAATATGGCGCTTGAGTCTCAATTAAAGACCTTATCGCGCAGTGATATAGCAGCTCAAGCACTGAGCTGTAGTCGCAGTATTATTGTGAATGATATTGAGCAAGCGGCTTTAGTGTCTAATTTATATGGGCCGGAGCATTTAATCATTCAAACCAACAACCCACGTGCAGTTCTAAAACAAGTTCGCGGCGCAGGTAGCGTGTTTCTGGGTGCTTATACCCCTGAATCTGTTGGTGATTATGCTAGCGGCACTAACCATGTACTGCCGACATACGGTTATAGCCGCTCTGTATCAAGCTTATCCCTTGCAGATTTTAGCCGCCGCTTTACCGTACAAGAACTGAGCGCCCAAGGATTACAAAGCTTGGGTGAGACAGTGATGGTATTGGCTGAAAATGAATTACTCGATGCCCATAAGCAAGCCGTTGCCATACGTTTAAACAGCCTGTGAAATAAAAGTGAAGTGAGATTAGGATGATGACTAATTCGATGAATACGCCAATAGCAGCCAGACTTGCACGACCAGAACTGCTTGAGTTAACGCCTTACGAAAGTGCAAGGCGTATTGGCGGTCAAGGTGATGTATGGATAAACGCTAACGAGTCGCCATTTAACAATAATGAACTTGATAAGCTCAACCGTTACCCTGAATGCCAGCCAGCAAGTTTGATTAATGCTTATGCTGAATACTCAAAAGTGAGCGCAGATAAAATTGTCACTTGCCGCGGGGCTGATGAAGCTATCGAATTATTAATAAGAGCATTTTGTGTTCCTGCGGTTGATAGTATTGCGTGCTTTGGCCCCACTTATGGCATGTATGCCATCAGTGCTAAAACATTCAATATTGGCATCACCAACTTATCGCTGACCAAAGATTATCAGTTACCTGATGCTTTTGCCCAGCAAGTCGAGAATGCCAAACTGGTGTTTATTTGTAATCCGAATAACCCCACTGGCACCATCATGGATAAAGACACCATTGAAGCCGCTATTGCTGCTATGCCTAATGCCATTGTGGTGATTGACGAAGCCTACATTGAATTTTCAGCCCAATATTCTGTTGCAGACCTGCTCCCTAAGTACCCTAATTTAGTGGTGTTAAGAACATTATCAAAAGCCTTTGCACTGGCTGGCGCACGTTGTGGGTTCTTAATGGCAAATACCGACATCATTGATTTAATCATGCGAGTCATCGCGCCCTATCCGGTGCCTTTACCTGTTCAACAAGTGGCAGAAAAAGCCTTATCCGCAAATGGTATCTCCTTGATGCAACAACAGGTTGAAGCACTAAAAGTGCAAGGTAATAGATTATCCGCAACCTTAACTGAGTTTGGCGCCAAGGTATTACCTGCCAATGGCAATTTCATCTTAGCGGAATTTGAGGATGTAGAACGGGTCGCCGTCGCACTAAAACAAGCGGGCATTGTCGCAAGAGCCTACAAAGACAACAGACTTGCTTCGCGTATTCGTTTTAGTTTTAGCTCACCAGCCGATACCGATAGATTAATCACTATGTTCAGAACGCTAAAAACTCACTCTTAAACTAAATACAAAAAACGCTCAACCCCTATTAAAAATATAATCGCTGGATAAATAGCTACTCATAACGCATTAAATTAAGACGTTAACGTCCTGCGAAACAGAATGATAAAAATTGAAGGAAGTAAGATGAAACAGAAAATACTCTTTATCGACCGAGACGGTACTTTAGTTGAAGAACCAGCAGTAGATAAACAGCTCGATCGTTTAGACAAATTGGTGTTTGAGCCACAGGTTATCCCTTCTCTGCTTAAGCTACAAAAAGCGGGCTATCGCTTAGTCATGGTGTCTAATCAAGATGGTTTAGGCACAGACTCATTTCCACAAGCTGATTTTGATGCACCACATAACATGATGATGGACATTTTTTCGAGCCAAGGGGTGATATTTGATGATGTGGTTATCTGTCCTCATTTTGATGCTGACAATTGCAGTTGTCGTAAACCCAAGCTTGGCTTAGTCAAAGATTACTTAACCCAAGGTAAAGTGGACTTTACGACCTCTGCTGTTATTGGCGATCGCCACACAGATATTGAACTGGCTAATGCCATGGGTATTGCCAGCTTTCAATATCAGCGCGATGGCTTAGATTGGTTAGCTATTACCGATGCACTGCTCAATAAAGGCCGCACATCAGAAGTGGTTAGAACCACCAAAGAAACTGACATTAGAGTCAATGTGAACCTAGATGACACCAGTAAAGGCGTTATCAACACCGGCATTGGCTTTTTTGACCACATGCTTGATCAAATACAAACCCACGGTAATTTCAAAATGGACGTCACTGTTGATGGCGATTTAGAAATTGATGATCACCACAGCGTAGAAGACACCGCCCTTGCCATTGGCGATGCACTGCGCCAAGCATTAGGTGATAAGCGTGGTATAGCCCGTTTTGGTTTCAGTCTGCCTATGGATGAAGCCAGTGGTGAGTGTTTAATGGATATATCAGGTCGTCCTTTTATCAAATTCAATGCTGATTTTGAGCGTGAAATGGTCGGTGAGATGGCCACAGAAATGGTACCGCATTTCTTCCGCTCATTTGCTGATGGCCTTCGATGCACCTTGCATATCAGCACCACGGGCGACAATGATCACCACAAAGTGGAAGCTTTATTTAAAGTGCTGGGCCGCACCCTTCGTCAAGCCGTGAAAGTTGAAGGTGATATTTTGCCATCAAGTAAAGGCGTCCTGTAAGGAGTGAGTATGAATACTGACACTACTGTGATTTTAGACACTGGCTGCGCCAATTTAAGCTCGGTGCGCTTTGCCTTTGAACGCTTAAATGCCGACGTTATCGTGTCACGTGATCATGAGGTTATCAAAGCTGCCACCAGAGTAGTACTGCCTGGCGTAGGAACAGCTGGCGCTGCTATGGATGCCCTCAATAATCGTGATTTAACTGAGGTTATTAAACAGCTCAAGCAACCGGTTATGGGTGTTTGTCTTGGCATGCAAATGATGGCTGACAAGTCTATCGAACACGGTGGCCGCTCAGAAGCAGGCCGCAGTGACAATGATATTACTTGCCTTGGTTTAATCCCAACACAAATTGATCATCTTGATAGTAAAGGACTACCACTACCTCATATGGGCTGGAACCAAATAAGCGTGTCAGATCATCCGCTATTTGAAGGGATAGAAGATGGCAGTTACGTGTACTTTGTCCATAGCTTTAAGGCACCGATAAATAAATACACCATCGCGACATCAGAATACGGTGAAAAGTTTAGCGCCGCCATTGGCAAAGACAATTTCTTTGGGGTCCAGTTTCACCCAGAAAAAAGCGCCAATGTCGGCGCCAAAATATTACAAAATTTCCTAAATATGGGGAAACCAGCATGATCATTCCAGCAATCGATTTAATTGATGGCCAAGTAGTGCGTTTGTACCAAGGTGACTATGCCCAGCAAACCACTTTTAATTTAAGCCCATTAGCACAATTACAGTCATACCAAGACCAAGGCGCAAAGCTATTACACATTGTTGATTTAACTGGTGCGAAAGACCCTGAAAAACGCCAAATAGCACTCATTGGTGAATTAGTAGCGGGCCTGAGCACCGACATACAAGTTGGCGGCGGTATTCGCAGCGAACAGCAAGTTAAAGAGCTGCTTGAGCTAGGAGTTAAACGAGTCGTTATTGGCTCTCTCGCAGTTAAAGAACCAGCATTAGTTAAAAGCTGGTTGCTAAAATACGGTAGCGAAGCCATTTGTTTAGCACTTGATGTCAATATTAACCAGCAAGGCGAGAAAATTGTTGCAGTCTCTGGTTGGCAAACTGGTGGCGGGAAATCACTTGAATCCTTAGTCAGTGAATTTAAAACCGTTGGCCTTAAACATGCTTTAGTCACTGATATTAGCCGTGATGGTACCCTTCAAGGTGCTAACAATGAGCTTTATCAAGAGCTAGCAACCACCTACCCTGACATCAACTGGCAAGCATCAGGTGGCATTGCCTCACTTGATGATGTCGCTGCGGTGAGAGACAGTAACGCCGATGGTATTATCATAGGTAAAGCACTACTTATTCAAAACTTTACCGTTGAGGAGGCAATAACATGTTGGCCAAACGCCTAGTACCTTGCCTTGATGTGCGCGATGGCCAAGTGGTCAAAGGAGTGCAATTTCGTAATCATGAAATTATCGGTGATATTGAGCCCCTTGCTGCGCGTTACGCCCAAGAAGGCGCCGATGAATTAGTCTTTTACGATATTACCGCCAGTGCCCATGAACGGGTCATAGATAAATCCTGGGTTAGCCGGGTTGCTGCGCAAATTGATATTCCGTTTTGCGTCGCTGGCGGCATTAAAACCATTGAGCAAGCTCGGCAAATGCTGGCCTATGGCGCAGATAAAATCTCCATCAACTCGCCAGCGCTTACAGATCCTAGCTTGATATCAAGGCTTCAAGATGAGTTTGGCCGTCAATGTATTGTGATTGGCATTGATTCATTTTATGACGCCGACTCAAACAGCTATAAAGTAAAGCAATTTACTGGTGATGAAGCCGCCACTAAAGACACCCAATGGTACACCCAAGATTGGGTTGAAGAAGTACAAAAGCGTGGCTGTGGTGAAATTGTTTTAAATGTAATGAACCAAGATGGTGTGCGCGGTGGTTACGACATTACACAACTGAGCATCGTCAGAGCCATATGTGATGTACCATTAATAGCATCCGGCGGTGCTGGCACCATGGCACATTTCAAAGAGGTGTTTGAACAAGCGAATGTCGATGCCGCCCTTGCAGCGAGTGTGTTTCATAAAGGCATTATTGATATCAATGAATTAAAACAATACCTAGCCCAGCACAAGATCGCGATCAGGCTATAACTTACAAAACAACAGAGAACACTATGACAACACAAATTACCTTTGATGGCAGTAAGTTAGATTGGGAAAAACAACAAAACTTAATTCCTGCTGTAGTGCAAAACCACCTTACCGGTAAAGTCTTGATGCTAGGTTATATGGACCCAGCAGCACTGGCTAAAACCCTTGAAACAGGCAAAGTCACCTTTTTTAGTCGCTCAAAACAGCGCTTGTGGACAAAAGGTGAAACCTCAGGCAATACCCTAGATTTAGTCGCCATCGATCAAGATTGCGATAAAGACAGCTTGCTTGTGCAAGTCATCCCTAATGGCCCAACTTGTCATACCGGCACAGAAAGCTGCTGGGAAGATGGTAATGCCCATAGCTTTATCGATAACTTAACCAATGTGATTATTTCTCGCAAAGGCCAAAGCGCCGAATCAAGTTATACCGCATCTTTATTTGAGCGTGGCACCAAACGAATTGCCCAAAAAGTCGGTGAAGAAGGTTTAGAAACAGCACTAGCGGCAGCCACTAATGATAAAGAAGAATTGATCAATGAAGCTTCAGATCTAATGTATCACTTAATCGTGTTACTTGAAGATCAAAAGCTATCAATGGCACAGGTAAACCAAAACCTAATGCTGCGTCATCTAAATAGTAAGTAGTAGATAAGCCACTTTCTATAGCGTGAATTATTTACTGCAGATTAGGCAACAAAAAAGGCACTATCAAGTGCCTTTGTTATTTTTATTAAAAACAGCTAATTACGGCGTTTTAAAATATAGCTGCTAGGCTTGATCAGCCCATAGTTTTTCATCACCATGCATCTTATAAAGACTTTCAGCACGAGACACTAATAAGTTAGCAAACTTCAATTGAGTTTCATCTCGGGTCACCCCTGACTTATGTAGGTTTTCTGCTTTAAGTTGCCACATCATTGAAAAATGACGAATCGCATCGCGGGCAGTTGCAGCAACTTTAACATCAACATAATCAGACGGTAAATCACCAGACATCACCCAAAATGTTTGCTTAGTTGGCTGCTTGGACTCCATTTTCCAAATCGCTAAATAAGGCACTAAATAACGGCTTTCATCAGCAATGACTTTTGATGGTATTACACCTTTTTCAGCGAGAAATCGGTTCGCTTTTTGAAATTGTGTTTTTACCCATTCCTGTCTTAATTGCTCAGGATCTTGTTGCGCAGTTGTCGGCTCAGCCACTGATTCACTCATACTACCTTCCTATTTTATTGTTATTTGTTGTCATCATTAATTCAACAATTGCACTCATTTTCAGCTCAAAATGTTACGAAACGATTAAAAAGTTTACGTTTACGTAAAGTGGCAAGCAAAATTGCCACGTAGATCACAAAATTAAATGAATCTAACTTTGTTGAGAGTATCGCTAAATGCTATCGTTCTGCAATAAATATCATAAGCCGTCGTTAATCAGCAGTGGTTGACGACTAATAAATCGCACAGCGGAGATCACAAGTGGCTCTATTTAATCATGTCTCGTTTGATGAACACGAACAGGTCGTGTTTTGTAACGACAAAGAAAGTGGCTTAAAAGCAATTATTGCCATTCACAATACTAACCTTGGGCCAGCAGTTGGCGGGTGTCGTATGTGGAACTACGATTCAGATGATGAAGCACTGACTGACGTATTACGTCTTTCACGTGGTATGACTTATAAAAATGCACTTGCTGGATTAACCATGGGTGGCGGTAAGTCAGTGATCCTTGCCGATCCTAAAACTACAGATCGTGAAGCGTTATTCCGCGCTTTTGGCCGCTGTATTCATACACTTGGCGGTAAATATTTTTCAGCGGAAGATGTTGGCGTAACCACAGCCGATATCATGATTGCTCATGAAGAAACCCCATACATGGCAGGCCTTGAAGGTAAAAGTGGTGATCCTTCACCTTATACTGCTTTAGGTACCTACCTTGGCATTAAAGCAGCGGTAAAACATCAACGTGGTCTTGATAGCTTAAAAGGCCTTAAAATTTCAGTTCAAGGTGTGGGTCATGTGGGATATTACTTATGTAAACACCTGCATGAAGAAGGCGCTGAATTAATCGTAACTGATATTCATCAAGCATCACTTGATAAAGTGGCGACTGAATTTGGCGCGACAGTGGTTGCTCCACAAGACATTTATACTCAAGATGTTGATGTGTATGCGCCATGTGCTTTAGGTGCCACTATCAATGACACGACTATCCCGTTATTAAAAGCAACGATTGTTGCAGGTTGTGCCAATAACCAATTAGCAGAAGTACGCCATGGTGAAACATTAAAAGACATGGGAATTTTATACGCCCCTGACTATGTCATTAATGCTGGCGGTATCATTAATGTTTCGTTTGAAAGTGACTATGATGCAGCTAAATCAACTCAAAAAGTTGAAGAAATCTACAACACGCTTCTAAAAATATTTAGCCAAGCTGATGCAGAAAACCGCACCACAGGCGATGTTGCTGATGATATGGCACGTGCCATTATTAATGGCGCAAAGTAACTGTTAGCGCAGTTGATTTAATAGCAGCCGATTAAGTAAAAATACTTAAACGCACATTAATTGCTAAAGAGCACCTATTTAAGGTGCTCTTTTTGTTTCCGACTTCTGACAGGTCAATAAATTAACTTTATACCCATCTTGAATCAATTTTAAATTTATCTTTCAATTCCTGTTTAAACTCAGCTGTTAACTCAGCGATAACTCAGAAATAAGCTTTGAAAGCTTTGAACTGTACACCTCAAAGTAGCTGAATTTAACCTCATAAACTGTATCTTAATTTGATATTTGTTGTCGCTGCAATTGTCTGATATAACTTAATAAAGGAATGGGAGGAAGCGATGAAAACAATTGAACATGTAATGAGTCCTCGAGTTGTCACTGTTGAAATGGATGACAGAATAACTATCGCTAAAAACATTTTTGATAATATGCCATTTCATCATTTAGTGGTGAAGGATGAGCATAATCAAGTTGCAGGTGTTTTATCACGAAAAGATTTATTTAACGCCATAAGTCCCAATTTAGGCACAGCTGCCGAGTTAACCCGCGACATTGATACACTGCAAAAACGAGTTCATCAGGTAATGTCACACCATCCGATCACCATAGGGCCAGAGATAACAATTGAACAAGCCTCACAAATATTACTAACTGAAGGTATAACTTGTTTACCAGTACTTAAAAACCAACAGCTTATTGGAATCGTAAGCTGGCGAGATCTGCTATCTCATTATTGTCATTTAGGCTGCAGCGCCGCTTAAAAAGGCATCTAGTGATTGCAGGTATATCACTCTCCACTTATTCGCCCCTTGAGGTTAAAATCATTACCAATCTCAAGTGTGGCCCCCTGTATTACGCCGAATATACAAGTATTGTCAGCTTTTGAAATAGAAAATATTTTCCTTATCTCAACAAGTACATAGTCTAAGATTCAAAAATAGTTCATCTGATAAACTGGAAAACGTCATATTTGTCTGCTTATCTTAAGGTAGCTTTAGCAGCCAAGGAGTAGGTCATGACAAGTTTTACATATCAGCTGAATCAAGAGAAAATTGAGTTGCATGCCAGTGACTGGAGTGGTGTTGAGCGAGTATTAGTTAACGACAAAGTGGTTTCAAGCAAAATTAACTTTGGTCAACGTAGTACTCACCAAATTAAGCTACAAAATGGCAAACCTTGCATGTTGCAGTTGCTTATTGATCCCCAAACTGAACAGCTTACCTGTCGGGTGTACAAGCAAAACGAATTGATTGCCAATTTGAAAGAAGGTAAAACCAAGCTGTTAAGCAGTAAAATTATTTTTGAAGCCAGTGTATT
Organism: Shewanella sp. 4_MG-2023; assembly: GCF_030548015.1. Taxonomy (NCBI): domain Bacteria; kingdom Pseudomonadati; phylum Pseudomonadota; class Gammaproteobacteria; order Alteromonadales; family Shewanellaceae; genus Shewanella; species Shewanella sp. 4_MG-2023. The sequence goes on from NZ_JAUORL010000015.1 coordinate 109,828, forward strand.
ACTCGCCTGTTTAGCAAGCTTAGGGCTTTACTGGATGAGTTAGAGGCTTATTGGCTAGTGTGCCTTTGACTTGTTAAATTAACAAGGCTGCTAAAATCTATCTCTCCACACAATAAAAGCCACTTTAAGTGGCTTTTTGGTTATTTATTCATTCATTCATTGAATACAACATAGGAATAAAGGCCGTAAATGCCCTATTAGCATAATGACAAGCTGTCATTATTGATACAAACCAGCTGCGTGTTTTCATAATTACCGCTACCTGCAGTTACTGTGGTAATGGTTATTTTGCGAAGCGGTTCAGACTCAATAGCCACCGACAATATGGTGCCATCTCGGGCAATAATCAGCCCATCAATAAAATCTCCCACATTTAAGTCAGCATATAATTTAATGCTCATAGTACCAATTGATCGTGGTTCAAGCCGCCCTTCTGCAATCACGACCGTTTGATTATTATCCAGTGGATACGCTTTAATAAAGGTGCCGCTAGTTGAGGTGGATATCTGATAACCATCCTTAGCATAGGAAGGACTAGCAAGGAACAAAAGCACAGCGCTTATTAACATCATTAATTTTAACTTCATCATGTCACCTATATATCAGTCAGTAAACTTAACTATAGCAGTTGTTTAGACTTCTTAGAGCAAGATCTCTTTCAAGCTAGATAGTAACTTTCTAACTTACTTTTGATGGCAGATATTAGCTTGCTAAAGCGTTTATGCCCCATAGCCATTTTGAATAAATCAACGTCGCGGTACTGAGTTCACAGCAGATTTATAACGCTGGATTTCACTTAATTTCCAAACTCCGTTTGGATTAACGTCGTGGCGCTTCGCCCCTTCTTTTGCAAAGAGCAGAGTCAAGGGGGAAAGCGCACACATTTTACAAAAGAAGCCCTTAACAACCCCTCAGCACCCCAACGAAAAATGCTGAAAAACGCATGATTTTCGACGGGGATTGATCCAGCTTCTGACTTCGTTTGTAGACTGCTTCGGTCTTATTCAAAAATGCTAGCGCTTCCGATGGTGCATCCATGCACCGCGAAAGCTAGCTTGGCATCCATGCCAAGCTCACGGCTTTTCTCGATGACCTCAATTCATATTGAGTCTTTTAGCTGATTAGATTCTTGGTATTTTTAGCTTTTTAATTGCAACAAATAAAGTCAAATCGAAGAGAGAATAATTCCAGTGTAGATGCAGCAGCGAGCTTCTGACTGCCAAGGATGGAGGGAATGTCATTATTTGTAGGGAACAAATATGACCAAAACATGGCGAAGTTTCACAGTGTGAAACGCTCTAAGCGAGAGGCATGGATGCCTAACTGGCCGTTTAACATGGATGTTATTTGTTTTCGCAGAGCCCACAGGGATGTGTTCACGGCGTGTCTTGGATGCATCTGCACATAAGCCTGCGGCAGGCAATGGATTAGACTGGAATAATGGCCTGCTGTAACTGAGCCAATTTAAATGAAGTATAAAGTTAGTGATTGTAACACATTTATGCCCCGATATGTGTTTGAAATGGATATCTCTCGAGGTTTAGTCATTTGTATTTACCCTCAATAATCTAATATCACCTTCAATAGA
>NZ_JAUORL010000016.1:0-102249 GCF_030548015.1 Shewanella sp. 4_MG-2023
TTCAACCAATCTTGTGGTTTAAGGTAGCGCTCGTATAGCTCCGCCTCTTGGGAGCCTTCTTCTGGGGTAAAGCCATATTCCCAGCGAACTAATGATGAAGCATAGACATTAGAATCGATTCCGCACCGCCACCAACCTGTCGACTAAATTATACCGACTCATTTAAAGCTAGCTTTCCAGCTTCAACCAATCTTGTGGTTTAAGGTAGCGCTCGTATAGCTCCGCCTCTTGGGAGCCTTCTTCTGGGGTAAAGCCATACTCCCAGCGAACCAAGGGCGGCATAGACATCAAAATAGACTCAGTGCGACCACCGGTTTGTAAGCCAAATAAAGTGCCACGGTCATAAACCAAATTAAACTCAACATAACGGCCTCGACGGTACAGTTGGAACTGGCGCTCATCATCGTTATATTCAAGATCTTTATTACGCTCAACAATCGGCGAATAAGCCGTTAAGAAACCATTACCCACGGCTTGCATAAACTCAAAACTCTTATCAAAACCAGGCTCATTGAGATCATCAAAGAATAATCCACCGACCCCACGGGTTTCATTACGATGAGGCAAAAAGAAGTATTCATCACACCACTTTTTATATTTGGGATAAACCTCATCACCAAATGGGGCGCAAATATCGGCCGAGGTTTGATGCCATGAAACCACATCTTCTTCAAATGGATAGTAAGGAGTTAAATCAAACCCGCCACCAAACCACCATACGGGATCAGCGCCATCTTTATGGGCAATAAAAAAGCGCACATTCGCATGAGTTGTAGGAATAAAAGGATTTTTAGGATGGATAACCAATGACACGCCCATAGCTTCAAAGCTACGTCCAGCTAGCTCTGGACGATGCGCGGTGGCTGATGCCGGCATTGCTGCGCCCATCACATGGGAGAAGTTAACACCAGCTTGTTCAAATACATGGCCTGCGGTCATCACCTTACTGGTGCCACCACCACCTTCGGCGCGCTCCCACGATTCCGCTTGAAAGCTGGCCTTTCCATCTAACGCTTCTAAACCAGCACAGATATTGGCTTGTAGGGATAACAGGTACTGCTTTACGACTGCGGCATCAGGCATTGCCATATCAAATTCCTTATTGTTTATTCGATTATTTTTATTAAATTACTGTCCGTTACGTAATATTTTGCCGCTACGAGCATCGATAATGGTTGAAGGCTGGCGCTGAGCACCAAGATCACCAGTTATCACAGCCGCAACAGTAGTGGAAAAAGTATCTTGAATTTCTGCTATGGTCAGTGCGGGCGCATGACCGGCTAAATTAGCACTAGTTGAAACAATGGCTTTATTAGTGGCGTCACATAATGCTTTTACCACTGGATGAGCCGAAACTCGCACCGCAATGGAATCAAACTCGCCACATAATAATTGGCTAACCTCTGACTTAATTGGCATCACAAAGGTAAAAGGCCCTGGCCACTTACTAAAGGCAAAGGCAAGTTGTGCCTCTGTGAGTTGTGATTCATCAATATAGGGCTGCAGTTGTTTATAGTCGCTGGCAACTAGGATAACGCCCTTTTGCCAAGGACGTTGTTTGATTTCAAGTAACTTTTGAATAGCTGATAGGTTATCAGGATCGCAGCCAAGGCCATAAACGGCTTCAGTGGGATAAGCAAACACCTCTCCTTGCTCAAACACTTCAGTAACATCTGTTGGATGCAACAATTGCATGAAATACCCTTTAATCTTATAAATTATCGATAAATTATACAGATAATAAGGATATGAACAAATACTGATATAAGGCGAATAGAGTCAAAAAAGTTATATTGGACGCTTATATTTACATGATTTCTGCGGGCATTCTAAACGGCTTCCAGCTGCGCCCTTACGCTCAACTAAAATACCAAAATTACATTCAGGGCAAGATTCATTATGGGGCGGAAAATTCACTAAGTACTTACATTTAGGGTAAGTATTACAGGCAAAAAAGGTTTTACCAAAGCGACTGGTACGAGATTCTAAATGGCCTTTTTTACAATGGGGGCAGTTGATAACCTCTGCATTTTCATCGTGATCGTGTTTTTCAATGTGAGTACATTCAGGATAGTGAGTACAGCCAATAAAAATACCAAAACGGCCAGACTTAACTGCCAGCTCATTGCCACACTCTGGGCATTCAGAGCCTTCTATCACTTGAGTTTCAATGGACTCATGTTGAACTAGAGGCCGCGTAAAGTCACAAGTAGGATAATTATTACAGCCTATGAATCCACCATGTTTACTATTTTTAACTGACAACTCACAGCCACACTTTGGGCAGAGTTCAAACTCTTTCTCCAAAGCATGCTCGTGCACAGTAAACAATTGCTGATCGATTTTAGACATTTTACTCTCAATATTACATAAAGGTGTCACCCTATTCAGGTTACACAGGGATGACAAAATAGCCAAGCTGACGATCAAAAAAGGAGGCCTAGCCTCCTTATTTAGTTAACTCATGACAATAGGTTTAAAGACTTAAGAATGTAACCGCCCATCAGGCTGTTCAAAAATAAGATCTTCCATTTGCTCATAAGCAGACTCGTTGCCTGGTACATTAAATAACACCATCAACACCACCCACTTTAAATCTTCCAAGATTAGGGTGGTTTCATCTAGCGCCATCACCCGTTCGATGACCATTTCACGGGTTTCAACACTGAGCACTTGGATTTGTTCAAGAAACAATAAAAACCCACGGCACTCAACATCCAATTTATCCATTTCATCTTTGGTATAAATACGGAATGACTGCTGGGCATGATTGCACAAGTAAGGTTTATCACCTTCTTGTAAATCAGCCAATCTTTCTAGCCAAGACAGGGCTTTCAAAATATCTGCTTGATGAAAACCTGCTCGGGTTAACTCTTTGGTAAGCTCATCTTCGTCAACTAATAGCTCTACTTCGCTATGAACATAGTTTTCAAAAAGGTACATGAGGATATCAAACATGGTTATCTCCTCTCTAATCTGACGTAACCACCAGGCACTTGTGCCACCTGGCCCTGTAATTCAAGTTCAAGCATTTCAACTAACACCAGATCTATCGACTTTCCACTATGCTCGACTACTGCATCTAAACTAGTAGCCTCATAACCTACACTAGCTAACAGCGCAGAAAATGGCAAATTTGTTGTATTATCTGCTATATGGTGACGATTAGCGACATTTTCAAGGTGAAACTGCGTCAATGCGGACAATTCTTCAACAACATCTGTTGCACATTCTACCAATTTAGCGCCATTTTTTAACAAGTCATGGCAACCTTGGTTATAGCCACCGAGCACCGAGCCGGGCACTGCAAACACTTCTCGATTTTGCTCCATCGCCAAGCGCGCACTGATCAACGAGCCACTTTTGCGCGTTGCCTCCACAACAATCGTGCCCAGTGATAAACCACTAATAATGCGATTTCGCCGAGGAAAGTTACCTGCATAGGGGCCAACCTGCGGCCAAAACTCACTCAGTACACAACCTTGATGCTGGATTTGGTGATACAAATTGCTATGGCGTTTAGGGTAAATACATTCAACACCAGTACCTAATACCGCAAGGGTTACGCCATTACTGTCTACTGCTCCTTTATGGGCTGCACCATCAATCCCAGCCGCCATACCGCTGGTTATTGAAAAGCCCATCTGAACCATCTCTGTGGCTAACGCCTTTGCCATATTCAAACCACCAACGGATGCATTGCGACTCCCCACCATGCCAATTGAAGGTCGTAGCAAGGCTTCGAGTTGGCCTTTAATAAATAACACTCCGGGAGGATCTGATATTTGTTGCAGTAATGCGGGATAGTCAGGGTCTGACAAAGTAACAATGTGATGTTGCGGGGATAGATTAAGCCACTCAATGGCCAAATCAACTTTATCAAAATCAATTTGGCATTGAGACAGCAGCTTTGCCGATAATGGCAAAGACTGCTTTTCAAACTCTAAACGTTGCCGTAATTCCTCAACATCCATTTGAGTTAATAATTGTTGAATCCGGGCGGGTCCTAGCCCGGATACTGCACAAACAACTAGCCAGTCGACCAGTTTATTATCGATTACTCGCCTTTTAACTCAGTCGTCTTAGGGGTGACTAACTTATCGTCAACTCGCACAGGACGTTCATTGGCAATAATAATCGCCATACTGGTCTTTTCGAAAACTTTAAACACCATTAACTTGCCATGGAAAATATCAGGCATGGTAATAGCATTATCGTCAGATATTTTGGCTTTTAAGTTGTCGTAAGCACTACGATCAATGGTTGATACCGGCATGCCGTCACTATTGATGACAATGGTTTCACCATTGCGATAAATACCAAACACATGACCGGTGTCGATACCATCAACAGCCCCTTTATCAAGATAAACGATATCTAGCTTGCCAACTTCACGAATATCTTTCTCAATGGCTAACACGTTAGCAGGCACAGACTCTGGCGCCGCTTTAGGAATAAAGTAAGCTGACATCAGCGCTTCATCTTCTACCGGTGCAACTTTAAAACCGGCTTTCGATTCGCGTAAGTTACTCAGTAATTGCACTTTTGAAATGTCGCCAGATTCAATCACTCGACCACTGGCAGTCAAAATAATTTCTTGCCCTAGTAACTCGCTATTTTCTTTATCAAAAAACTCTCTACCTTCTTGGTATACCGCCAGCTTTTCACCAACAGGTAAATTGGCATTAATATAAACCACATCTCCTACTGTATGATGACGAGATGGACTTTCACCAGCAAGGATCATTGGCAAGCCATCAAGCCATTCTGGGTCTACGATTCGGTTTTGCACCAAATAAGGCTGGATCAGTGATAAATCAATAGCAGGGATTGGACCACCTTTGTCGCTAATGCGCCCTTCAGGGCCTTTTTTGATATGCTGCTTTAATACTAACCGTGGTTGTCCATCGATAAACACTAAGGTGAGTCGATCGCCAGGATAAATTAAATGCGGGTTCGCAATCTGTGGATTTGCGCCCCATAATTTAGGCCAACGCCAAGGATCGTCTAAGAAAAAGGCTGATATATCCCACAGCGTATCGCCTTTTTTAACGATATATGAATCGGGGTGACCAGACTTTAATGTTAATTTATCAGCCAAAACCAAGGTTGAGGCTATGGTACTTAGTGTCAAAAACGCGAGTAAAAATATCCGTTTCATGGTTCATTCCATGTGTTTAGCTCTTTATTAGAGCTTTTGCTGTTATTGATAGTCAGTAAGGATTAAAATTAACCCATTAACCAAGCCAGTATAGCTAACTGGCTGAAATTTGACAGACTTGTTAAGAGTTTATATATGCCATTATTAAAAGTTTTACGTTTTCCAGATGAAAGATTACGCACAGTTGCTAAGCCTGTCACCGATTTTGGTGAGGTTTTGCAAACCCAAATAGATAACATGCTTGAAACAATGTACGAGGAAAAAGGCATTGGACTTGCGGCTACTCAGGTAGATTTCCATCAACAATTAATTGTGATGGACCTGCAGGATGAAGTTGAGCGTCCGGCCATTTTCATTAATCCTGAGATTGTCAGCAAAAGCGGCGAGTTCACTAATGAAGAAGGCTGTCTTTCGGTTCCGGGCATTTACGCTAAAGTTGATCGTGCTGAATTTGTTACCTTAAAAGCCCAAGATCGTCACGGTAAAGAGTTTACGGTTGAAGCGGATGAGCTATTTGCCATCTGTCTACAGCACGAAATGGATCATTTAAAAGGCAAGTTGTTCGTCGATTACTTGTCAAAAATGAAACGTGACCGTATCAAGACTAAACTTGAGAAAGAAGCCCGTTTAGAAGCAAAAGAAGCATAGGACTCCATTTGAAACCGTTAAATATTATCTTTGCTGGCACGCCAGACTTTGCCGCTTTACATTTGCAGGCACTTATTAATTCCGACCACAATGTGATTGCGGTGTATTCGCAGCCAGATAGACCTGCGGGCCGTGGCAAAAAACTGCAAGCAAGCCCGGTAAAGCAGCTTGCTGTTGCCAACGATATCCCTGTATATCAGCCGCCATCATTACGCAAAGAGGATGCCCAAGCAGAGCTTGCTGCCTTAAACGCTGACATTATGGTCGTCGTTGCATACGGATTAATCCTGCCAAAGATAGTATTAGATACGCCAAAACTGGGTTGTATTAATGTACACGGTTCTATATTGCCTCGCTGGCGTGGCGCCGCGCCAATCCAGCGCGCGCTTTGGGCTGGTGACAGCGAAACTGGCGTCACGATTATGCAAATGGATATCGGTTTAGATACTGGTGACATGTTACTTAAAACGTCGCTTAAAATTGAAGACACCGACACTTCTGCAACCTTGTATAGCAAATTAGCCGAACAAGGACCGCCAGCGTTAATAGAAGCGCTTGAAGGTTTAAGCAAAGGCACCCTCGTTGCTGAACAACAAGATGAATCTTTAGCTAACTATGCTGAAAAGTTATCTAAAGAAGAAGCTCAAATAGATTGGACTAAGCCTGCGAAACAATTATGGCAAGAAATTCGCGCCTTTAACCCTTGGCCAGCTAGTCATTTTAGCCACCAAGGCAATACCATCAAGGTATGGCAAGCGAGTTACAATAATGCTGTTGATAGTAATGGCACTAATGCCACACCTGGTACCGTACTAGACAGCAATAAGCAAGGTGTCACCGTCGCTACAGGCGAAGGCTCTTTGCAGCTACAAGTCATGCAATTACCGGGTAAAAAGCAAATGCCTGTCGCAGATATTCTTAACTCACGCGCAGACTGGTTTGCCCCAGGGGTAAACTTTAACCCAGTCGCGAAAGAAGACAATGAGGCACAGCCATAATGAATGTTAGAGCGCTCGCAGCCAAAGCCATTTTCAATGTACTTGAGAAAGGCATTTCACTATCGGTGGCCTTGCCAGATCAACAACAACATCTCGAAAATGGTAAAGACAAAGCCCTATTAGCAGAACTTTGTTATGGCGTAATGCGTCAACTGCCACAACTGGATAAATGTGTCAGTGACTGCTTAAGCAAACCCTTTAAAGGTAAGCAGCGTATATTGCACCAATTATTATTGGTGGGTTGTTATCAGCTTTACTTCACTCGAATTCCTGCTCATGCGGCCATTTCAGAAACCGCTGAAGCCTGCCGCCAAATGAAATTTGATGGTTTAGTTAAAGTGGTTAATGGTGTTCTTCGTAATATTCAACGTAAAGAAGCACCACTAAATACTGACAACGACACCCTGAAATACAATACTCCTGCTTGGTTTATTAAACGCCTAAAATCGGCCTACCCAGATCAATGGCAACAAGTTATTGAGCAAAGCCATCAACGCCCACCAATGTGGCTGCGCAACAATCAGCTATCACAAACCCGTGAGCAATACTTAGCGCTACTTGCTGAACAAGAAGTAGAAGCCAGTGCCGGTGCGAGTGATGATGCGATTTTACTTGCTAGTCCAACAGATGTAATGCGATTACCCGGTTTTGCTGAAGGCTCAGCCTCAGTACAAGATGGGGCCGCGCAGTGGGCAGCAACGCTATTAGCACCAGAAACTAATGAACTGGTTCTTGATGCCTGTGCTGCACCCGGCGGAAAAACCTGCCATCTAATAGAAACTGCGCCAAACATTAGTCTAGTCGCGGTAGATTTTGATGACAAACGCTTAGAGCGTGTGCAACAAAATCTGGACAGATTACAATTAAAAGCGCAAGTTATTCATGGTGATGCAGCCAATATTGATACTTGGTGGCAAGGTGAAAAGTTTGACCGGATCTTATTAGATGCCCCTTGCTCTGCAACCGGTGTCATTCGTCGCCACCCTGACATTAAGTGGCTACGTAAAAACAGTGATATTGATGAACTGGCTTTACTGCAACAACAAATCATTGATCATTGCTGGAAATGGCTGAAACCCGGCGGCACCATGCTTTATGCCACTTGCTCAATTTTGCCAGAAGAAAACAGCCAGCAAATAGAGCAATTTTTACAAAGAACAAGCGATGCGACATTAGTACCAATCGCCCAACAATCATCTGCTGATGATATTGGTTGGCAATTGCTACCAGGCCAAAACAATTGTGATGGCTTTTACTACGCACGTTTAGTTAAAGCGCTTTAAGCTCGTTTAGTAGGGATACCCGCACAGCAATGAAAATTATTATTTTGGGCGCAGGCCAAGTTGGCGGCACACTGGCTGAAAACCTCGTCGGTGAAAATAACGACATCACCTTAGTGGATAATAACCGCGCCAGAGTTAAATACTTACAAGATAAATTCGATTTGCAAACCGTCATCGGCCATGGTGCTCACCCGAGCACCTTAAAAAGGGCCGGCGCAGAAGATGCCGATATGCTAATTGCAGTCACCAATAGTGATGAATGCAATATGGCTGCATGCCATATTGCATACAGCTTATTTGGCACCCCAACCAAAATAGCCCGGATCCGCTCAGAAGCTTACCTTGAGCAGCGCGACAAATTGTTCATCAATACCGAAGTTAAAAACAGTGACACCAAATTACGTGGTGGCTTTGTTATTGATGAATTGATTGCCCCAGAGCAACTTGTTACCGCCTATATTGAACGTTTAGTGCAATACCCTGGCGCACTGCAAGTACTCGAGTTTGCTAAAGGCAAATTAAGCCTAGTGGCCATTAAGGCTTATTATGGTGGGCCATTAGTGGGTAACGCGCTGGCAACGCTGCGTGAACATATGCCGAATATTGATACCCGGGTCGCGGCTATTTTCCGTAAAGGCAAAGCGATTATGCCCCGCGGTACCACCATTATCGAAGCCGATGATGAAGTGTTTTTCGTTGCCGACACCCGCCATGTGCGAGCGGTGATGAGTGAAATGCAAAAGCTGGATAATTCTTACCGTAATATCATGATCGCCGGTGGTGGTAATATTGGTTATGGCCTTGCAAAAAGATTACAAAAAAAGCACTCAGTCAAACTCATTGAACACAGTTTAGAGCGCGCAGAAAGCCTGTCAGAAAGGTTAGAAAACTGCACAGTATTTAACGGTGATGCATCGGATCAAGAGTTACTGCAAGAAGAGCACATTGACCAAACAGATGTGTTTATAGCTGTCACCAATGATGACGAAGCTAACATTATGTCGGCGCTATTAGCTAAGCGAATGGGCGCCAAAAAAGTCATGGTGCTTATTCAACGTGAAGCCTATGTGGATATTGTCCAAGAAGCCAATATCGATATTGCAATTTCGCCGCAGCAAACCACCATTTCAGCCTTACTGACCCATATCCGCCAAGGCGATATTTGTAATGTTTACTCATTACGTCGCGGCGCAGCTGAAGCTATCGAAGCCATTGCCCATGGCAGTTCTTCCACCTCAAAAGTGGTCGGCAAGCAAATCAGCGACATAAAATTACCCCCAGGAACGACCATTGGCGCTATCGTTAGAAATGATGAAGTGATTATGGGTCATGATAAAACCGTCATTGAAGAAGGAGATCATGTGATTCTATTTTTAGTAAATAAAAAGTTCATTGGCGATGTAGAAAAGCTGTTCCAACCGAGCGCGTTTTTCTTCTAGCGTCACCATTAATGGCACTATGCTGAATTTAAAACCGCTACTGTTTGTCATTGGCGCTTTTTTATCTATTCTCACTGGCTTCATGCTGGTGCCAATGGCTTTTGCGCTGTTTTATCATGAAGAAACTATCGGCGCATTTATGATGTCCGGTTTGTTTAGCGGCCTCGTTGCGATTTTATGTATTCAAGCAGGCCGCAACAGCGACGTTAACCTTAATATCCGCGATATGTTTTTTCTCACCAGCATGACTTGGCTGGTAGTCAGTTTATTTGCCGCCTTACCTTTCACCCTTTACCACGGTATTAACTATACCGACGCCTTTTTCGAAACCATGTCCGGCATCACCACCACAGGCTCAACTGTGCTGTCAGGCTTAGACGACATGGACCACAGCATTTTAATTTGGCGATCCCTATTACAATGGCTTGGTGGGATCGGTTTTATTGTCATGGCGGTAGCCATTCTGCCTTTTCTCAATGTCGGTGGTATGCGCCTGTTTCGCACCGAGTCGTCAGACTGGAGCGACAAAACCACTCCACGGACCCAACACATGGCCAAATACCTTTTTGAGGTCTATGTTGTGCTTACCGTGTTATGTGCCTTGGCCTACCACTTGTCGGGGATGCATTGGTTTGAAGCCATTAATCATGCCATGACCACACTGTCTACTGGCGGCTATTCAACGTCTGATAGCTCAATGTCAGCTTTTACTCCAGCAGCCCATTGGGTCGCAATTGTGTTTATGGCTGCAGGAGGCTTGCCGCTGCTGATGTTTGTACAAAGCATTCAGCAAAAAACCTTAAAGATATGGAATGACGAACAAGTTAAAGGCTTTATAAAATTTATCATCTTGGTGTCGGTAACCCTTGGCTTTTGGCTTTGGTTCAAATCAGATATAGCACTGCTCGACGCCATGCGCCTATCTGGGTTTAACGTCATCTCAGTGGTTACAACGACTGGCTATGGCTTAACCGATTATCAGGCATGGGGCGCTTTTGCCAGTATCAGTTTTTTATTTCTGATGTTTGCTGGTAGCTGCTCCGGCTCGACCTCTGGTGGGATTAAAATATTTCGCTTTCAGATTTCACTTAAAGTCATGCTCCAGCAATTAACTCAACAAGTCCATCCTCAAGCTGTAGTCAGTAAGCGCTATAATCATCGCGTCATTGATAATGATATTATTCGCTCAATTATGGCCTTTATCATGCTGTTTTTGATTGTGATTATATTACTTGCGGTGACCTTGGTGCTCACAGGCTTAGATCCTGTAACCAGTATTTCAGGCGCCATTACTGCGGTAACTAATGTCGGCCCAGGTCTTGGGCCTGTTATTGGGCCTGCGGGTAATTTTGCCAGCTTACCGGATACCGCTAAATGGGCGCTGGCTTTTGGAATGTTATTGGGGCGATTAGAAATCATTACCGTGGCGGTACTGTTCGCCCCCAAATTTTGGAAGTACTAATTAGACGCACTAGCTTGAAGTACTAACGTAACAAGCTAACTCAAAGAGCTAGCTCGCGACCGCTGTAACCCCAAGGCTGACTACATGATCGGCATACACTTTCACATCTTCCCAATCAGTGTAATCAATCACGCTCTTAGGATCAGTCGGGCCGTCAGTCATTTTCATAATTAAGCGAATCGCCAAGCTGTCATACCAAGTCCACGATGGGTAATTCACTTTACCTGCAATGATTTTGACATCTTGTGGCTGCCAAGGTGAAAGCTCAATAAACTTTTGTAGGTATTTATTATTTTCTGGAATGCGTTTTTCAGGCTTACGTGCCACAACGTTGACACAGAAAAAGCTATTGGGCTTGCTGCTCAGCTGTTGTTGGTAACGATTAACAAATTCAAATACCGACTTATGATAAGAACCATATAAAACACAAGCCCCTAACGCAATAACATCATAGCTTGCCCAATCAATGTCAGCATGGTTATTATCAAGAATATTGACCACATCACACTGATGACCGTTATGGACAATCTGCTCTGCAATTGCACGACTAATTTGTGCAGTATGCCCACCTCTTGAATAATAAATAACTAAAGTTTTTGCCATTTCAACACCGATTGTTGCTTGAATAAGCAGCCATTGTTACAAAAAAGGCTATTATAATCGTGCTCTTTGATCACAAATTAGAAACGTCTCATATAATTAGATGATAAAATTGAGATCTAAGTTCGCCAGCAGTATGATGAATCTGAGTATTAAATCAGTAATAGGTAAATAAATGTCTAAAAATATTGATGTAGAGTCGATGCTAGGTAATGCCGAGATGGCAGCCAAATGGCTAAAAGCGATTGCTAATCCTTATCGATTGATGATTTTGTGTTTACTGCTGGAAAAAGAACGCAGTGTCACTGAATTAAATGAAACGGTGCCATTAAGCCAATCAGCATTATCTCAACACCTTGCAGTCATTCGAGCCCAAGATTTAGTCAATACTCGTAAAAGCTCACAGAACGTGTATTACACCCTAAAAAATGCTGAAGTGACTGAAGTTATCTCAATTTTGCATCGTTTATATTGCGCAGCTTAATAAGCCTTAACGACTATTAAGCTGAATAAAGTCATTGGCAAACTCATCGACTTTATTCCAATCGGTAAACTCATAAGTACCTGTGATATCTGTTGGCCCTTTGGTCATCCACATGATAAAGCGGATCATCACTCTATCCATGGTGCGATACTTCGGGTAATCTATCTTCCCTGCAAACACGCCTAATAAGTTAGGCTGCCATTGAGATAATTGCAGAAACTTTTGCATATACGGATTGGTTTCAGGGGTATTTTTAAGGGGCTTTCGAGCAACAACATTTACCGTAAAAAATGCGCTTCTCATTGAGGACAAGCTGCTCAGGTTTGCCTGTATGAACTCATAAAGCTCAGGTCGATGTTTGCCATAACGAATGCTGGCGCCTATGAGTACCTTGTCAAAGTCCGTGAGTGGTAACGACTTTGCTTCAACAAGAGAAACCAAAGTCACCTGTTCGCCAGCCTCTTCTAGCATCAACTTAAGCTTGTTACAAATAGACAAAGTTTGTCCATCGACTGTCGAATATATCATGATGCTTTTAAGCATATCTCTTCCTTTTAATCGACGATTTCCTCAACAGTAATAAGCGCTAAATACCCATTGAAAATAGCTAGCTCATTAGTTTTTCCAAAAAGTCGGCGTAAATAACACTAACAAGGTAAACACCTCTAAACGGCCAAATAGCATGGCCAGTACCAACACCCATTTAGCCCCATCAGTCACGCTGGCATAGTTACTGGCCACCTCTCCTAAGCCTGGGCCTAGATTATTAATACTGGCAGCTGTTGCACTAAAGGCGGTAATGGCGTCCATTTCCATTGCCATTAATAGCACCATACAAATGACAAACACTAAGGCATACGCAGAGAAAAATCCCCATACCGCATCAATGACACGATCAGGCAAAGCAGACTTACCAATTCGAATCGAATACATGGCCTTAGGGTGTATTAAACGCTTCATTTCACGAGAGCCTTGTAGCAACAAGAGCACAAAGCGGATCACTTTCATGCCGCCCCCGGTAGAGCCAGCACAACCACCAATAAAACTAGAAAAGATTAATAATATAGGCAAAAACAATGGCCAAGAGTTAAAACTTTCGGTGCCAAAACCAGCCGTAGTGGATATCGACACCACCTGGAAAAAAGCATAATCTAAGGTCTGCTCTGGCGAATCATATATGCCAGCATTATATAAAGTCGCGAAACAAATAGCGGTTAATACCAATTGAATACCAATTAAGGCTTTAAATTCAGCATCACGAAAATAGACTTTAAAATTAATCCCCCGCCAACTGAACGCGGCGAAATGCAGGCTAAAGTTAACAGCCGCAATCAGTAAAAACACCGCACAAATAACATTGATCAGCGGGCTATTAAAATAGCCAATACTGGCATCATGAGTTGAGAAACCACCAATAGCAATGGTCGAGAATGAATGACAAATAGCATCAAAGGCGCTCATGCCAGCAAAATAAAATGCTGTCGCACAAGCCACAGTTAATAATAAGTAGATATACCAAAGCGCCTTGGCGGTCTCGGCAATTCGCGGTTTCATCTTACTGTCTTTTACCGGCCCGGGTATTTCAGCTTTATAGAGCTGCATACCACCAATACCTAACAGCGGCAAAATGGCTACCGCGAGCACAATGATCCCCATGCCACCCATCCACTGCAGCAGATGTCGATAAAACAATATCGCTTTGGGTAAATCATCGAGGCCGACAATCACGGTGGCCCCTGTGGTAGTCAACGCTGAAAAGGATTCAAAGAAGCTGTCTGTCCAACTTAAGTCGGGCTCGGTAGAAAAGATAAATGGTAGTGCCCCGATGGAGCCCAGTACCGTCCAAAACATCACCACAATCAAAAAGCCTTCGCGGGTGCGCAAATCGCCTTTTTGAGCCCGGTTTGGATACCAAAGTAAAAAACCTAAAAATAAACTGACGCAAAACGCCTGTATAAATGCAGTACCGCCGCCATCTTTATAAAAAATGGCGACTAATGCAGGTGGCAGCATAGTGATAGAAAATAATCCCATCAGCAGGCCAGTGATTCTAATAATTGTTTTATATTGCACTGTGTTTATATCGCATAGGTTTTATTTTGCACTAATTTGAGAGCATCGTTGTTAATGCCGCCCAAGACTCGGGCGCGCTAATAAGCCATAACACCTCAGCTAATCACATCTTTAAAGATCAGCGATTAACAATTGAGCTTATTATCGTTATGACTTTGTATTTTGGCATACTTTTTACACTCATCAAACGTTAAACTTTGCCTTAAGCTGACCTTGGGTTTGGGTGGCCAGCTCACGATTAAAGTCATCATGAAATGCTTTGGCAATTTCAAATTCAATTTCGATAACATCAGTAAAGACTTTATTGCTGATAACACCATCAAATTGATTAACCAAATATTCAATTTGATTAAGTTGCGGGTAACTGCAACTCAGCTTAGTACTATAGCGAATATATTTAGTTTTGGTCTCAAGTTCGGTTAAACCAGACTTGATCCCCGATGAGTAAGCCCGCACTAAGCCACCCACGCCTAACTTAGTGCCGCCAAAGTAGCGCACTACAATAGCGCCAATCTCACCAATATTTGAACCTTGTAACGTTGCTAACATCGGCCGACCAGCACTGCCTGCAGGCTCGCCATCGTCGCTGCTGCCAATGGCAATACTATTTTGCGGATCGGACGCCACAAAAGCATAGCAATAATGGTTAGCGCCCGGGTATTCCAGCCTCATATTAGTAAGCGCACACTTCAACTCTAATTCACTACTACAGTGAAACAGCACAGTGATAAATCGACTGTGCTTGATATCTTCTTCGATGGTGAGTGTTTGATTGGGTATTTGGTATTGTTCAGTCAATGAGACCTAGCTCTCGGGTCATGTTTTCGTTTCTATCTTGGTGCACAATAACATTATCTTCAATTCGAATGCCGCCAAAAGGTCTTAATTCGTCGACTTTATCCCAATTTATTTGCGATTGTCGCCGATCGGCTTTTAGTCCTGCCAGTAATGAGTCGATAATATATATCCCCGGTTCAATAGTAAAAACTTGGTTAGCGGCGATTTCACGGGTGCAACGTAAAAATGGATGCCCAGCTGGTGTCGGAATATGGGTGCCTGCTTCATCACCTAAAAAGCCGCCCATATCGTGTACTTGTAACCCCAGCATGTGGCCTAAACCATGGGGGCAGAAAACACTGGTAATCCCCTGCTCGACCAAGCCTTGAGCATCACCTGTTGCCAAATTAAAGTCCAACATCAAATTAGCCAGTTTTGCATGAAAACGTAAGTGTAAATCAGGGTATTTAACCCCAGGCTTCATCATATCGACTAGTGACAACTGCAACTTGTTCATCTCCACAATCAACTCGTAGAAACTATTTTTCTCAAAAGAGTAAGTACGGGTAATGTCAGATGCATAACCATTATAGTTAGCGCCCGCATCGATTAAGAATGATAACCGTGGTGACGGGATTTGATGCTCTAATACGGTGTAATGCAATATCGCCGCATTTTGGTTAAGGGCAACAATATTGCCATAGGGTACTTCGTTTTCAGTTTGGCCAATGGCGGATAAATACTGCTGCTGAATTTCAAACTCGCTGCCACCATTATAAAAAGCATTCTTAGCCGCTAAGTGGCCTTTTATTGCAGTTTGGTTAGCGCGGCGCAAACATTCCAGTTCGTACTGGGTTTTATCGGCGCGGTGATAATGCAGGTAATTCATTACCGCATCAGGATTACAGCAACTGATGCCGAGCACTTCAGCCACATCAATATGCTCACCAATATATGCCCAGTGCGATAAATCAGCCGGTAATAATTGCGCCACTTGGTCTGCTTTAGTCAGCAATTTAATCTCAAAATGTTCAGCCCAAAAATCATTGGGCTCATCACTGACTTTATGCCAAAAATCCACCGGGCGATAAAATATCAGCTGCGGTTTATCAACTCCGTTAGCGACAACCCAACAATTGGGGTTATCAAGCACAGGTAACCAGGCTTTAAACTGTGGATTAACTTTAAATGGGTAACTTAAATCATCAAGAAACTGGCGATGAGCCTGGCCTGAATGAATAACTACCCCATCAAGCTGTTCACTTTGTGTTATTTCGGCAACACGGCGATTTAGTTCTGCAATGTGTGCATGATAAAAATGAGCAAGCTGATCCATTATTTCAGTCCCTGTAATGATTTTTTGTTATGAAAGAACTTGTGAAGTGTATCACAAAGGGCAAAATTGACTCTAGCTGCCAATTATTTAAACGGACGTTTAAATTGGGTGTTGTATTTTATTTCATTTCGTCGCACACTGTTTGGCAACTGGTCAAATGATGGCCGTCGCTGCTGTGAAAACAAAGCTAGATAACAACACAGTGATTGTGATGTAGAAGTCGCTTTTAGCAAAAAGGAAGCAAGCAATGATCTACCAAAGTCCTACGATTCAAGTTGAGTTATTAGAGGATAATATTGCCAAGCTGTGCTTTAACGCACCAGGTTCGGTAAATAAATTCGATAAAGAAACTCTTTCTTCATTAGATGCTGCATTAGAAAGCATCAAGCAAAACACCAACATACAAGGCCTACTGGTTACCTCTGGTAAAAGTACCTTTATCGTTGGCGCTGATATCACAGAATTTTTAGGTTTATTTGAGCAAGATGATGCCACCTTATTATCTTGGGTCGAACAAGCCAGCGCAGTATTTGATAAACTTGAAGACTTACCATTCCCAACAGCTTCTGCTGTAAATGGTTTTGCATTAGGTGGCGGTTGTGAAGCTATCCTTGCGACTGACTTACGCATCGCTGACACCAACGCCCGTATAGGCTTGCCAGAAACCAAGCTTGGTTTAATCCCAGGTTTTGGTGGTACTGTGCGCTTACCTCGTGTGATTGGTGCTGACAACGCACTAGAATGGATCACCACAGGTAAAGATCAACGCCCAGAGGCTGCTTTAAAAGTTGGCGCTATTGATGCGGTTGTTGCACCTGAAAATTTAGAAGCTGCTGCTCTACAAATGCTAAAAGATGCCATCAACGAAAAGTTAGATTGGCAGTCTCGCCGCGCACGTAAACTTAAACCACTTACATTGCCAAAGCTTGAAGCCATGATGTCGTTTGCAACGGCTAAAGGCATGGTCTTTAAAGTTGCAGGTAAACATTACCCTGCACCTATGATGGCAGTTAACGTTATTGAACAAGCTGCAACACTTGATCGCGCAGAAGCGCTAAAAGTAGAAAATAAAGCTTTCATCAAATTAGCGAAAACTGAAGTTGCCACTGCATTAATTGGCATTTTCTTAAACGACCAGTTCGTTAAAGGTAAAGCTAAGAAAGCCGGTAAACTGGCTAAGAAAGTAAACAGCGCTGCAGTATTAGGCGCTGGCATCATGGGTGGCGGTATCGCTTACCAAAGTGCAAGTAAAGGTACACCGATTGTCATGAAAGACATCGCCCAACCTGCATTAGATTTAGGTTTAGGCGAAGCGGCTAAATTACTGACAGCGCAAGTTAAGCGTGGCCGTTCTACCCCAGCTAAAATGGCAGCAGTTTTAAACAACATCACTCCAGCGTTAGATTATGCCCCCATTAAAGATGCTGACGTTATCGTTGAAGCTGTAGTTGAGCATCCTAAAGTTAAAGCGTCTGTATTAGCTGAAGTTGAAGGTTATGTTGCAGATGATGCCATCATTGCATCAAACACCTCTACTATCTCAATCAACTTATTAGCGAAGAGCATGAAGAAGCCAGAGCGCTTCTGCGGCATGCACTTCTTTAACCCAGTACATAAAATGCCATTAGTTGAAGTCATTCGTGGCGAAAACAGCTCAGAAGAAACGATTGCTTCTGTTGTGGCATACGCCAGCAAAATGGGTAAAACTCCTATCGTTGTTAACGATTGCCCAGGTTTCTTTGTTAACCGCGTATTGTTCCCTTACTTTGCCGGCTTCAGTGGTTTACTGGCTGACGGTGCTGATTTTGCCAAAATCGATAAAGTAATGGAAAAGCAATTCGGTTGGCCAATGGGCCCAGCATACTTACTTGACGTTGTTGGTCTAGATACAGGTCATCATGCACAAGCAGTTATGGCTGAAGGTTTCCCTGACCGCATGGGTAAAAATGGCAAAGATGCTATCGACATCATGTTTGAAAGTGAGCGCTTTGGTCAGAAGAATACTAAAGGGTTCTACTCTTACTCTGTTGACCGTCGCGGTAAGCCAAAGAAAGATTTAGATCCAACAAGCTATGAATTGTTAGGTAAAGAATTTGGTGAGCTAAAAGAATTCGAAGCAGATGAAGTTATCGCTCGTTGTATGATCCCAATGATTATCGAAACGGTTCGTTGTTTAGAAGAAGGCATTATTGCTTCTCCTGCTGAAGGCGATATGGGTCTGGTTTACGGTATTGGTTTTCCACCATTTAGAGGCGGTGTATTCCGTTACCTAGATACCATGGGTGTTGCTAACTTTGTTGCACTTGCTGACAAGTTTGCTCACTTAGGTGGTTTATATCAAGTGACTGATGCAATGCGTGAGCTTGCAGCCAATAACGGTACTTACTACCCAGCCTAATTAGCAGTAAAGGAATAACATCATGAAAAACGCTGTAATCGTCGACTGCATTCGTACTCCGATGGGCCGCTCTAAGGCTGGAGTATTTAGAAATGTACGTGCAGAAACTTTATCTGCAGAGCTAATGAAATCATTATTAGCACGTAATCCAAAACTTAATCCAACAGATATCGAAGATGTTATCTGGGGTTGTGTGCAACAAACTCTTGAGCAAGGTTTCAACATTGCTCGTAACGCGGCGCTTTTAGCTGGCATTCCAAAATCAGCTGGCGCCGTAACGGTTAACCGCTTATGTGGTTCATCAATGGATGCCTTGCATCAAGCAGCCCGCGCAATTATGACTGGCCAAGGCGATACCTTTATCGTTGGTGGTGTTGAGCACATGGGTCATGTACCAATGAACCATGGTGTAGACTTCCACCCAGGTCTTGCTGCTAACGTGGCAAAAGCATCTGGCATGATGGGCTTAACCGCTGAAATGCTAGGCAAAATGCACGGTATTACTCGTGAACAACAAGACGCTTTTGCTGTACGTTCTCATCAACGCGCTCATGCAGCTACTGTTGAAGGTCGTTTTGATAATGAAATCGTTCCTATCGAAGGACACGATGCAAACGGCGCGTTAATTAAAGTGACTCACGATGAAGTTATTCGTCCAGAGACGTCATTAGAGTCTTTATCAGGTCTACGCCCAGCGTTTGACCCAGCTAACGGCACAGTAACAGCGGGTACCTCTTCTGCACTTTCTGACGGCGCTTCAGCTATGTTAGTGATGGAAGAAGAAAAGGCTCGCGAATTAGGTTTACCGATTCGTGCTCGTATCCGCTCTATGGCGGTTGCTGGTTGTGATGCAGCAATTATGGGTTACGGCCCAGTTCCTGCAACTAACAAAGCCTTAGCTCGCGCTGGATTAAACATAGATGATATGGACGTGATTGAATTGAATGAAGCATTCGCTGCGCAATCATTACCATGTGTTAAAGATCTTGGTTTAACTGATGTTGTTGACGAAAAAGTTAACTTAAATGGTGGCGCGATTGCATTAGGTCATCCATTAGGTTGTTCAGGTACGCGTATCTCAACAACACTGATTAACTTGATGGAAGCAAAAGATGCTAAATATGGTTTAGCCACTATGTGTATTGGTTTAGGCCAAGGCATTGCAACTATCTTTGAGCGCGTTGATAGCTAAATCTAATTTACTATTACAGCTACATTAGTAGCATCAAAATTAAAAACCGAGCTATCTAGCTCGGTTTTTTTATCCCTGCTTTTAAAGCAATGTTTCACGTGGAACATCATATTTCGGTGAGCATAACATCACGCTTTACTAATAAAGCTAGCATCAGTGTTGCATCAAACTTTAACCAGAGTAAAATTAGCGCAATTGTTGAGTAAGAAGAATTGATATGACTAAAGATTTTACTGCCGCAGACCACCACTTAGATGCGCTTGGTTTACGTTGCCCAGAACCTGTAATGATGATCCGTAAAACTGTGCGTAAAATGGCAGAAGGTGAAAGCCTATTAATTACTGCTGATGATCCAGCAACCACCCGTGATATTCCAAGCTTTTGTGAGTTTATGGATCATACTCTTCTAGCAAGTGATACTAACCAAACACCATACAAATACCTGATTAAAAAAGGCCTCTAATCATGATTTCGTTACACGCTATTGCTTACAAAACTGCTAAAAAAGGGCCGATGAAGCCAGTATTTTGTGCCAAGGTAAGTTTATTAAAAGGCGTTGAAAACGATATTTTTGGAAAACCCGGAAAACGGCAAGTGACCGCCATGTCGCAGCAACAGTGGCAATTAGCCTGTAATGAAATTAATGCCGATTTAGACTGGTTAACCCGAAGAGCCAATATATTAATTGATGGCTATAAGTTTAGCGCCGCAGATGTTGGTAAAGTCATTAAACTTGGTAATGATGTTAGCTTACTGATTACCGGTGAAACCGACCCATGTAAAAAAATGGAGCAGTCACAGCAAGGTCTTGAAAAAGCCCTCACCCCAGATTGGCGTGGTGGCGTAACCTGTAAAGTGATAACTGAAGGCCTGATCCAAATTGATGATCAGGTTTCAATAATAACCATATAAGTGTGCCTATTGAGTTTTATCTTTAATGACAGTTGCACTGAGCAAAATGAATAACTATTCAGTGCTTTATTACACTAAACAAACTTGCAAAATTAGATACATACTCACGTATTTTTATACGACTTAATTAAAACTCAGTTCAAAGCCCCCCACAATTTAACCAACATACAGCAATTTATCAGATTGAAATAGCTAAACACCCAGCTTCATATCGCTGAGCTGCAAATAATTATTCTACAGCCTAGCAGTCACCCGATAGCTGTCATTATTTGAAACAGAATATCTATTTAGTTATTGGCTAATATATGCGATAAATGTCATCAGATTTGTAACTCGCCAATAACACTAAGAAACATAAAAGTGTTAACGCGACCTATAACAATAATGACAACAAATGGACTGTGCATGCTAACTTCAAAAATAAAACCTCTCTACACTGCGATAGCGTTAAGCTTAGCAAGTGTTTCTCTTGCTGCTAATGCCTCTGATGATGCTTCTAAAGAAACAGAAAAATGGCAAGTTAATGCGCCTGCGAACGCGCCGCTAGAAAAACTCTCTATTGATGTCACCGAAGGCACATGGATGAATGTCAGCGTTTCCCCTGACGGTAAGACCATAGTGTTTGACTTACTCGGTGATATTTATCAAATGCCAATAAAAGGTGGCGAGGCAAAAAAACTCGCTTCTGGCATCGCTTGGCAAATGCAGCCGGTATATAGCCCAGATGGCAAATATATTGCCTTCACCTCAGATGAAGATGGCGGTGATAATATTTGGGTAATGAATGCTGACGGTTCGAACCCACATCCTGTAACCAGTGAAACCTTCCGCTTGCTCAATAGCCCAGCTTGGAGCCCTGACTCACAATACTTAGTGGCCCGCAAACATTTTACCGGTAGTCGCAGTTTAGGTGCTGGTGAAGTGTGGATGTATCACGTCGCTGGCGGCGAAGGGGTAAAATTAACTGAGCGTCCGAACGAACAAAAAGATTTAGGCGAGCCTGCCTATTCACCTGATGGCAGATATATTTATTTCAGCCAAGATGCTACCCCAGGCAAAACCTTTCACTACTCAAAAGATTCAGTAAAAGGTATTTATAAAATTAAGCGCTACGATACTCAGTCTGGTGATATAGAAGTATTACTTGAAGGCACTGGCGGCGCCATTCGCCCAACACCTAGCCCTGATGGCACCAAGTTAGCTTATATCAAACGTGATGGCTTCCAATCTTCGCTGTATTTACTCGATTTAAAATCAGGGGCGCAAACTAAGCTTTATGGTGATTTAGATCGTGATATGCAAGAAACATGGGCAATTCATGGTGTGTATCCGACCATGTCTTGGACCCAAGACAATGAACAAATTGTTTTTTGGGCCAAAGGTAAAATTAATAAATTAACCCTTGAAGACAAGTCTGTTGAGAATATTCCTTTCAGCGTTAAAACTGAATTAGAGGTGCAACCATCAGTACGCTTCACTCAAAATCTAGATAAGGATAATTTCGACGTAAAAATGCTGCGTATGGCACAAGTCTCACCTAACGGTGAAAAAGTGGTTTTTGAAGCATTAGGCAAACTTTGGATCCGTGATATTGAAGATGGTAAACAAAAGCGTTTAACTAGACTTGATGATGACGTTAATGAACTATTCCCGCAATGGTCACGGGACGGCAAGAATATCGTCTTTACCACTTGGAATGATCAAGACCAAGGCACCGTCAGTATTGTGAGTAGCAAAGGTGGTCGCAGTAAACAACTGACATCACTGCCAGGTAAATATGTCGAACCAACCTTTTCACCAGATGGTAAAACCGTTGTCTACCGTAAAGCGAAAGGCGGATATGTCACTCCTAGAACTTGGTCCCAAGAACCGGGTTTATATAAAGTTGATCTAAAGAATAAGCAAAATATCAAAGTTTCAGCTAGCGGTTATCAGCCACAATTTGGCGCTGATAATAATCGTGTCTTTTTTATGGATCACGGTAAAACCCCAGAACTGGCATCAATCAGTTTAGACGGCTTTGAAAAACGCACTCACTACACTAGCGAACATGCTACCGAATTTAGAGTGTCACCAAATGGTGAGCACCTTGCCTTTGCTGAACGCTTTAGAGTTTATGTCACCCCTTTTGCCAAGCATGGCGAAACCATCAAAATCAGCCCGAAAGCGAAAAACTTACCAGTAATGCAATTAAGTGCCCGCGCAGGTGAAAGCATTAGCTGGAACAGTAACAATGAAGAAATTTATTGGACTTTAGGCCCAGACCTTTATCAAGCCAAAGTGGATACTGACTACAACAGCGATGAGGAAGCTAAGCCTGAAGTTACTGCTATTGGTTTCACTAAAAAAGCAGATGTTCCACGTGGAACAATCGCATTTGTTGGTGGCAAAATCATTACCATGGAAAATGACCAAGTTATTGATAATGGTGTTGTCATCGTTAAAGATAATAAAATTGTCAATGTTGGCGATGCTAACTTAACCATTCCAACTGATGCACAAATCATCGACATTAAAGGTAAAACTTTAATGCCAGGTTTATTTGATGCCCATGCTCATGGTAGCCAAGCAGATGATGAAATCACGCCACAGCAAAACTGGCAATTATACTCAGCACTGTCATTGGGCGTGACTGCAATACATGATCCGTCAAATGACACCACTGAGATTTTTGCAGCATCAGAGCAACAAAAAGCCGGTAATATTGTGGGTCCGCGCATATTCTCAACCGGAACTATTTTATACGGCGCTAATGCACCAGGTTACACATCCCATGTAGATTCACTGGATGATGCAAAATTCCATTTAGAGCGTCTTAAAAAGGTAGGCGCTTTCAGCGTGAAAAGTTACAACCAACCACGTCGTAACCAACGCCAACAAGTGATTCAGGCTGCCCGTGAATTAGAAATGATGGTGGTTCCTGAAGGTGGTAGTTTGCTGCAGCATAACTTGTCGATGATTGCTGATGGCCATACCACTGTCGAACACTCATTACCCGTTGGTTCTATCTATAGCGATATTAAACAGTTCTGGAGTCAAACCAAAGTCGGTTATACCCCAACACTGGTTGTCGCATATGGCGGTATTTCTGGCGAGCATTACTGGTACGATAAAACTGATGTTTGGGCACACCCTCGCTTAAGCATGTATGTTCCGTCTGATATTCTTAATGCCCGCTCAATGAGAAGAACAACTGCACCGGATGAACATTACAATCACTTCAATGTGGCACGGGTTGCCAATGAGCTAAATGATATTGGCATCAAACCCAATATTGGTGCTCATGGTCAACGTGAAGGTTTAGCGGCGCACTGGGAAATGTGGATGTTTGCTCAAGGTGGTATGAGCAAAATGGATGTGCTGAAAACAGCAACCATAAACCCTGCAACCACCTTCGGTATGGATCATCAAATAGGCTCAATTAAAGCCGGTAAACTAGCTGATATTATTGTGATTGACGGCGACCCATTAACTGATATTCGTGTGACTGATAAAGTGTCTTACACCATGGTCAATGGTAAGTTATTTGATTCAGAAACCATGAATCAATTGAATGGCGAAGAAGTTAGCCGTAAACCATTTTTCTTTGAGAAAAAAGATTAATACTGAGGCAACAAGCTTAGGCTAATCGAAAATGATTTAGCAAAAAAAGAAAAGGATGTTCCACGTGGAACATCCTTTTTTTATTTGCTAAAAAACTGCGTTAAACAAAATCGCTTCCATAACAAAAACAATCTGTTGTATGGTCATTAACCATACCTACCGCTTGCATAAAAGCATAACAAATAGTTGGCCCTACAAAGTTAAACCCAAGCTTTTTAAGTGCTTTAGACATGGCCTCAGATTCTGCTGTTTGAGCAGGTAAATCCGCCGAAGTTAAATAATGATTTACGACAGGCTTACCGCCAACAAACTGCCAAAGAAATTCAGAAAAATCATTACCCTGCTCAACAAAGGCTAAATAGGCTTTGGCATTTCGAATAATAGAATTAACCTTTAGACGGTTCCTGATAATTCCAGGGTTTAATAGTAATTCTTCGACTTTGGCATCATCGAATGTGGCAATCACTTTTGGATCAAAATTGGCAAACAAAGCTTGGTAATTGTGTTGCTTCTTTAAAATGGTGATCCAAGATAATCCTGCTTGCTGACCATCCAAGCAAAGCTTTTCAAATAACTCGATGGGATCATAAACAGGCCGCCCCCAAACATTGTCATGATAGTCTTGATAAATAGGGTCATCACTGACCCAACCACAACGTTGTTGAACCATTTATTGAGTCCTTTACTATTTTTAATCTCTACGTTAAAAAATAACCTACATAAGCCTTTATCTACAAGGTATAATCAAAACCATTTTCTATTTATAGCCTAACCAGTAGATAAGCGGACATGACGACGAAACACGACGTAAAAACATTCCAGGGCTTTATTATGACCCTGCAGGAATTCTGGGCGCAGCAAGGTTGCGCAATAGTTCAACCATTAGACATGGAAGTTGGCGCTGGTACATTCCACCCAATGACATTCTTGCGCTCATTAGGCCCAGAGCCTATGAGTAGTGCTTATGTTCAGCCATGTCGTCGCCCTACCGATGGCCGTTACGGTGAAAACCCTAACCGTCTACAACACTACTATCAATTTCAAGTAGTGCTTAAGCCTTCTCCTAGCAATATTCAAGAGCTATACCTTGGCTCTTTAGAAGCACTAGGCGTAGATATGGGCGTCCATGATGTTCGCTTCGTAGAAGACAACTGGGAATCACCTACATTGGGTGCTTGGGGTCTAGGTTGGGAAGTTTGGTTAAACGGTATGGAAGTATCGCAATTTACCTACTTCCAACAAGTGGGCGGTTTAGAGTGTAAGCCTGTAACTGGTGAAATCACTTACGGCCTTGAACGTCTTGCGATGTATATCCAAGAAGTTGATAGCGTATATGACCTAGTATGGACAGACGGTCCAATGGGTAAAGTGATGTATGGTGATATTTTCCATCAGAACGAAGTTGAGCAATCAACCTATAACTTTGAACACGCCAATGTAGAAGTACTATTCAAGCAGTTTGATGATTGTGAAGTCGCTTGTCAGCATTTACTTGACCTTGAAAAGCCATTGCCTCTTCCTGCATACGAACAAGTAATGAAAGCATCTCATGCCTTTAACTTACTTGATGCTCGCCACGCGATTTCGGTTACTGAACGTCAACGTTATATTTTACGTGTACGTACTATGGCCAAAGGTGTTGCAGAGTCTTACTACCAAGCCCGTGAAGCGCTTGGTTTCCCAATGTGTAAGTAGAGGTAAATAGAATGAATGTTGAAAACTTACTCATTGAAGTGGGTACTGAAGAATTACCGCCAAAAGCATTACGTAAATTAGCTGAATCATTTTTAGCTAACTTCAGCGAAGAGCTAACCAAAGCTGAGTTGGCCTTTGAAAAAGCCACTTGGTACGCTGCGCCGCGCCGTTTAGCTATTAGCATTGAACAACTTGCTGTAGCTCAAGCTGACAAGGTCGTTGAAAAACGTGGCCCTGCTGTTGCCCAAGCATTTGATGCTGATGGCAACCCAACGAAAGCAGCTATGGGCTGGGCTCGTGGTAACGGCATCACTGTGGAACAAGCTGAGCGCTTGAAAACAGATAAAGGCGAATGGTTATTACACCAAGCTAAAGTGGTTGGCGTAGAAACTAAATCACTGATCGCAGCCATGGCGCAAAAAGCATTAGATAAGTTACCAATTCCTAAGCCAATGCGCTGGGGAAGTAACACCACACAATTTATCCGTCCGGTTCATACCGTTACTATGCTATTAGGTGATGAGTTAGTTGATGGTGAATTGTTAGGTATCAAATCAGCACGTACTATTCGTGGTCACCGCTTTATGGGCGTTGATACCTTCGAGTTAGATCATGCTGACAACTACTTAGCCGCTCTTGAGCAGCAAGGTAAGGTTTTAGCTGATTACCAACGTCGTAAAGATATTATCAAGACTAACGCTGAAGCTGCAGCCAAAGACATTGGCGGTGTAGCAGAACTTGAAGATGACTTACTTGAAGAAGTCACCTCTTTAGTTGAATGGCCTGTCGTCTTAACTGCTAGCTTTGAAGAAAAGTTTTTAGACGTACCGGCTGAAGCCTTGGTTTACACCATGAAAGGCGATCAGAAATACTTCCCTGTATTTGATAAAGCCGGCCAGTTGCTACCAAACTTTATCTTCGTGACTAATATCGAATCTAAAGATCCACAGCAGATTATTTCAGGTAACGAAAAAGTAGTTCGTCCTCGTTTAGCTGATGCTGAGTTCTTCTTTGAAACAGATAAGAAAGAGTCATTAGAAGCGCGCCTTGCTAGCTTAGAAACGGTTGTATTCCAAAAGCAATTAGGCACGATTAAACAACGTGTTGAACGTATCTCTGCAATAGCCGGTTTTATTGCCACCAGCATTGATGCCAACAGCGAAGAAGCGAGCCGTGCAGGTTTACTGTCTAAGTCAGACTTAATGACCAATATGGTGATGGAGTTTACTGATCTTCAAGGCACTATGGGCATGCACTATGCACGCTTAAATGGTGAAACTGAAGCTGTCGCGGTTGCTTTAGCTGAGCAATACAAGCCAAAGTTCTCTGGCGATACCGTGCCTACTGCACCTATTTCAATCTGTGTCGCGCTAGCTGAAAAGCTTGATACCTTAGTGGGTATTTTCGGTATTGGCCAAGCCCCTAAGGGTGCTGCAGATCCATTCGCACTGCGTCGTGCAGCGATTGGTATTTTACGTATTTGTTTAGAAAACAACTTGCCATTAGACTTAGTTGATTTAATTGATAAAGCAAAACAATTACACGGTGAAAACCTCACTAACGACAATGTGTCTGAGCAAGTGCTTGAATTCTTCATGGGTCGTTTCCGCTCTTGGTATCAAGATCAAGGCGTCAGCGTTGACGTTATTCTTGCAGTGCTGGCACGTAAGCCTACTGCACCGGCTGACTTTGAAAGCCGTATTAAAGCTGTGGCGCACTTCAGAACGTTAGAGCAAGCCTCTGCTTTAGCTGCAGCTAACAAGCGTGTTTCTAACATTCTAGCCAAAGTTGAAGGCGAGACTGCCACTAGCATTGATGCCAGTTTATTGGTTGAACCTGCTGAGAAAGCATTAGCTGAAAAGTTAGCTGAACTGCAACCACAGCTTGCGCCATTATTTGCTGCGGCAAACTACCAAGAAGCGTTAGCATTACTGGCGAACCTGCGTGAAAGCGTTGATGCCTTCTTTGAAGGTGTCATGGTAATGGCTGATGATGAAGCCCTTAAGAATAACCGCTTAGCATTACTAAATAGCCTGCGTGAGCAATTCTTACATGCTGCAGATATCTCACTACTACAATAATAGTTAACCCTATTAAGTTGTAAAAAAAACGCGCTTTAACATCAGTTAAGCGCGTTTTTTATTGGCTGATTTTTAAAGCCTCATGATTAATTTTAAATGAAGACTTCGAATCAAATATTAAAAGCTAATCAGTTTTTGATGGAAAACATCAAACTCAGATTGATTCAAACCGACTTGCTGCAATAGCTGCTGTAAATCATCTTGTTCAAGTTTATCTTTTTGCCGCAACATAGAACACTCACTGATGATATTTGCCCGCCATACAGCCAATGCCATCATGTCTGTTGGACGATAATCAGAATTAGCTAATTGTGCTAGCTGAAACTCAAACTGTGCTGGCAGCTGCCAATGCTTCGCCAGTAACGCACTTAGCCCTAACGACTTAGTGGTCATCACTTGCTTAAACAATGCCGAACTTGGCTGTTCACCCGGCTCGGCTTTTTCAAAGGCATCCAGCAGCATTTTGAAAATGGCGATTTTGCCAACATCATGAAGTAATCCCAGTAAAAACACCGTATCAGCATCTTCTTCAGCTAAGTCACTGGCAATAAAAGCCACTTGCATTGAATGACGCCAAATTTCAGCGCCAAAACGCCTAAAGTAAATCGGCTTAATATCAATCATTTCTTTCACTAAACAACTGCGAACAAACTGACGTAATTGCGCTCGCCCTAACTGCACAATAGCTTGGTGTAGATTAGTAATATCTTTGCCTGAACGCTTAAAAGCACTTGAGTTGCATAACTTTAATACTTCGACGCTCAGTACCGGATCTTGCTCAATTAACTGCAGTACTTGTTTGGTTTCAATCTCATCTTGGGATAGTTTATGGTCAAGCTCGGTTATGCGCCTTGGCAGTTTTAACACCTTGGCAGCAATATCTTGAGGTGCACTAAAAGCGATGTCGATTTCGGCTAATATGCTACGTTCAAGATTATTAGCCATGCCACCAGTTTTATGGCTACTCATAGGAAAAAGTAGACTATAAAACAGCGCCGACAAATCTATTTGTTGCGCCTCTTCTGGTGTTTCACTTGAGTTGCTTAAGTATGATTTAGTTTGCCTTACATATGAGTTACTAGAGCACAGTTTCGAGTCTGTAGCGCTTGACTCTTGGGTGTTAGCCGATAGCAATGAATGCTGCTCATTTAATGCTTTGGCTTGTTTGACCTCAACGGCCGGTCTTAAATTAAAAATCTTATTGAATAGCTTTTTAAACACAATAAATTACCTACACTTCAGGTAAATATACAACAGTGACAAGATGAGTTTGTAGAGATTACCGATAAAAAAATGGGCGCCTTAAGGCACCCATTTAATGTATTTTAAACTCGACTACACGTCTAAGTTAGCAACGTTTAGCGCGTTAGTTTCAATGAAGTCACGACGCGGTTCAACTTGATCGCCCATCAAACAAGTAAACAATTGATCAGCGCCTACGGCATCTTCAATGGTGACTTGTAGCATACGACGAGTTTCAGGATCCATTGTAGTTTCCCACAATTGCTCAGGGTTCATTTCACCCAATCCTTTATAACGTTGGATGTACAAACCACGTTTAGCTTCAGACATAGTCCAATCAAGCGCCTCTAAGAAGCTATCAACTTCTTTCATACGCTCGCCACGTTTAACATAGCCGCCTTCTTCAATCATACCGTCTAATGCTGAGCCTAACTTAGCAATACGTTGGTAATCATTTGATTGGAAGAAGTCGTAACTAAATACGTAGTTAGTATCAATACCATGCTTACGGATTGTTAGGCTTGGTAGGTATACCTGACGCTCAGGATCTAATTGTGGTTCAATGTTATAAATAACGCCGTCAGTTTCAATCTCAATAAGGTCAGCGACAAAGGCATCACACCACTGCTTCATTTGTGCTTCGTCAGCCAGCATTTCATTGTTCAGTGCTGGGTGGTAAAGCATACGGTTACAAATAACCGTTGGGTAACGCTTAGTTAAACGCTCAATAACCGCTTCAACCTCACGATACTGGCTCACTAAACGCTCTAGTGGCTCACCTGTCATACCTGGTGCACCCGCAGAAGGGTAAATATGAGTACCATCTAACGCTTGAGTGGTTAAGTATTCCGTTAGTGCTGGCTCATCTTTTAGGTACTGCTCTTGCTTACCTTTTTTAACTTTAAATAAAGGTGGTTGAGCAATATAGATGTAACCACGTTCAATCAACTCTGGCATTTGACGGAAGAAGAAAGTCAACAGCAGCGTACGAATGTGCGAGCCATCGACGTCAGCATCGGTCATGATGATGATGTTGTGATAACGGGTTTTCTCAGGATCATAATCATCACGGCCAATACCACAACCTAATGCAGTGATCAGCGTCGCGACCTCTTGAGAAGATAACATTTTATCGAAACGTGCTTTTTCAACGTTAAGAATTTTACCTTTTAGCGGAAGAATAGCTTGGTTTTTACGGTTACGTCCCTGCTTGGCTGATCCGCCAGCAGAGTCCCCTTCCACTATGTATATTTCAGAAAGCCCAGGGTCTTTCTCTTGGCAATCAGCAAGCTTACCTGGCAAACCACCTAAATCTAATGCGCCTTTACGACGGGTCATTTCACGGGCTTTACGCGCCGCTTCACGAGCACGTGCCGCATCAACGATTTTACCAACAATTAATTTTGCATACGTTGGGTTTTCTAATAGGTAATCATTTAATTGCTCACCCATTGTTTGTTCAACCGCACCTTTCACTTCACTCGACACTAACTTGTCTTTAGTTTGTGAACTGAATTTAGGATCTGGCACTTTTACTGAAATAACCGCGGTTAACCCTTCACGAGCATCATCACCCGTTGCATTGGTTTTACCTTTTTTATTGAAACCTTCACGCTCCATATAGTTATTTAAGTTACGGGTTAATGCACCCCGGAAACCCGCTAAGTGAGTACCGCCATCACGTTGTGGGATGTTATTGGTAAAACAGAAAATCTTTTCTTGATAACCGTCATTCCACTGCATTGCCACTTCAACGGTAATGCCGTCTTCACGCTCTTGAGTAAAGTGGAAAACCTCTTTATTCACCGGCGTTTTATTGAGGTTAAGGTAATCAACGAAAGCACTGATGCCGCCTTCGTATTTAAAGAATTCATCACGGCCATCACGTTCATCAACTAAACGGATACCCACACCTGAGTTCAAGAATGATAATTCACGAACACGTTTAGCCAAGATGTCAAAGTGGAATAGCACATCTGAGAATGTTTCACTGCTTGGCCAGAAACGGATTGAAGTACCGGTTTTTTCTGATTCACCCACTGGGGTGATTGGCGTATCAGGTACACCCATTGAATAAAACTGCTCGTAAACTTTACCGTTACGACGAATGGTCATTTGCAGTTTTTCAGATAATGCGTTTACAACCGAAACACCAACACCGTGTAAGCCACCTGATACTTTATAAGAGTTATCATCAAACTTACCACCGGCATGAAGTACCGTCATAATAACTTCGGCAGCGGACACACCTTCTTCTTCATGAACCTCTACAGGAATACCACGGCCATCATCTTGTACTGATACTGAGCCATCTGAATGAATGGTGATAGTAATGTCACTACAGTGGCCTGCTAAGGCTTCATCGATAGAGTTATCGACCACTTCGAATACCATGTGATGAAGACCTGTACCATCGTCAGTATCGCCGATGTACATCCCTGGTCTCTTACGAACAGCATCAAGGCCTTTTAAAACCTTAATACTCGAAGAATCATAACTATTCTCTGACATATTTCTCTCTCGTTTTTATTCAACTACCGTGACTTGCCCATGTTCCACATGAAACATCTTACTTGGTGGGCTAGCCAGCGAATCGACTATTGCAACAGGATCAATCGCTGTGACAAAAATTTGTGCACCGGTTTCGGTTAACTGTTTTAGTAATAGTTGCCTATGCTGAGCATCTAACTCAGATGGAAGATCATCCACTAGGTAAATACTATGCTTGTTTTGCTGTTTTTGAAGCAATTTACCCTGTGCAAGGCGCAGTGCACAGACTAATAATTTTAACTGTCCTCGGGATAACGCATCCTGTACCGGTAAGCTGCCAACGCGTAATCGTAAATCCGCTTTATGTGGTCCACTGCCGGTATTTCCCGATGCTAAATCTCGGTGATATTGAGCTTTAAGTAACTCGGCAAATTCCGTTTTGCTATCCCAGCCACGGGTAAAGGAAACCTTAATATCAACCCGTGGTAAAAACTCTTCGATTATACCCTTAAGTAGCTCATTTAACGAGTCCACATATTGATTTCGTATCGAAGTAACCTGCTCAGCATAACGCACCAATTCCTTATCCCAAAATTGTATATTGGTGTAAGAGGCTCCATCTCTAAGAAGCTGATTTCTTTGCTTTAAAATTCTTCTGGTATTCACCCATGCCGTATAAAAATGACTGTCAGCATGAAAAGCTCCCCAGTCGATAAACTGCCGGCGTGCTTTTGGGCCTTCAAATAGTAAAGAAAAACTTTCAGGGGTGATAACTTGAATAGGTAACGTCTCAGCTAATACCGATAATCGCTTCACGTTATCGCCATTAAATTTAACATCAATGTCGCCATTGCGGAACCGTCTAAGGCCTAATTTAGCTTCGCCATTAGGCATTTCGAGCTTGGCAAACAAGGTCAGTTGATCTTGCTCAATATTGATAACCCGCTGGGACAGATGGCTACGAAACGAACGCCCCATACCGAGAAAATAAATGGCTTCTAAAATGCTGGTTTTACCACTGCCATTTTCACCATAAATTAAATTAAGCCCATCACTTGGCGCTAATGTCGCTGACAAAATATTTCGGAAATGTTCGATATTGAGGCGGGTTAAACTCATGGAAAATAAACAGACCCTAATTTAAAAAGAGTGAAACGAAAGAAGGTGCCTTAATGTAGCACCTTCTTGGGGTAAAACGTTATAGTTAAACGGCGCTTAATCAAGTTTAAGCGACTATTTACTTATAAGCGCATTGGCATAACCACGTACATAGAGTCTTCTTCTGCGTGGTTTTCAATTAGTGCGCTTGAGTTACCGTCTATTAAGGTTATTCTAACATCATCACTGGCTAAATTATTTAATACGTCCAATAGATAGCTGACGTTAAAGCCAATTTCTAGGTTATCTGAGTTGTATTCAACATCGATAATCTCTTCTGCTTCTTCTTGCTCCGGGTTATTGGCGGTAATGCGCAATAATCCCGGCTCAAGCTGAATACGCACACCTCTGAACTTCTCATTCGACAAAATAGAAGCACGGGTTAACGCTTGTTTTAATTGATTACGGCTAGCCACCACAATTTTGGTGCCGCCTTTAGGTAATACGCGGCGATAATCAGGGAAACGACCATCGACTAATTTACTGGTGAATACCGCATTGGCAGTAATCGCACGAATCGCACTATCACCAATCGCAATGGTAATATCACTGTCTTCACTTTCAAGTAAACGCGCCATTTCAACCACGCCTTTACGCGGCACAATCACTTGCTTCTCAGGTAAGCTGGTTTCTATTTGACGATGACTTAATGCTAAGCGATGACCGTCTGTGGCAATGGCCTTTAAGGTGTTACCTGCGGTTTCAAATAACAAGCCATTTAGATAATAACGCACATCTTGGTTTGCCATTGAAAATTGTGTCGAGTCAATAATCGACTTCAAAGTGCCCTGCTTTAAGCTAAATTCAATTTCAGCTTCAAACGCTTCAACATTGGGATAATCTGATGCTGGCAAGGTCGCCAGTGAAAAACGACTACGGCCTGAGCGTAATAACCATTTGTTCTCTTGCTGCTCAATTTTAATTTCAACTTGCTCAGGAAGAGATTTAACAATATCTAATAATTTTTTAGCCGGAACTGTGGTGCGTCCCACTTCAACTTCACCTTGGATGGGAGCTTGACCGACAAGCTCAACCTCTAAGTCCGTACCTGTAAGTTTAAGTGAGCCCTCACTAACTTCAACAAGTAGATTAGATAAAATTGGCAAGTTATGGCGTCTTTCTACTGCGCCACAAACCAACTGAAGTGGTTTTAATAGGGCATCCCTATCAATTGAAAATTTCATTCGTCTCAATTTCCCGATATTAAGAAGATAAGGTACGTATCAAGTTAGCATAATCTTCTTTAATGTCATGACTTTCTTCACGTAACTGAGCAATTTTTCTGCATGCATGTAATACAGTAGTATGATCACGACCACCAAATGCGTCACCAATTTCAGGCAAGCTTTGGTTAGTTAACTCTTTTGATAATGCCATTGCCACTTGACGTGGTCTGGCAACACTGCGCGAACGGCGCTTAGATAACATGTCAGCCATTTTAATTTTGTAATATTCAGCAACGGTTTTCTGAATATTATCAATGGTGACTAACTTTTCTTGTAACGCCAGTAAATCACGTAATGCTTCACGGACAAAATCAATGGTAATTGGACGTCCGGTAAAATTAGCATTAGCAATAACGCGATTTAATGCGCCTTCTAATTCAC
Source organism: Shewanella sp. 4_MG-2023 (assembly GCF_030548015.1). Classification (NCBI taxonomy): domain Bacteria; kingdom Pseudomonadati; phylum Pseudomonadota; class Gammaproteobacteria; order Alteromonadales; family Shewanellaceae; genus Shewanella; species Shewanella sp. 4_MG-2023. Next base: position 34,640 of record NZ_JAUORL010000016.1, read on the forward strand.
GCACATTTGAGCGCAAACGCTTAGCAATAAAAAATGCCACTTCATCAGGCAGATTAATGCCGCTCTCTTGTGCTTTACGCATTAAGATCGCCACACGGGTTTCAAGTTCTGGCGGTTCAATGGCAACGGTTAGGCCCCAACCAAAGCGAGATTTTAAGCGATCTTCAACACCATCGATTTCCTTGGGATATTTATCCGAAGTTAAAATGACTTGATGGTTACCTTCAAGTAATGCGTTAAAGGTATGGAAGAATTCTTCTTGAGAACGATCTTTATTGGCAAAAAATTGAATGTCATCAATAAATAATGCATCAACACTGCGGTAGTAACGTTTGAAATCTTCAATGGCGTTATTTTGCAGTGCTTTAACCATGTCCTGAACAAAGCGCTCAGAATGCATGTAAACCACTTTGGCATTGGGATTATTTTTGATGATCCCATTGCCAACAGCGTGTAATAAATGGGTTTTACCTAAACCAGTACCACCATATAAAAATAGTGGGTTATAGGCGCCACCTGGATTTTCAGCCACTTGAAGTGCAGCCGCTTTACCCAGTTGGTTTGATTTACCTTCAACAAAATTATCAAACTGGTAAGTCGGATTAATGTTACTGCGGTGGTTAGCATGCTCAACCGGTTCAGCTTGAGTATTAAACGAAGTACTAACGCGCGCTTTAGTATGGGTATTTTGAGGTTTCTTTATTTCAGCAATCACTGGTGCTGCAGGTTTAGCTGCAGACGGACGACTACCAATATCAAAACGCAGCTTAGGCGCATTGCCACCTAACTGTTCAGTGAAAAATTGATTAATGATATTGATATACTTATCACGAACCCAATCGAGCACAAAACGATTCGGCGCATAAAGTACCAAGGTATCACCATCCATTTCAGCTTGCAGCGGACGGATCCACATACTGAATTGCTGCGCAGACAATTCGTCTTGCAGTCTGCCGATACATTGTTGCCACAGTGAAACCGCCACTAAAAATCCTTAAATACCGTTTGTTGAAGGAGGGGTATTCTATCGTTAGATCTCAATGATCGCTATCGATAAAAAAAATTTTATCCCCAAGCTGATCATTGTATGTGGATATCTGTGATCTTTGAAGATCAAAATCGATCTATTTATTATGAATTGTTCATAGATCCTGCTTTATTAACCGATCAACATTGATCTATAATAGCGCGGCTTTGATCTAGTAAAACTATCTTAGATCCACTACATATTGTGTTGGTACACAGAGTTATCCACATCCTGTGGTAGATTTTTAGGGTACTTATCAAAGTTAAATTGGTAAAAATTGTTCATATAGTCATTTTCCTAGTTGACGGTAGTGATTAAAGTGATTACAATTCGGCCTCTTTTTTGCCCTTGCGTCTTATTTCAAGAATGTAAGGTTTATTAACTACTAAATATACGGATTGCCAAAATGAGTAAACGTACTTTTCAACCAAGCAACCTGAAGCGTAAGCGTTCTCACGGCTTCCGCGCACGTATGGCCACTGTAGGCGGCCGTAAAGTGATTGCACGTCGTCGTGCAAAAGGTCGCGCTCGTTTATCTGCTTAATCAGTAGATATTCATAGTGACTAGCTATGCTTTTACGCGGGAGTTGCGTTTGCTAACTCCCGCGCAATTTAAATCTGTATTTTCAAATCCCATCAAAGCATCTTCTGCTGAAATAACTCTGCTTGCTATTCCAAATTCAGAGCAACATCCTCGTATTGGATTAACTGTCGCAAAACGTTTTGTTAAAAATGCCAGTGACCGAAATCGCATTAAACGAGTGATAAGAACTAATTTCCGTTTACACCAGCATGATATTCCAGACCTTGATATAGTTGTCTTGGTAAGAAATGGCGTGGTTGATATGGAAAATGCAGACCTACATAAATTAATAGAGAAGTTATGGCGCAAACTCAGTCGCCGTTACAATGGTTAGCCACAAAGGCTATTCGTGGCTACCAACTCTTTATCAGCCCTATGCTGGGACCCCGCTGTAGATTCAATCCAACATGCTCTTATTATGCAATTGATGCAATAAAAACGCATGGAACTGCGAAAGGTTGTTGGCTTGCGGCGAAACGCATACTAAAATGTCATCCTTTACATCCCGGCGGAAGTGATCCCGTCCCCCCTAAAAACGACAGGTGTAACAAATAGGCTATGGAATCTCAACGTAATTTAATGCTTATCGCTCTGCTTTTTGTCAGCTTTTTAATGTGGCAAGCATGGCAAGACGATAAAGCCCCGCAACCAGTAGCGGCCCAAACAACGTCACAGACTACTAATGTTGCGTCACAAAACGTTAGCGATGTACCAGAGGCTGATGCAGGCATGCCTGTTCAATTACCTGCTACACAAAATTTAATTACTGTGAAAACAGATCAACTAGACATTAAAATCAGCCCAGTAGGCGGTGATATTGTTTATGCTGCATTAGTTGATCATAAAGTTGAAATAGACAGTGATGACCCATTCGTAATACTTGAACAAAATGGTTCATTTAATTACATCTCACAAAGTGGTCTTATTGGCCGCGATGGTATTGATAGCAGCCGCCATGGTCGCGCTCAATTTTCAGCAGAATCTGAAAATTATGTGTTAGCCGATGGCCAAGACTCTTTATCAGTACCGCTTAATTATGTTGATGCTAATGGCGCAGCATATACCAAAGTATTTACCTTCACCCGTGGTCAATTTGATGTGACTGTTGATTACAATGTAAACAACACCACTTCAGCACCGCTGCAAATGCAAATGTATGGTCAAATAAAACAAACTGTACAAGCATCTGAAAGCAGCATGATGATGCCAACTTACCGTGGTGCAGCATACTCGACTAGCGATGTTCGTTACGAAAAGTATGACTTTGATGACATTGCAAAAAGTAACCTAAACCAACAGACACTAGGTGGTTGGGCAGCAATGCTACAACACTACTTTGTATCAGCTTGGGTGCCGCCTGCAGCTGATTCAAATACTATTTTTACCAGCATGAGTGCTGGCGGCCAAGCCAATGTTGGTTTCCGCGGCGCGGTACATGATATTGCACCTGGTGCACAGCAAACCATTAGTGCCCAATTCTATGTTGGCCCTAAAAACCAAGAAGCTTTATCTAAAATTTCTGAAACATTAAACCTTGTTGTAGATTATGGTTTCCTTTGGTGGTTAGCTATCCCAATTCACTGGTTATTGATGTTCTATCAATCCTTTGTAGGTAACTGGGGTGTGGCGATTATTTTAATTACCCTAACCGTGCGTGGTCTTTTATACCCGCTAACCAAAGCACAATACTCGTCAATGGCTAAAATGCGTAACTTGCAGCCTAAACTGACAGAAATGAAAGAACGCTTAGGTGATGACCGCCAGAAAATGGGTCAAGCCATGATGGAGCTGTATAAGAAAGAGAAAGTTAACCCTATGGGTGGCTGTCTTCCTATCTTGCTGCAAATGCCAATTTTCATCGCCTTGTATTGGGTATTACTAGAAAGCTATGAATTACGCCATGCGCCATTCATGCTTTGGATTACCGATTTGTCGGTTCAAGATCCTTACTATGTATTACCATTATTAATGGGTGTGTCTATGTGGTTAATGCAAAAAATGCAACCAATGGCACCGACTATGGATCCTATGCAAGTGAAAATGATGCAGTGGATGCCAGTTATCTTTACTGTGTTCTTCCTATGGTTCCCAGCCGGTCTAGTTCTATACTGGTTAGTAGGTAACTTAGTCGCTATTACCCAGCAAAAGATTATTTATGCAGGTTTAGAGAAAAAAGGCTTAAAATAAGTCATAGCTCAAACTGATATAATCAACAAAGGCGGCTATTAAGCCGCCTTTTCCTTTACTATTTCAACAAGGTTTTCCTCAATGACAGACACTATCGTGGCACAAGCAACCGCACCAGGTCGTGGCGGCGTAGGTATCATTCGTATTTCAGGCGATAAAGCCACGGAAGTCGCACATAGCGTATTAGGCCATTTACCTAAAACCCGTTATGCCGATTACTGTGATTTTAAAAACGCGTCAGGCGAGGTCATTGATCAGGGAATCGCACTGTTTTTTAAAGGACCAAACTCCTTTACCGGTGAAGATGTATTAGAGCTTCAAGGCCATGGCGGCCAAATTGTGCTTGATATGCTGATCAAACGCGTGATGGAAGTAGATGGCATTCGTATCGCTAAGCCCGGTGAATTTAGCGAGCAAGCCTTTATGAACGACAAGCTGGATTTAACCCAAGCAGAAGCCATTGCCGATTTAATTGATGCCACCAGTGAACAAGCGGCTAAGAGCGCGTTAAACTCACTTCAGGGCGAGTTTTCTGATGAAGTACATCAGTTAGTCGAGCAAGTGACTAATTTGCGCTTATACGTCGAAGCAGCCATTGATTTCCCTGATGAAGAAGTCGACTTTTTATCTGACGGTAAAATCGCTAACTCACTGTATAACATCATCGCCAAATTAGACTTAGTCCAAGCCAGTGCCAAGCAAGGCTCAATTATTCGTGAAGGCATGAAAGTGGTAATTGCTGGTCGTCCTAATGCCGGTAAATCAAGCCTATTAAATGCCCTAGCAGGTAAAGAGTCTGCCATTGTCACTGAAATTGCAGGGACTACCCGTGATGTACTGCGCGAGCATATTCACCTTGATGGCATGCCACTGCATATTATAGATACCGCCGGTTTACGTGACACCGCTGATACCGTTGAAAAAATTGGTATTGAGCGTGCGTGGGATGAGATAGCAACCGCCGATAGAGTGTTATTTATGGTTGATGGCACCACTACCACCGATGTAAATCCTCACGATATTTGGCCTGACTTTATTGACCGTTTACCGAAAAAACTCGGCGTCACAGTTATTCGTAACAAAGCGGACTTAACCGGTGAGCCAGTAATGACCACTGATGAGCACGGCTATAGCGTTTATCGCATTTCAGCGAAAACCGGCTTAGGGGTTGAAGAGCTTAAACAGCACCTTAAATCATTAATGGGTTATCAAAGTAACCTTGAAGGCGGTTTTATTGCCCGTCGTCGTCATTTAGAAGCCCTAGATTTAGCTGCCAGTCACTTACAACTGGGTAAAGAGCAGTTAGAAGTGTATTTAGCCGGCGAGTTATTAGCAGAAGAATTACGTATGTGCCAAATGGCGCTATCTGAAATTACCGGTAAGTTCACCTCAGATGATCTGCTGGGTAAAATCTTTAGCTCATTCTGTATTGGTAAATAGGATCGCTCATGATATTGGCAAATAAGGTTATCGTGCTCGATTTCGAAACCACAGGCTTATCACCTAATAATGCAGATCGCGCCATCGAAATTGGTGCGGTAAAACTCATTGATGGCGTGATCGTCGATAGCTTTCAAGAATTAATGAATCCGGGTAGATCGGTAAACAGTTTTATTGAAAATTACACCGGCATCACCAATGCCATGCTTAAAGAGGCAGATTCTTGTGAAGCAGTCATGACTCGCTTTGCCGATTTTATTGAAGACTTTAACTTAGTGGCCCACAACGCCAGCTTTGATAAGAAGTTTTTAGATGCCGAGTTTGAGCATTGTCAGCAACAATATTCTGGCCAATTTGCCTGTTCATTATTACTGTCGCGCCGCATTAGCCAAGATGCGCCAAACCATAAATTAGGCACCTTAATTGAATATCATCAGCTGCCTAATGATGGCGTGTTTCACCGCGCATTAGCCGATGCCACCATGACAGCACATTTATGGAATCATCAACTGCAGCTGCTGCAACAGCAACTGCCCCATAAAGCGATTACTTTTGAGCTGATTAACCAGATTTCAAAGCGCCCTAAAGCCCAAGTTAATGGTTACTTACAATCTTTATAACGGCTAACTTATAGCAACTAAAATAACCCATGATACGGCTCGTTAAGGTAATTCAGCGGCGAGCTTATCCACCAGTAACCTCACTTTGGGTGACAAATGCCGATTGTGAGGATACAAAGCCCAAATCCCCTCTTGCTGCTGCTTATAAGATTCTAAAATAACCGAAAGCTTGCCCGCAGCTATCGCCTCTGCCACGTAATAACCCGGTAGCTGCACAATCCCCAAACCTTTAATGGCGGCGTTAAGTAAGCTAATACCACTACTGCACTGTAAATTCCCTTGCACTTTAATACTTCTTGCTTGGCCACCTTCATTAAAATGCCAGTGGGGTTGTGAGCCCACTAAACAATTATGCAGACTTAATTCTGATAATGAATAAGGCGCGCCGAAACGATTAATATAATCAGGGGCGGCGCAAACAAACTGCTCACGGCTGGTTAAGCGCTTTGCCATCATGCTCGAATCAGGTAAACGCCCTAACCTAATCGCTAAATCATAGCCGCCTTCCACTAAATCTAACTGCCTGTTAGTTAACTCACAAATCACTTCAACATCAGGGTGCTGCTGCATATAGTCAGTGACAATCGGCATCACAAATGACTCACCATAGGTCACTGGTGCCGTAAGCTTAATTAACCCTTGGGGTTTATTTTGCAAACTACTTATAGCCCGCTCAGCTTCTTCAAGTCCATCGATAACTTGGCGGCAATGGCGATAAAATATATGGCCTTCTTCAGTTAACGACACTTTACGGGTGGTGCGATAAAACAATTTTGTGCTTAACCTATTTTCAATTTGGCTAATTTGGCGGCTCACTTGCGCGGTCGAAATAGCTAAACGTTTACCTGCTGCCGTAAAGCTATCCGTTTCAGCCACCGCGACAAATTCGTAAACCCCTTCCCATGGCAACATTATTACCACCTCGTAAAAGTAAATTGTATTTATAGCCCATTATCAACTGACAGAAAATAAATACAATAGATCCATCATCTACTGAGCCTCATCTACACTAAGTAGATCCACTTTTATGGTTAACGTTAAAAGGACAAACACAATGTCAGCACAATTTATGAAATCTAAGGCCGCTATTGCATGGGGACCAGGACAGCCATTATCGGTTGAAGAAGTCGACGTGATGTATCCAAAAGCGGGTGAAGTCATGGTGAAAATCATCGCTTCTGGTGTTTGCCACACCGATGCATTTACCTTATCTGGCGATGATCCAGAAGGTGTTTTCCCGGCTATTTTAGGTCATGAAGGTGGCGGAATTGTAGAGATGGTTGGTGAAGGTGTTACCAGTGTCAAAGTCGGCGACCATGTTATTCCGTTATACACCGCAGAATGCGGTACATGTAAATTCTGCACTTCAGGTAAAACCAACCTTTGTAGTGCAGTTCGTGAAACCCAAGGCAAAGGCTTAATGCCTGATGGCACTACCCGTTTTTATAAAGATGGCCAGCCTATTTTCCATTACATGGGGTGTTCAACCTTCTCTGAATATACTGTATTACCAGAAATTTCATTAGCGAAAGTCAATAAAGACGCACCACTTGAAGAAGTGTGTTTACTCGGTTGTGGTGTAACAACCGGTATGGGCGCGGTATTGAACACAGCTAAAGTCCAAAAAGGCGATACTGTGGCCATTTTCGGTCTAGGCGGCATTGGTTTATCAGCCATTATTGGCGCAACCATGGCCGGAGCATCACGCATTATCGGCATTGATTTAAATGAATCTAAATTTGAACTCGCCACCAAACTGGGTGCGACTGATTGCATTAATCCAAAAAATTATGACAAACCGATTCAGGATGTCATTGTGGAAATGACCGATGGCGGCGTAGATTTCTCATTTGAATGTATCGGTAACGTCAACGTTATGCGCAGCGCGTTAGAGTGTTGTCATAAAGGTTGGGGCGAATCGGTGATTATTGGTGTTGCTGGCGCAGGCCAAGAAATATCTACTCGACCATTTCAACTAGTGACTGGTCGAGTATGGAAAGGAAGTGCATTTGGTGGCGTTAAAGGGCGCAGTCAATTACCCGGTATTGTTGAGCAATATCTCAACGGCGAATTCAAACTAGACCATTTCATTACTCACACTATGGGGCTTGAAGGGATTAATGATGCCTTTGATTTAATGCACAGCGGTGAAAGTATCCGCAGTGTCATTCACTTCGATAAGTAAATCTTATTGCCGTATTCGATAAATATCATGCCCTTAACCTTACGCTAAGGGCATTTTTATAAAAAGTGACCAATCAAATGACTTTAGAAAACATCAGTAGTAATAAAATGTTCGGCGGCTGGTTAAAACAATATAGCCATCACTCTGATACGTTAAACTGCCAAATGCGCTTTGCCATTTATCTGCCGCCACAAGCAGCATCACAAAAAGTGCCGGTGCTATATTGGTTGTCAGGCCTCACCTGCACCGACGAAAACGTGATGCAAAAATCAGGCGTTCAACGAGTCGCAGCAGAGCTTGGCATTGCTATTGTGGCTCCAGATACCAGCCCGCGCGGTGAAAATGTCGCAGATGATGAATCTGCAGCCTATGATTTTGGATTAGGAGCAGGGTTTTATCTTAATGCCACCCAAGCACCCTTTAATACCCACTATCAAATGTATGACTATGTGGTAAAAGAATTGCCAGCCTTTATTGAGCAGCATTTTCCAGTGACAAGCATGCGCAGTATCAGTGGCCACTCTATGGGCGGTCATGGCGCCATTACCATCGGGCTTAAAAATCCGCAGCAATATCAATCTATTTCGGCATTTAGTCCGATCTGTAATCCGATAAATTGCCCTTGGGGGCAAAAGGCTTTTAACGGTTATTTAGGATCAGATCAAACAAGCTGGGCTGAATACGACAGCAGCGAGTTAATGAAAAACTCGATGGTTAAGGTACCTATGCTGGTGGATCAAGGCACTGAAGATAACTTTCTAGTTGAACAACTAAAACCTGAAAGCTTAATTGAAGCCGCTAAAGCTCAGCAATACCCGCTGACCTTACGCATGCAGGAAGGCTATGATCACAGTTATTTCTTTATCAGTAGCTTTATTGAAGATCATCTTCGGTTTCATGCAAAGTACTTATTAAAGTAAGTCATTATTTGTTATGACCGAACACAAAAAGGGAGTGAATAATCACTCCCTTTTTGATCCGTTATAATGAATATATTTTAGAATTCACGACACATTTATGAATTATTTTGCGCCAATTTTGCAAAGTACTTCTTAGAAGCGGCTCTGACTTTAGGGGCTAATAAAATTGCAGAGGTCATGGTTGGAATCGCCATTAAGGCATAGGCAGCATCAATAATATTAACGATTTCTTGAATGGTTGCTGTTGCAGCAAACAGTATCGCCAGCAAGAAAAATAATTGATATAGGCGTAATCTTTTGCGACCAAATAAAAATGCAAAGCACTGACCACCATAAAATGCTTGAGTAAAAATGGTGCTGATACTGAAAAATACCACGCAAAGGATCAGCAAATACGGACCCACGCCCGGCATAGTAACTTCAAAGGCTTGAGCCGATAAATTAACCCCCTCAGCTTCAGTTCCTTGCCACACCCCCGAAATTAAAATGATCATTGCCGTGGCAGTGCACACTAATAAGGTATCAATAGCAGGACCCAGCATGGCCACTAAGCCTTCTTTTACTGGTTCGTTGGTTTTGGCACTACCATGCGCCATTACTTCAGTGCCAATACCCGCTTCATTTGAAAAAGCCGCTCGGCGGATACCGATCAACATGGTGCCCAATATGCCACCACCAACCGAATTAAGTGAAAATGCTTCAGTGATAATAAGCTTAAAATAACTCGGTATATCAGCAATATTGGCAGCAATAACATAAAAAGCGCAGCCCATATAAATGACGATCATTAACGGCACGACTTTAGTGGCCACCGAAGCAATGCGTTTAATCCCGCCTAATATCACGCTGGCAACGATCAGCATAACCACAATCCCTAAGCTTAAATCCACCCAAAAGGTGGATTGATCACTGGGAAAATAGCCAGGTTTAACAATTAACCACTCACGAATAATCTGTACTAATTGATTGGCATTAAACAACGGAAAATTACCAACAAGGCCAACAACACAAAAAAATACCGCTAAAAAGTGCCATTTTTTGCTTAAACCTTGAGTGATTATGTACATGGGCCCCCCCTGCACATCACCATTTTCATCCTTGCCGCGATACATAATAGCTAAGGTACAGGTGAAAAATTTAGTCGCCATTCCCACAATAGCGCTAATCCACATCCAAAAGATGGCCCCCGGTCCACCCACCATAATAGCCACTGCAACACTACCAATATTACCCATACCAACGGTGCCGGCCATGGCACTGGATAACGCCCCTGCGTGGCTAATATGCCCCACAGCGCCTTTATCAGGATATTTACCACGGACAATATTTATAGCGTGGCCAATGTAGCGAAAAGGAATAAAACGTGAATAAATCAGGAAGAAAAGCCCACCACCTACCAGTAAAACCAGCATGTGAGGCCCCCATGCTAAATCAGCCATTTGAGCCGTAATTGAAACCAGAGACATAATAAAAGTTAATTTTTTGTTAATTGTAATTATTGAAAATACGGATAAAAACCACTTTGTGCAATGCTAAATAGGCGTAAACTAACCCTATAAGTAGTGTTTAACAGTAATCATCTAGGATAAAACATGGCAAAAATAGATATTTTAGTGGGCTCAACTCAAGGCGGAACCGAATATGTGGCCGACGATATGGCGGCTCAGCTTAACGAAATAGGCCACCAAACCTGCATTCATTTAGCCGCAAACTTGGATGATCTTGACCCTAAATCACTGTGGATCATTGTCAGTTCAACTCATGGCGCAGGCGATCTTCCAGACAATTTAGCACCCTTTTATCAGCAATTATTGACCTCAAATAGCGATCTAAGCGAGTTAAAATTTGCTTTGTGCGCAATTGGCGACTCAAGTTACGACACTTTTTGTCTTGGGCCTGAAAAAATAATTTCAAGACTCGATCAGCTCGGTGCAAAACAGTTTGTGAATAAGATCCAAATTGATGTTCAAAAGGATCCTGTCCCAGAAGATCCGGCACTAGCTTGGCTTTCAGAGTGGCAATCCTCCATTTAGATCCCCAAAAAGCCAGAGAGCTTGGTTAACATCTTTATTTATACCCACAATAACAACCTATCTTATCCACAAAAAGCAAAATACGATCATAACTTTGTGGATAAGCTATTATTTTTACCGATCATAACGCTGTACAGATCTTAAGGTGATCTACTCGAAGATCACCCCTGTGGATAACTAGCCGATCTATCCCCAAGTTATATTGAGTTTGATCCTTCATTGATCACAGGATCGTTTTGTCGTTAACCTATGAAAATAAACAAATAAATGAGTTACCCACAGAAAAGTGCGATCCTAATAGTAATAGTAATAAAAAGATCTATTTAAAGATCTTAAGATCTATTAAGCGAAGCCCGTTAGATCGAAACTAGAAAATTGATCATTCCCGAAAAGCAAACCAAGTGCTAAAATACTCGGCTCAAGCAAGCCCTAGATTTGAAATCTAGTTAAATTTTGCAATATCGAATTTACTTTTATCCAAGGTCACAAAATGCATTTTCATGAACGGTTTGATGTAATTGTTGTTGGTGGTGGTCATGCCGGAACTGAAGCTGCCCTAGCAGCCGCAAGAATGGGGGCAAAAACATTATTGTTAACACATAACATTGATACTTTAGGTCAAATGTCTTGTAACCCTGCCATCGGTGGTATTGGAAAAGGTCATTTAGTTAAAGAAATTGATGCTCTTGGTGGTGCAATGGCTACTGCAACAGATTTTGCAGGTATCCAATTTCGAACATTAAATTCCAGTAAGGGCCCAGCAGTCAGAGCGACTCGAGCTCAAGCTGACAGAGCGCTTTACCGTCAAAAAATCCAACAGATTTTACAACACCAGCCTAATTTACGCATTTTCCAACAAGCAGTAGATGACTTAGTTGTTGAAAATAATACAGTAATTGGTGTAGTCACTCAGATGGGACTCGCTTTTGAAGCGCCAAGCGTAGTGTTAACTACAGGCACATTCCTTAGTGGTAAAATCCATATTGGTTTAGAAAACTACAGTGGTGGCCGAGCAGGTGATCCGCCAGCGATTGCCTTAGCAAATCGACTAAAAGAATTGCCAATTCGTGTTGGCCGCTTAAAAACCGGTACCCCACCACGAATTGACGCTAATAGCATTGATTTTTCCAAGATGGCTGAGCAAAAAGGTGATTCACCTTTGCCAGTTATGTCGTTTATTGGTGATGTTAGTCAACACCCTGAGCAAGTATCTTGTTATATCACTCATACCAATGAAAAAACTCACGATATTATTCGTGGAGGTATGGATCGTAGCCCAATGTATTCAGGGGTGATCGAAGGTATTGGACCACGTTATTGTCCATCGATCGAAGATAAAATAAATCGCTTTGCAGATAAATCATCGCATCAGATCTTTATTGAGCCTGAAGGCTTAACCACCAATGAGATCTATCCAAATGGGATCTCAACCAGTTTGCCATTTGATGTGCAATTGAATTTGGTGCGATCGATTCAAGGCATGGAAAATGCTGAAATCATTCGTCCTGGTTACGCTATTGAATATGATTATTTTGATCCAAGAGATTTAAAAAATTCACTTGAAACTAAAAATATCAATGGTTTGTTCTTTGCTGGACAAATTAACGGTACTACCGGTTATGAAGAAGCCGGTGCTCAAGGATTGCTAGCTGGTATGAATGCGTCATTGCAAGTTCAAGGCAAAGAGGCTTGGTGCCCACGCCGTGATCAAGCTTACCTAGGGGTGTTAGTTGATGACTTATCAACCTTAGGTACCAAAGAGCCATACCGTATGTTCACCAGTCGTGCTGAATATCGTTTGCTACTACGTGAAGACAATGCTGATTTGCGCTTGACAGAAAAAGGTCGTGAATTAGGTTTAGTTGGTGATCATCGCTGGGCATTATTCAGTGAAAAAATGGAATCGATTGAAACTGAGTTGCAACGTTTACGCAGTAATTGGGTTCATAATAATTCACCTTTGCTTGATGTATTAAACCCAGAGCTTAATACCCCAATTTCTCGTGAAGCATCATTTGAAGATCTACTTCGTCGTCCAGAAATGGATTATAAGAAATTAATGAGTTTAGAAGGTTTTGGACCGGGGATTGAAGATCCACGTGCTGCAGAGCAAGTTCAAATTCAAGTGAAGTACTCTGGTTATATTCAAAGACAGCAAGGTGAAATTGATAAAGCGATTCGTAATGAAACCACAATCTTGCCGCTTGATCTTGATTATCAAGAAGTTCCAGGCCTTTCAAATGAAGTGATCGCTAAGATGAATGAGCATAAACCTGAAACCATTGGTCAAGCATCAAGAATTTCAGGAATGACGCCGGCAGCGATCTCAATCTTGCTGGTTCATCTTAAAAAGCGTGGTTTATTGCGTAAAAGCGCATAAATCCCAGCAAAAAGTTGTCTTTTGACCAATAAGGGAAGCTTTGAGGCTTCCCTTAGTCATTTTCGCCATTCATAATACCCGATGATTTTATTATTCCCATTGCTTTTCGAGGTCACCCAGCGTGCTAGCAACTCAACTTAAAACCTATTTAGCTGAAACAAATATTTCAGCCACAGATACACAGCAAAAACAACTGGTTGATTTTGTTGCCATGCTGAATAAGTGGAATAAAGCCTATAACTTGACCTCGGTTAGAGATCCTGAACAGATGTTAATCCGACATGTGATGGACAGTTTGGTGGTTTCTCCTTATCTTAAGGGGCAACGCTTTATTGATGTCGGAACTGGACCTGGTTTACCAGGGATCCCATTAGCCATTTTAAATCCGGATAAAGAGTTTGTATTACTCGATAGTTTAGGCAAACGGATCCGTTTTCAAAAACAGGTTCAATTTGAATTAAAAATAAATAACATCACTTCAATTGAAAGTCGTGTAGAAGCGTATGAGCCTGAGCAAAAATTTGATGGTGTCATCAGTCGCGCTTTTGCATCAATCGAAGATATGCTCAGCTGGTGCCATCACCTTCCTGCTGCAGATGGTATTTTTTACGCCCTAAAAGGTCAGCTTAGTGATACGGAGTTAGCGACAATTCCTCAGGGTTTTGAAATAGCAGAAACGATAGTGCTTAATGTGCCAAAGTTAGATGAACAAAGACATCTATTAAAGCTGGTTAATAAAAAATAACCATAGCTAATAATTTATATTATCGGACATCGTAAATCAGTCATTAGGGTGAACTTGTGGGTAAAGTAATTGCCGTTGCCAATCAAAAAGGTGGCGTAGGAAAAACAACAACTTGTGTAAATTTAGCAGCATCACTTGCAGCCACAAAGCGCAAAGTGTTGTTAATTGATCTTGATCCACAAGGTAATGCCACTATGGGCAGTGGCGTCGATAAATACGACGTTGAAAACACCGCTTATGAATTATTAGTCGAAGAAAAGCCCTTCGATGACATAGTGATCAAAAATACCTCAGGTAAATACGATCTGATCGCAGCCAATGGTGATGTTACTGCTGCCGAAATTAAATTAATGGAGTTTTTTGCCCGAGAAATTCGTTTAAAAAATGCCATTGCAGCTGTTAAAGATGATTACGATTACATTTTTATTGATTGCCCGCCTTCATTAAATATGTTGACCGTCAATGCTATGTCAGCTGCTGACTCGGTACTGGTACCAATGCAATGTGAGTATTATGCATTGGAAGGCTTGACCGCCTTAATTGATACCATCACTAAACTGGGGGCTATGGTTAATCCTAGCCTTAGCATCGAAGGGATTTTACGCACCATGTACGATCCGCGAAATCGTTTATCCAATGACGTGTCTGATCAATTAAAACAACATTTTGGTGAAAAAGTGTATCGCACCGTGATCCCCCGTAATATCCGTTTAGCTGAAGCGCCAAGTTTTGGGGCGCCAGCAATGTATTACGATAAATCCAGTGCAGGGGCGAAAGCTTATTTAGCACTGGCTGGTGAAATCATTCGCCGTGCTGAGCAACAAACAGAATCTAAGTAAGTATTAAGTGTAAGGGAATAAAATGACGTTAAAAAAACGCGGTTTAGGAAAAGGCTTAGATGCATTATTGAGTAACAGTAGTGCTGCGAGTCGCAAAGCTGAACTTACACAACCTAAAGCTGAAATCAGTGAGCCACAAGTGGTTACTGAAGACGGTTTACTGATGCTTGATCTCGACTTACTGCAATCAGGTAAATATCAACCTCGTAAAGATATGTCACCTGAAGCACTTGATGAACTGGCTGAGTCGATTCGCTCACAAGGGGTTATTCAACCGATTGTTGTGCGTAAGGTTGATGATACCAAGTATGAGATTATTGCCGGTGAACGCCGCTGGAGAGCCGCTCAAATTGCTCAATTAAACAAAGTACCTTGTATCGTTAAACAGGTTGCTGATGAAGCTGCCGTTGCCATCGCTTTGATTGAGAACATTCAACGTGAAGACTTAAATGCCATGGAAGAAGCCATTGCATTACAACGTTTACTCGAAGAGTTTGAACTGACTCATCAACAAACGGCTGATGCCGTCGGAAAGTCGAGAGCAAGTGTGTCTAATTTATTACGCTTAAACAGTTTAAATGAGCCTGTAAAACGTTTACTGGAATATGGCGATATTGATATGGGTCATGCCAGAGCCTTGCTTGCCATTGAAGGTGAGGAGCAAACTAGCTTAGCTAGATTGGTCGCATCTAAAGAAATGACAGTTCGTGAAACTGAACGATTAGTCAATAAAGCGCTAAATCCGGCTAAAGAGCCTGAAAAAGTAACTCAAGACCATGATGTAAGCCGCTTAGAGCAACAGTTAATTGAACGATTAGGCGCAAAAGTTGCCATTAATCATGGCAGTAAAGGCAAAGGTAAGATTGTAATAAACTACCAAGATCTTGCTGAATTAGATGGTATTCTCAGTAAAATTCACTAAATTCCTCAACAAAATCATTTCAAAGGTAACTTAGCAACAAGGCGTATTTTTAACTTTTAGAATATTAAACGTTAAATATCAGCTTATATCACTGATAAACCTCATATCAAAGTTGCAAACAAGGTGTGAAAAGGTATACTTTGCATGCTTTTTTTTCCCAATAGATTTGTTAATAAATACATTAATAAATTAAGGGAAAATTAAGTATTAATGCGGAGATAAAAAATTGAGTAAGGTTTTAGCGCGTCGTGGCCTATGGTCAGCCTATCGGATAGTGTTGCTACAGGCGGCGATAGCTGGGGGAACTTCAATTTTCTTTTTCGCTCTGTGGGGAGCTCAGTACGGATTTTCTGCTTTAGCAGGAGGTCTCATTGCTGTACTCCCTAATTTTGTATTCGCAACCCTTGCTTTCTCTCATGCGGGAGCTAGAGCATCAAGAAAAGTCGTTTGGTCGTTTTTCTTGGGGGAAGCGGTAAAGTTGCTGCTAACCATAGTGTTATTTGCCTGTGCATTTGGCCTGTTAAATACGTCATTTATGCCGTTATTCATCAGCTATCTGTTGGCATTATTAATACCTTGGACGGCCCCTTTATACTTCAAGCAAAATTAAGTGAGATTAATCATGGCGACAACTGGTGAAGCATTAAATGCTTCCGAGTATATCCAGCATCACCTGACTAATGCGAAAATGTGTTCTGCCGATGGCGGAATCGCTTTTAACTATGCATGTCAAGATGCCGGGTTTTGGACTTGGCACATTGACTCACTTTTGTTTTCAGTAGGTCTTGGGGTTCTATTTTTGTGGGCTTTCTACAAAGTAGGACGAAAAGCAACAACTGGCGTTCCAGGCAAATTTCAATGTTTCGTTGAAATGTGCGTGGAAGGTGTTGATAAAATCGTTAAAGACTCATTCCATGGGCGTAACGCGGTTATCGCACCATTAGGTCTGACTATTTTTGTCTGGGTTTTCCTGATGAATTTAATGGACTTAATTCCGGTTGACTTTGTACCTGAAGCCGCAAACAGATTATTAGGTGTTCCTTACCTTAAAATTGTACCAACAACTGACTTAAACGTAACTCTTGGCTTAGCTTTGAGCGTGTTTGCGTTGATTGTTTTTTACAGTATTAAAGTTAAAGGATTTGGTGGTTTCACAAAAGAAATGACCTTACAACCTTTCAATCATTGGGCACTAATTCCAGTAAACTTAGTATTGGAAACAGTAACCTTGGTTGCGAAGCCGATTTCATTATCGCTTCGTCTGTTTGGTAACCTGTATGCAGGTGAGTTGATCTTTATTCTGATAGCACTGATGCCTTGGTGGGCTCAGTTTGCACTATCAGTGCCTTGGGCTATTTTCCATATTTTGGTTATTGTGCTGCAGGCGTTTATCTTCATGATGCTTACGATTGTATATCTAAGCATGGCACATGAAGAACATTAATTTAATAAAATTAGTTATTTATCGGAGATAAAATGGAAACTGTAATTAGCTTTACAGCAATAGCTGTTGCAATCATGATTGGCTTAGCAGCGCTAGGTACTGGTATTGGTTTTGCTATCTTAGGCGGCAAGTTCTTAGAAGCTTCTGCTCGTCAACCAGAACTAGCTCCAGCATTACAAACTAAAATGTTCATCGTAGCTGGTCTACTTGATGCGATCTCAATGATTGCAGTTGGTGTTGCATTATTCTTCGTATTCGCTAACCCATTCGTAGGTCAGTTACAGGCTGTTGGTTAATCGTCCCTCTTAGTAAGGAGTTGTCGTTATGAGTATTAACGCTACCCTGCTAGGCCAAGCGATTTCTTTTGCTCTCTTCGTGTGGTTTTGCATGAAGTTTGTATGGCCACCATTGATGAACGCTATCGAAGAACGCCAGAAGAAAATTGCCGATGGACTAGCTGATGCAGGACGTGCTGCAAAAGATCTAGAGTTGGCTCAAGCGAAAGCAAATGAGCAACTAAAAGAAGCGAAGGCGACTGCTAACGAAATTATTGAGCAAGCTAATAAGCGCAAAGCTCAAATAGTTGAAGAAGCAAAAATGGAAGCTGATACAGAGCGTGCGAAAATCATTGCTCAAGGTCAAGCTGAAATTGAAAACGAACGTAATCGCGTTAAAGATGACTTGCGTAAGCAAGTTGCTACTCTTGCCATCACTGGTGCAGAGAAGATTCTTCAACGTTCGATTGACCCAGAAGCTCACAGTGACATAGTTAATAAACTTGTTGCTGAAATTTAATTAAGGAAGCGGAGTTATGGCTGAAATAAGCACCATTGCTCGTCCTTATGCAAAGGCAGCTTTTGATTTCGCTGTTGAGCACAAAGCAATTGAAGCTTGGGCAGAAATGCTTAACTTCGCGGCATTGGTAAGTGAAAACGAATCAATTAAGCCGTTGCTAGGTGGCTCATTAGCGAGTGCCAAGCTTGCATCATTATTCATAGAAATATGTGGTGATCAAGTGAACGCGCAAGGTCAAAACCTTTTGAAGGTTATGGCCGAAAACGGTCGTTTAGAGATACTACCTACAGTATCGCTACTTTTTGCTGAATATCGCAATGAGTGGGCAAAAGAAGTTGAAGCCGATGTTGTTTCAGCGACTGAGCTAAGCTCTGAGCAACAAACGCAAATTAGTGTTTCTCTTGAGAAACGTCTCGCACGCAAAGTAAAGCTGAATTGTAGCGTAGATGCATCACTGATTGGTGGTGTAATTATTAAATCAGGCGACTTAGTCATTGACGGCTCTGTTAGCGGTAATTTATCGCGCTTGTCTGATAAGCTACAATCGTAATTGGGAGTTTGAGCATGCAACTGAATTCCACTGAAATCAGCGATCTGATTAAGCAGCGGATCGAGCAGTTCGACGTCGTTAGTGAAGCTCGCAACGAAGGTACAATCGTTGCAGTAAGTGACGGCATCATTCGCATTCATGGCCTAGCCGATGTAATGCAAGGTGAAATGATCGAACTGCCTGGTGGCCGTTTTGCAATCGCGTTGAACTTAGAACGTGATTCTGTCGGTGCCGTAGTAATGGGTCCTTATGCTAATTTAGCAGAAGGCGCAAAAGTTAAGACCACTGGTCGTATTCTTGAAGTACCAGTAGGTCGTGGTTTATTAGGCCGCGTTGTTAACACTCTTGGTGAGCCAATTGACGGAAAAGGACCTATCGACAACGATGGTTTCTCTCCTGTTGAAGTAATTGCTCCTGGTGTTATTGAACGTCAGTCAGTAGATCAACCTATCCAAACTGGTTATAAAGCCGTTGATTCAATGATCCCAATCGGTCGTGGACAACGTGAATTGATCATTGGTGACCGTCAGACTGGTAAAACAGCGATGGCTATTGATGCAATTATCAACCAGAAAGATTCAGGCATTAAATGTGTATACGTAGCAGTAGGGCAAAAAGCTTCTACAATCGCTAACGTGGTACGTAAGCTTGAAGAGCACGGTGCATTAGCTAACACTATCGTTGTAGTTGCAACAGCTTCTGAAGCTGCAGCATTACAATACTTAGCACCTTACTCAGGTTGTTCTATGGGTGAATACTTCCGTGACCGCGGTGAAGATTCTTTAATCGTATATGATGATCTATCTAAGCAAGCAGTTGCTTACCGTCAGATCTCGCTACTATTGAAGCGTCCACCAGGACGTGAAGCATACCCAGGTGATGTATTCTATCTACATTCTCGTTTATTAGAGCGTGCTTCACGTGTAAACGAGCACTATGTAGAAAAGTTCACTAACGGTGAAGTAAAAGGTCAAACCGGTTCTTTAACTGCGTTACCTATTATTGAAACCCAAGCTGGTGACGTATCTGCATTCGTACCGACCAACGTAATTTCTATTACAGATGGTCAGATCTTCCTTGAGACTGACTTGTTTAACTCAGGACTACGTCCTGCTGTTAACCCAGGTATTTCTGTTTCTCGTGTTGGTGGTGCGGCTCAGACTAAGATCATCAAGAAACTGTCTGGTGGTATTCGTACCGCGTTAGCACAGTATCGAGAGCTTGCTGCGTTCTCACAATTTGCATCTGACTTAGATGATGCAACTCGTGCTCAACTTGAGCATGGTGAGCGTGTTACCGAACTTATGAAGCAAAAGCAATATGCTCCAATGAGCGTTGCTGATCAAGCTATCTCAATCTTCTCAGCTGAAAAAGGCTACTTGAAGACTGTAGAATTAAGTAAAATCGGTAGCTTTGAAGCCGCTCTGCTTTCATATATGAACAGCGAACATGCTGAGCTTATTAAAACTATCAATGCAACTGGCAACTACAATGCAGACATTGAAAGTGAATTAAAAGCGGGCATGGACAAGTTCATTGAAACCCAAACCTGGTAATGAATAGAGGTGTCGTAAGACACCTCCGGTCCAGAATTGGAGAGTAAAGATGGCCAACGCTAAAGAGATTAAAACCAAGATCGCGAGTGTTAAAAACACTCAGAAGATCACTTCTGCTATGGAAATGGTTGCAGCCAGCAAAATGCGTAAAGCGCAGGAACGCATGGCTTCAAGTCGTCCATATGCAGAGCATATGCGTCAGGTGATCGGTCACGTTGCGCAAGGTACTCTTGAATATAAACATCCATATTTGGAAGTGAGAGATGCCAAGCGGGTTGGTTACATTGTTGTGTCAACCGACCGTGGCCTTTGTGGTGGTTTGAACGTTAACCTTTTCAAAAAGGTTGTGTCAGACGTGAAGAGCTGGAAAGACCAAGGGGCAGATGTTGAATTTTGTCCTATTGGTGCACGAAGTGTGCAGTTCTTCAAAAGCTTTGGTGGAGAAATCTCTGCCCATGCATCTGGTTTAGGCGATGCGCCTAAATTAGCCGATTTAATCGGTACCGTACGTGTGATGCTACAAGCTTACAACGAAGGTAAATTGGATCGTTTGTTTATTGTGTTCAACAAATTCGTTAACACAATGACTCAAACTCCTGTGATCGAGCAGCTGCTACCTTTGCCTAAGTCAGAAGAAGAAGTAGCTAAGTATCCTTGGGATTATATTTACGAGCCAGATCCAAAAGAAATTTTGGAAGTATTACTGACTCGTTATGTGGAGTCTCAAGTTTATCAAGGTGTTGTTGAGAATATTGCCTCTGAGCAAGCTGCCAGAATGGTAGCGATGAAGGCGGCAACAGACAACGCTGGCGAACTGATCAATGATCTGCAATTAGTCTACAACAAGGCACGACAAGCTGCGATTACGCAAGAATTGTCGGAAATTGTTGCAGGTGCTGCAGCGGTTTAGGTTAGGTAACGAAAACAAGTTTAGAGGATTAATCATGAGCACAGGTACTGTTGTCCAAGTAATTGGCGCGGTTGTGGACGTAGAGTTTCCACAAGATGCTGTACCTCAGGTATATGACGCTCTGAAGATCACAGGTGAAGGCGACTGTAATGGTTTGGTGCTGGAAGTTCAGCAACAACTAGGTGGTGGTGTTGTTCGTGCCATCGCTATGGGTTCTTCTGATGGTCTGCGTCGTGGTCTAGAGGTAGCAAACTCAGGTTCACCAATTTCTGTTCCGGTAGGGGTTGCAACCCTTGGCCGTATCATGAATGTATTGGGCGAGCCTATTGATGAATGTGGCGAAATTGGTGAAGAAGAGCGTTATGAAATTCACCGTGAAGCTCCTTCATATGAAGATCAATCAAGCTCAACTGAACTTTTAGAGACTGGTATCAAGGTTATTGACCTTGTATGTCCATTCGCTAAGGGTGGTAAAGTTGGTTTATTTGGTGGTGCTGGTGTTGGTAAAACCGTCAACATGATGGAATTAATCAACAACATCGCAAAAGCACACTCAGGTCTTTCTGTATTCGCTGGTGTTGGTGAGCGTACTCGTGAGGGTAACGACTTCTACTACGAAATGAAAGATTCTGGCGTACTCGACAAAGTAGCCATGGTTTATGGCCAAATGAACGAGCCTCCAGGTAACCGTTTACGTGTTGCATTGTCTGGTTTGACAATGGCTGAGAAATTCCGTGACGAAGGTCGTGACGTACTGTTATTTGTTGATAACATCTACCGTTATACCTTAGCCGGTACTGAAGTATCTGCACTGTTAGGTCGTATGCCTTCTGCAGTAGGTTACCAACCAACACTAGCTGAAGAAATGGGTGTTCTACAAGAACGTATTACTTCAACTAAGTCTGGTTCTATTACCTCTGTACAAGCGGTATATGTACCTGCGGATGACTTAACCGATCCGTCACCAGCAACAACCTTCGCTCACTTAGATGCGACTGTTGTACTGTCTCGTAACATTGCATCGCTAGGTATTTACCCTGCGGTTGACCCATTGGATTCGACTTCACGTCAATTAGATCCATTAGTAGTTGGTCAAGAGCATTATGATGTTGCGAACGGCGTTCAAACTGTACTTCAGCGCTACAAAGAGCTGAAAGATATTATTGCGATCCTAGGTATGGATGAATTATCTGATGAAGATAAAACAACTGTATTCCGTGCTCGTAAGATTGAAAAATATCTTTCACAGCCTTTCTTCGTTGCTGAAGTATTTACAGGTTCTCCAGGTAAATACGTTTCTCTTAAAGACACCATCCGTGGCTTTAAGGGTATCTTGAATGGTGAGTTCGATCACATTCCTGAGCAAGCGTTCTACATGGTTGGTTCAATCGACGAAGCTGTCGAGAAAGCTAACAAAGCAAAATAACTGAGCATTAGCTTAGTATTTTAGGAGAACTTGATGGCAGCCATGACAGTCCAACTTGATATAGTAAGTGCTGAAAACAGCATGTTCAGCGGTGAAGTAAGCTTCTTAGAAGTGAGCGGCACCGAGGGTGAGTTAGGCATTATGCCTAACCATGCTCCATTACTTACTAGAATCAAACCTGGCATGGCGCGCATGATCAAGCAAGATGGTAGTGAAGAAGTGATGTATCTTTCAGGTGGAATCCTGGAAGTACAACCTGCTTCAATCTCTGTTCTTGCTGACGTCGCTTTGCGTGCCGATGATATTGATGAGCAAGCTGCATTAGAAGCTAAGCAAAAGGCTGAAGCGAATATCGCTAATGCTGGTGCTGACTTTGATTATGAAGCTGCAACAATTGAATTAGCTAAATCATTAGCTCAACTTCGTGTTGTTGAAACCATCAAAAAGAACATTGCCAGATAAAGGTTATTGTTTTGAAAAGGCGACCCTAGGGTCGCCTTTTTTGTATCTAGAATTTGAATCAATTGCATCATAATAGTCGTGCTTATACGCCAATTTTTGACTAATAGTGTAATAATTTCCATGCTGATTTCCTGTCCCCCACAATCTAGGTTAAAATCAGCGTCAATAAACTGCATTAGCCAAAATTGAATACTTGTATAAAGGAATCCCGATGTCATTAAATGTTGTAATTTTAGCTGCTGGTAAAGGAACACGGATGCGTTCAGACTTGCCAAAGGTACTGCACCCTATTGCCCACAAAAGCATGGTGCAACATGTTATTGATACTGCAAACTCATTAGGCTCAAACGCTATTCAATTGGTTTATGGCTATGGCGCAGACAAGCTGCAAGCTTCTTTAGGTGAGCAAGCGGTTAATTGGGTATTGCAAGCTGAGCAATTAGGTACAGGCCACGCCGTCGCGCAAGCCAATCCAAACATTAACGATGATGACACTGTGCTGATTTTATATGGGGATGTGCCGTTAATTCAGCAGTCTACCTTAGAAAGCCTACTTGCTGCTCGCCCTGAAAATGGTTTAGCAATATTAACAGTTAATTTAGCTAACCCAAGCGGTTATGGCCGTATCGTGCGCGAAGGTGGCAAGGTTGTTGGTATTATTGAGCAAAAAGATGCTAATGCTGAGCAACTACTTATCAATGAAGTGAATACCGGCATTATGGCGGTACCTGGTAAGCAATTAAAAGCGTGGCTAGGGCGTCTTTCAAACAGTAATGCCCAAGGTGAGTATTACCTAACCGATATTATTGCTATGGCCCACGAAGATGGAGTGGCAATTGATACCGCGCAGCCACAATCAGCAGTGGAAGTTGAAGGCGCTAATAACCGCGTTCAGTTAGCGCAATTAGAACGTGCTTATCAAGCCCGTGAAGCTGAAGCGTTAATGCTGGCTGGCGCAAATTTACGTGATCCTAGCCGTATCGATATCCGCGGTGATGTGACCGTGGGTATGGACGTGATGATTGATGTTAATGTCATCTTTAATGGCAAAGTGACTTTAGGTAACAATGTCACTATTGGCGCAGGCGCGATATTAACTGACTGCGTTATCGCTGATAATGCTGAAATTAAGCCTTACTCAATCGTTGAAGGGGCAAAGCTTGGAGTTGCAGCCAGTGCTGGACCATTTGCTCGTTTACGTACAGGCGCTGAGCTAAAAGATAATGCCCATATTGGCAACTTTGTTGAAATGAAAAAGGCAGTGTTAGGTGAAGGTTCTAAAGCTGGCCATTTGGCTTATTTAGGCGATGCCAATATTGGTGCAGGGGTTAACATTGGTGCAGGTACTATTACCTGTAACTATGATGGTGCGAATAAATTCTTAACCACCATAGAAGATGGCGTATTTGTGGGGAGTGATACTCAATTAATTGCCCCAGTGACCATAGGTAAAAATGCCACTTTGGGTGCTGGTTCAACAATTGCTAAAGATGTCGCTGAAGGCGAGTTAGTTATTACTCGTGTTAAACAGCGCCATATCAGTGGTTGGGCAAGACCAGTTAAAAAAGCCAAATAGACTAAAAAACGATTAAATATCAAACGACAAGCATAGTTGCTTGTCGTTTTTTTTTACATAAAAAACACAAAGGTAAAGGCAATGTAAATAAACTTTAATAATAATCATTCTCATTTATAGTTGCGCCACATAAATACACAATTGCGAAACTTTAGAGGGTGAAGATGTTAACAAAGCTATCTTGTTTGTCACTTGCGGTAACGAGTGCAATTTTATCAATGTCTGTTATAGCAGAAGAGCAGAGCCATACCAATCAAGCCAGCTCTCCAGGTATCGAGCATATTGAAGTCACAGGTAGACAATTCAATGACTATAAAGTCGGTACGGCATCTGGCGCAATGCGCGGTGATATTAGCATTTTAGATACCCCTCAATCAGTTACCGTCATTCCTGATTTTATTACCGACGAGCAATTAGCCACGAATTTATCAGAAGTGTTAGTTAATGACTCCAGTGTGACTGGCGGCAGTGAAAAGTGGAATCGTCAGGTATTTAACCTTCGCGGTTTTGAGCTATCTTCAGGCTCAGGTTTCTTGATTAATGGTCAGCAGCAGTGGTCTCACTATGTACAGCCAATCGAAACATTACAGCAAGTTGAAGTGTTAAAAGGGCCTTCAAGCATGTTGTACGGTCAGTCAGGTCCCGGTGGACTGATTAATATGGTTACCAAAAAATCGACTTATGATTCAATGATCGATATCGGTTTTGACATTGATGAGCATGGTTCTACTCGTTTGCAACTTGATGCGGGTGGCAGTTTGAATGAAGCGCAAACGCTGCGCTATCGCACCGTGCTGGTGAAACAAGATACCCAGTATTGGCGAGAGTACCGCGATGACTCTAATCAAGAACGAGATCGTTGGTTAGGCTATTTAAATGTAGAGTTTGATGTCACTGATGATTTGTTGTTGTCGGTTAAATATGACCATACCCAAGACAAAACCGGAATCGATCGTGGTGGTTGGTTAGATGCTGATGGAGAACTTATTGGTGGACGTGACACGATTTGGGATATGCCTTGGGCATTTACCGATAACACCATTAGTAATTTAGGTGCTGAATTAACTTATCATTTAACTGATGATTGGAAAATTAAAGCTGGTTATAACGACCAACAATTTAACCGTCAGCGTTTAGATTCATCGCCAAGCCTATGTACTGCATGTGGTGATGATTCGCTAACAGATGGCTACTATATCAGTCCATTTGATCGTTATGATGATTGGCAGCATAAGACTGGCTTTGTTGATTTAACGGGTAATTTTCAAACTGGTAATTTAGGTCATCAATTGTTAATTGGCGCCAATATGCTTGATTATTATTACGGTCAGCTCAAAGAATCTGGCGACAAATATCAAGTTGTGATGCCTGGGCTGCCCATGCCTAACCCTCAACTTGATTATCGTAATGATGACACTAAATCTGAAAGTGAATACAAGCATTACGGCTTTTATATTCAAGATTTAATAACAATCAATGACTCATGGAAAGCGCTGGCTGGTATGCGTTATGACGAGCAAAAGAAAGAAGGTGCTGGTAACAATAGCTATGCAGTGTCACCTAAGTTTGGGCTTATTTACTCGCCAGTAGAAAGCGCAAGCATTTACCTTAATTATTCAAAAAGCTTCACACCACAAGGTATGGTTAACGATATTAATGATCTTAATGACCAAATGAACCTTGATCCTGAATACGGCGAACAGTATGAACTTGGTGCCAAGTGGGAGCTATTTGACGGCAGTTTATTGCTGACTGGCGCTGTATTTGATATCACAGTGAATAATGTCACAGTAAAAGAGCAGATTGAAAACTCTGAACAAACCATTACCACTCAATCAGGTGAGCAGCGCCATCGAGGTTTTGAAATAGGTTCACAAGGCCAGATAAGCGATAAATGGTTTATGACCGGTTCAATGATGTATTTAGATGCAGAGTATATCCGCCCAGATCAAGATAGCTTGAATGGCAAAACCCCAGTAGATGCGCCTGAATTATCGGCGAATATCTGGACTCGTTACGAAATGACCCAAGACTTAGCCTTTAATTTCGGGGCAATATATGTTGGCGAACGTTTTGCTAATACCAGTAATGCCATTGTAAAAGACGACTATGTTCGTTTTGACTTAGGTGCTGCCTATTCAATGCCGGTAATGGGAAGCGATATTAGCGTACGCATGAATATCAAAAACCTATTTGATACCGACTATCTTGATGGTGGTTCAGAAACTGATGTCACCGTTGGAGAGGGACGGAACTTTAGCTTAGCATTTGAAGCAAAATTCTAAGTATTAATAAGGCATTAAGTAAATTACTGCCACAATTGTTACAGTGACACTGCTAGCTTACTTTAACTTTTGATTATCAATATCAAGCCCCTATATCAATGATAGGGGCTTTTTGTTGGGCTAAATTTGAAATAGCTAACTTTCAAAGGCTAGTAAAAAAGTTTCGTTTAGTTATAATATGTCTTTCGAATCGAAACTTAAGCTACTGAACATGAATAAAAGAAACACACAGCAGCGACGCCATAGCATTATTAGCCTGTTGAATAGCCAAGGTGAAGTCAGTGTTGATGAGTTATCCTTACGGTTCGAAACTTCTGAAGTCACCATTCGTAAAGACTTAGCCACTTTAGAAAAAACCGGACTGTTATTACGCCGCTATGGTGGCGCAGTTGCTATACCTGATGAAGTCACTCAGGCATTTAGCAGCAAAATAGCCCCTAATAAATTATCAATCGCCAAAGCTGCGGCTGAATTAATTAACGATCACAACTGCATTATCATTGATAGCGGCAGTACCACCTCAGGGTTAATTCAACAGCTCAATCATAAGCGCGGTTTGTTAGTGATGACGAACTCATTGCAACTGGCAAACGCCATCCATGAGTTAGAAAATGAGCCGACATTATTGATGACCGGTGGCACTTGGGATCCGCATTCAGAGTCGTTTCAAGGTCAAATAGCGGAACAAGTACTACGCTCATATAACTTTGACCAGCTATTTATTGGCGCAGATGGCATTGATTTAGCCCGTGGCACCACCACCTTTAACGAATTAACTGGCTTAAGCAAAGTGATGGCAGAGGTCTCAAGAGACGTTATCGTGATGCTTGAATCGGACAAGTTTGGCCGCAGGATCCCCAACCTCGAATTACCTTGGAGCAATATCAGTGTATTAGTCACTGATGACAAGCTACCTGCAGAGACTGTGGCCACAATTACAGAATATGGTGTGAGAGTCATTTTGGCTCCTCACAAAGAATAGTTTTTCATTTTTACTAAATTAAATAATTGGACATAAATTATGTGTGGAATCGTAGGCGCAGTAGCGCAAAGAGATGTGGCTGAAATTTTAGTAGAAGGCCTTAAGCGCCTTGAATACCGTGGTTATGACTCTGCAGGTGTTGCCATCATCAATAATGATCAACTTGGCCGTACTCGCCGCGTCGGTAAAGTACAAGAGTTATCAGATGCGTTAGCCGCAGCACCACTGGCTGGCGGCACAGGTATTGCGCACACCCGTTGGGCAACCCACGGTGAGCCAAGCGAGCGTAATGCTCATCCACATGTGTCTGAAGGCGATATTGCCGTAGTGCATAACGGTATTATTGAAAACCATAATAAACTGCGCGAAATGCTAAAAGGTTTGGGTTACAGCTTTGCATCAGATACTGATACCGAAGTGATTTGTCACCTTGTTCATCACGAGTTGAAAACACATGACACCCTAGTTGCCGCTGTGCAAACTGCTGTTAAACAACTAGAAGGTGCTTACGGAACTGTAGTTGTCGATCGCCGTGATAACTCTCGCATGGTTGTTGCCCGTAGTGGTAGCCCGTTAGTCGTGGGTTACGGTTTAGGTGAAAACTTTATCGCATCAGATCAGCTGGCTTTATTACCTGTTACCCGTTCATTTGCCTTTTTAGAAGAAGGTGATGTAGCCGAAGTGACTCGCCGTGAAGTGAATATTTTTGATGTTGATGGCAATGCAGTAGAGCGTGAAGTGAAAGAGTCAGAAGTCACCCACGATGCCGGTGATAAAGGTGAATACCGTCACTACATGCTTAAAGAAATCTACGAGCAGCCAACTGCCATCGCCCATACTTTAGAAGGCCGTATTGCTGGTGGTAAAGTATTAGATACTGCCTTTGGTGAAAACGCCGCCGAGTTTTTAAAAGACATCAAACACGTACAAATCATTGCCTGTGGTACCAGTTACCATGCGGGTATGGCGGCGCGTTACTGGTTAGAAGACTGGGCAGGCGTATCCTGTAATGTTGAAATTGCCTCTGAGTTCCGTTATCGCAAATCGCACTTATTCCCTAACAGCTTGTTGGTGACGATTTCACAATCAGGTGAAACAGCTGATACTTTAGCGGCAATGCGTCTAGCAAAAGAAATGGGCTATAAAGCCACCTTAACCATCTGTAATGCACCTGGTTCATCATTAGTGCGTGAATCTGATATGGCTTACATGATGAAAGCCGGCGTTGAAATTGGTGTGGCTTCAACTAAAGCCTTTACCGTGCAATTGGCTGGTTTATTAATGCTAACCACAGCAATTGGTCGTCACAATGGCATGAGTGAAGAAATGCAAGCCGCTATCACCCAAAGCCTACAATCTATGCCTGCGAAAGTTGAGCAAGCCCTTGGTTTAGATGATGCCATTGCTGAGCTAGCCGAAGACTTTGCCGACAAGCACCATGCACTATTTTTAGGCCGAGGTGATCAATACCCAATCGCAATGGAAGGCGCACTAAAGCTGAAAGAAATTTCATACATTCATGCAGAAGCCTATGCCTCTGGTGAACTAAAGCACGGCCCATTAGCGCTTATTGATGCTGACATGCCGGTTATTGTTGTCGCACCAAACAACGAGCTACTTGAAAAGCTTAAATCAAACGTAGAGGAAGTGCGTGCTCGTGGTGGCTTAATGTATGTGTTTGCCGATAAAGATGCCGAGTTTGAGTCTGATGACACCATGAAGGTTATCCCAGTACCACATTGTGATGAGTTTATGGCACCGCTTATCTATACCATTCCATTGCAGTTATTGTCTTATCACGTAGCCTTGATTAAAGGTACTGATGTTGACCAACCACGTAACCTCGCCAAATCGGTAACGGTTGAATAAATCGAGAGTTAATTACTAGCATTTTAAAAGCCTCAACATGCAGATGTTGGGGCTTTTTTGTTTATGGGAGTTTGAATATTAGCTGAAACTTATCATTCTAAGCTCAAAATAAAACTAGAATATATGGTATTTCGTATATACAATCTTTTATATAAGTTTTGAATGGGTATAAATATGAGTATTAACAAACAACGAGTGTTATTTCTGTGTACGGGAAATTCAGCTCGTTCGCAAATGGCTGAAGTGTTGTTAAAGCATCGGGCGGGGGATCGCTTTGAGGTTTATAGTGCGGGTACTCAGCCTGAAGCGGTGGATCCTCGTGCTATTGATGCCTTGCACCGTTTTGGTATTGATACGGCTAATATGACTCAGCTTGTTTCAAATCCTATTAGCGACTTTAAAGCGCAGCAGTTTGATTATGTCATCACCCTTTGTGATCGTGCCACTGATGAGTGCCGCAGTTATGAAGGTGCGGGTAAACAACTGGCATGGGATTTTCCCGATCCAAAATCGCGTCAAGGTTATCATCCATTTTTAACCACCTTAAATGAACTCAATAATCGCTTGTCGATGTTTCTTTTGGTCGAAGCTATTACCCCAGAAGCTATTACCCCAGAAACGATTACCTCAGAATCAGCCACCAGCAATGAGGGCATAACTAGCCTTGAACCCAGCGTTTTTTATAAATGCCTGACAGATGATATTCGCTTAAAAACCCTAATGCTGACCCATTACCACGGCGAGCTGTGTGTTTGCGAGTTAATGCAAGCGCTGGCAGAAGATAGCCAGCCTAAGGTGTCGCGTAATCTGGCGGTGCTTAAAAAAGCCAACATTATCAGCGATAGGAAACACGGCCAGTGGGTGTTCTACCGCATTAATCCAGACTTACCCATGTGGGCTAAGTGTGTTATTGCCCAAACTACTGAAAATAATATTCCATTGATTTCAGAAGACTTACAAAGATTGGCATTGATGCAATGTCGTCCGAATAAGGCCAGTTTTTGTAAGTAATGTTCACCTATTTCAAAATAACCTTAAAAGTAATTGATTAGTAATAGCAGAGGATTTTCACATGACGATTAAAATCGGAATTAACGGCTTTGGCCGTATGGGACGTTTAACAATGCGCGCCGCATTTGATTGGGATGACATTGAAATTGTGCATATCAATGATCCCGCGGGCGATGCCGCAACACTAGCGCACCTGATGACCTTTGATTCAGTTCATGGCCGTTGGCATCATGAAGCGACACACACTTCTGAAAATGGCGTTGAGTCTATGATGGTTAATGGCAAAGCTATTCCTTGTACGCAAAATATCGCCACCCAAGATACTGACTGGTCACAGTGTGATGTAGTGGTTGAGGCGTCGGGTAAAATTAAAACCAAAGCATTGCTGCAAGCTTATTTAGATCAAGGCGTAAAACGTGTCGTTGTTACTGCGCCGGTTAAAGAAGATGGCGTGCTGAATATCGTGATGGGTGTTAACGAAGGCTTATATGATAAAGCGCTTCACCCTATTGTGACCGCAGCCTCTTGTACCACTAACTGTTTAGCCCCTGTGGTAAAAGTTATTCATGAAAAAATTGGTATTAAGCATGGCTCGATGACCACTATTCATGACATTACTAACACCCAAACCATTATTGATGCACCGCATCAAGATTTACGTCGCGCCCGTGCGTGTGGCACTAGCTTAATTCCTACCACCACAGGTTCAGCAACGGCAATTACCCATATTTTCCCTGAGCTAAAAGGCAAGCTTAATGGTCACGCGATTCGAGTGCCATTAACCAATGCCTCTTTAACCGATTGCGTATTTGAAGTTGAGCGTAAAACCGATATTGCTGAGATTAACCAAGTACTAAAACAGGCTGCAGAAAACGAGCTTAAAGATATTTTAGGTTATGAGGAGCGTCCGCTGGTTTCAATCGATTATAAAACCGACCCGCGCTCAAGCATTATTGATGCCTTATCCACTATGGTGGTCAATGACACTCAAGTAAAACTGTATGTGTGGTATGACAATGAGTGGGGCTATGCAAATCGCACTGCGGAATTGGTACGAATGGTTGGTTTGGCTGACAAAAACTAGAT
The DNA here is from genome assembly GCF_030548015.1 of Shewanella sp. 4_MG-2023. NCBI lineage: Bacteria > Pseudomonadati > Pseudomonadota > Gammaproteobacteria > Alteromonadales > Shewanellaceae > Shewanella > Shewanella sp. 4_MG-2023. The sequence continues at coordinate 66,473 of NZ_JAUORL010000016.1, forward strand.
ATAGGTTATGAGTTAATGGGGCTTTTATCATTAAGCAATTTATCACCACAGATTAAGCAGTACTTGGTGATAACCGGTAATTATTGGGCGTTTACCTTAACCGATGGTGCACTGCGGATGCTGGTGGTGCTGTATTTTCACCACTTAGGTTATAGCCCGCTCAATATTGCCATGCTGTTTTTGTTTTATGAAATCTTTGGGGTGGTCACTAACTTAGTGGGCGGTTGGCTTGGGGCGCGTTTGGGGCTGAATAAAACCATGAATATTGGTTTGGGGCTGCAAATTATCGCCTTAGCCATGTTAGCGGTGCCGGCTGACATGCTTAGTATTGGCTATGTTATGTTGGCGCAGGCACTGTCAGGTATTGCTAAAGATTTAAATAAAATGAGTGCTAAAAGCGCCATTAAACTCTTGGTGCCAGCAGGGGCTGAGGGCAAGTTATATCAGTGGGTCGCTATTCTTACCGGTTCTAAAAATGCCTTAAAAGGGGTGGGTTTCTTCTTAGGCGGCTTATTACTGACATTACTTGAGTTCAGAGGGGCGATTATCTTAATGGCGTCACTGTTGGCGCTGGTATGGCTATTTAGCTTAGTTACGCTTAAGCAGGATCTAGGTAAAGCCAAGAGTAAGCCTAAGTTTAAAGAGGTGTTTTCAAAAAGTCGTTCAATCAACATATTGTCTGCAGCGCGAATGTTTTTATTCGGCGCTCGTGATGTGTGGTTTGTGGTGGCCTTGCCAGTGTTTTTGGCGGTGACCTTTAATTGGGATCACTGGTGGGTGGGCGGCTTTATGGCAAGTTGGGTTATTGGTTACGGCATTGTGCAATCCTTCGCACCTTACATTACTGGTAAAAAGCATGGCCAAGTGCCTAGCGGCCGTGCAGCGGTATTGTGGGCCAGCTATTTATGCGTCATTCCTGCGGCTATCGCACTGGCGTTACAGATGGATTTTTATGTTCAAAGCAGCATTATCATTGGCTTACTGATATTTGGCGCTGTGTTTGCGGTGAACTCATCATTGCATAGCTATTTAATCGTGAGCTATGCCGACAGTGATGAAGTGTCCCTTGATGTGGGCTTTTACTATATGGCTAATGCCATGGGGCGATTAATCGGTACGGTATTATCTGGGCTAGTGTTTCAGTTTTATGGTCTAGAAGCCTGCTTGTGGATCTCGGCGGCTTTTGTTGCTATTGCAGCAGGGCTATCGACCAAGTTACCTGTGACCAAACTGAGCACGCACTAATTTACGCACTAATTAATAGTCACAATTATTGCCGACAGTGATGAAGTGTCCCTTGATGTGGGCTTTTACTATATGGCTAACGCCATGGGGCGATTAATCGGTACGGTATTATCTGGGCAGTGTTTCAGTTTTATGGTCTAGAAGCCTGCTTGTGGATCTCAGCGGCCTTTGTTGCTATTGCAGCAGGGCTATCGACCAAGTTACCTGTGACCAAACTGAATACGAACTGATTTATCGTTACAGTTACCGCAGTGCTATTTAATGGTCATTCTAAATAAAAAGCCCGTTTAACGGGCTTTTTCATCTTCATCTATCTTATTTGAATCATTGTTCTTGTTTGAGTACTTCGAAAGTGAAGCATTTTGGGGCTAATTTTTAACGTTTTTTAGTGTTGTAAAATTACTTAATTGTAATAATTTGATCGGATAAAGTGACATTTTATTCTGTTTGAAATCACGCCGCTACTGATTCAGTTGGTCACCCTTGTGAGGATGATGTTGGTGATGTTTTTAAGTTGTAATTTGATTGCTGCCTGTCTGCTCCTTATGAAAGCGCTATTTAGGCTTTGTGTTGTTGTTTATAAGGCGTTATCAGGCTTTTAATCGTCTAATAAAAATAATCATCCCGACTGGTATCTATTGCTTGAGTCCGTGCCATTGCTCGCTAAACTGCTCGTATCGTAGAGTTTAGTGAGTTAAAAATGTATGGATGTTTTCATCAGTTTACTAGGCATGTGTGCCTTGATTGGTTTAGCTGTTTTACTGTCAGAACGAAGAAAGGCTATTAACCTAAGAACGGTTATCGGTGCGTTAGCATTCCAAGTCGCCTTTGGTGCATTTGTAATGTACGTGCCAATGGGTCAAACCATATTGGATAGCGCTTCTAATGGCGTGATGCACGTTATTAGCTACGGCAATGAAGGCTTAAGCTTCGTGTTTGGTGACTTAGCCAAATTCAGTGTTGGATTCATCTTCTTAATTAACGTGTTATTTATTGTGGTATTTATTAGCTCGCTCATCGCCGTGCTGTATTACCTTGGCATCATGCAGCTGTTTATTGGCATTATTGGCGGCGCATTATCAAAAATACTTGGCACTAGCCGCGCTGAGTCCTTATCGGCAACCGCCAATATTTTTGTGGGACCGATTGAAGCCCCTTCAATGGTGCGTCCTTTTGTAAAACACATGACCCGCTCAGAGCTATTTGCAGTGATGACTGGCGGTTTAGCCTCTGTTGCTGGTGGCACCATGATTGGTTATATCCAAATGGGTGTTGATATTAAGTACGTGCTGACCGCTGCCTTTATGACTGCACCAGCAGGACTGTTGTTTGCCAAAATTATGTGGCCAGAAACTGAAACGCCTCGCAATGACATTGGTAAGGTCATGGATGAGCAAGAAGACAAACCGAGCAATGTACTTGATGCTGCCGCCAATGGCGCAGCGATGGGCATACAGCAGGTGATGATGGTTGCTGCGCTACTGATTGCATTTGTGGGATTGATTGCAATGGTTAACGGTCTTATCGGTGGCGTAGGTAGTTGGTTTGGTATTGCAGATCTAACGCTACAAGCCATCTTAGGTTACTTATTAGCGCCACTTGCATGGTTAATGGGTGTGCCTTGGTCTGAAGCGACCCAAGCGGCTTCATTTATCGGCCAAAAAATGGTGATTAATGAGTTTGTTGCCTATCTCGACTTCTTAAAAGTGGCTTCAGAGCTGTCGCCAAAAACCCAAATTATTATCAGTTTTGCCCTTTGTGGCTTCGCTAACATTGGCTCACTCGCCATGGTGATTGGCGGTTTAGCGGCATTGTGCCCAGAGCGTCGTCATGACCTAGGTGAAATTGGCATGAAAGCCTTAATTGCCGCTGCACTAGCAAACTTAATGAGCGGTACTATTGCCGGTTTATTATTTAGCTTAGCCGGCTAATAACCTTAATTTTTTACGCCTGCTTATCAGTAGCAGGCTTTTTATTGGAGTAACACATGACCCCACATATTAATGCCCCAGAAGGTGCTTTTGCTAAGACAGTTTTAATGCCTGGCGACCCTCTACGTGCTAAATATATTGCTGAAAACTTCCTTGATAACCCTAAGCTAGTGACTGATGTTCGTAACATGCTGGGTTATACCGGTGAGTTTCAAGGTAAGCCGATTTCAGTGATGGGTTCTGGTATGGGCATTCCGTCAATCTCTATCTATGCTAAAGAGTTGATCACCGAATACGGCGTTGAGAACATTATCCGTATCGGTTCTTGTGGCGCTGTGAGCGATAAAATTAAATTGATGGATGTGGTTATGGCAATGGGTGCAAGCACAGACTCAGCGGTTAACCGTTCGCGCTTTGCTAATACCGATTTTGCTATGATTGCTGACTTTAACATGTTGCGTTTAGCGGCTGATGCAGCTGATAAACAAGGTGCAAGTTACCATGTCGGTAACCTATATTCTTCTGACTTATTTTATAGTGCAGATGAAGAACGTTACGACCTAATGGAAAAGTACGGCATCTTAGGCGTTGAAATGGAAGCGGCTGGGCTTTACGGCGTCGCTGCGGAATACGGCGCTAATGCATTAGCAATGATGACAGTGACCGATCATTTAAGACAAGGTTTACACTTGAGCGCTGAAGAGCGTCAACAGACCTTGAATGACATGATCAAGCTGACATTAGAAGCGGTAAGCCATTTAGACTAATGATGATAAGTGCTTACCTGGATGTAAACGCTAGGTGAGACTGCTTGTTAGTATGAAACCGTTATGCCACCCAATACCTTATGGTAATGGGCGGCATTTTTTATGGGCTTTATCAGCAGCGGGTCGATTAGCTTGTTAAGCGATGACTTGAATAACGCAGCGACTTAATAGACTTTATTTCATGGTTACCTTGCCGCCAATCATCTTAAAGGCAGGGGTACCACGAACCAAGGTGTCTCTAGCAAAAGTGCTTTCACATTGCGGACATATACATGGGCTGGTGGTGTAATCATTTACAATGCGCTCTTTAAAGCATTTTACTAATGCGCCTTTACCCCCTTTGCGGTACTTAAAAAGTTGGGTTTTACATTTGCCACAGAAGATATCGACAGTGCGACTAGGGCCTTTAGGGTTGGGTTTTGCCATTAAAGTCTCATTCAGTAAGGTTAGCGACATCTTTTAAGCTGCTAATTGAGAAAGTGTGCAACGCACTTAGGTGCTATTTTAATGCTTGTTGCTGTCACTTATTATGAGTGCAGTGCTGTCAAACTTTTTGAATATTAATTAAGTGTATTTTACACACATAATAGCTTTTTGAGGTGGTTTGAAAGTGACTTTGTTTAATCTTCGTGAGTGAAATCTCTCTCTAAATAGTTAATAAATACTACAATTGGGCGGTTGTGGTGAAAGAGTAACTACTCTTAACTGTCATAATGTAATAATTATTTGTGTTTTTTCTTTAAGATAAAATGTGTGAACTCACTCACTTAAACTTGATATACTCCTGTTTTTTATCGTTTTATTTTCTTTTTGGTTTTTGTTGAAAATGAATCTAAATCATAAAATGCGACTGCAAATAAAATAGCCGAATAACTATTATGTGTTTGATCACACATTTGCTATATTGTAGTACAATTAAATGGGGCTTTTAGATTATAGTCAACTCAAGCGTATTAGATTAAGGTTGAACAATGGAACTTAACACGATTGTTGTCGGAATATATTTCTTATTCCTGATTGGTATTGGTTGGATGTTTAGAACGTTCACTAACAATACAAGTGATTACTTCCGTGGCGGCGGAAACATGCTGTGGTGGATGGTTGGTGCATCGGCGTTTATGACGCAGTTTAGTGCTTGGACCTTTACCGGTGCTGCAGGTAAAGCGTACACCGACGGTTTTGCCGTCGCAATATTGTTCTTAGCCAATGCCTTTGGCTACCTGATGAACTACCTCTACTTCGCTCCTAAATTCCGCCAACTTCGCGTTGTTACCGTAATTGAAGCCATTAGAATGCGCTTCGGTAAAGTTAACGAGCAAGTGTTTACTTGGACTGGCATGCCAAACAGCGTTATTACCGCGGGTATTTGGTTAAATGGTTTGGCTATTATTGCCTCTGGCATCTTTGGCTTTGACATGACCACCACCATTATCCTAACGGGTCTTGTGGTATTAGTGATGTCAGTGACTGGTGGTTCTTGGGCGGTTATCGCCTCAGACTTCTTGCAAATGCTGGTGATTATGGCCGTAACCGTTACTTGTGCGGTAGTGGCAATTATTCAAGGTGGTGGCGTAAATAACATCATTGAAAACTTCCCAACTGAGTCATTCATTGTTGGTAACGACATGAACTACTTGAGCATCTTTGCTATGTGGGGTGTGTTTATCTTCTTAAAGCAGTTCAGTATTACCAATAACATGCTGAACTCATACCGTTACCTTGCTGCAAAAGACTCTAAAAATGCCCGTAAAGCAGCATTGTTAGCGTGTATTTTAATGACCATGGGCCCATTAATTTGGTTCATGCCAAGCTGGTTTATAGCTGGTGAAGGGGTTAACTTGGCACTGGCTTACCCAGATGCAGCTGGCAAAGCCTCTGATTTTGCTTACCTTTACTTTGTAGAAACTTACATGCCTGCAGGTATGGTTGGGTTATTGATTGCGGCCATGTTTGCAGCAACCATGTCTTCTATGGATTCTGGTCTGAATAAGAACTCAGGTATTTTTGTTAAAAACTTCTATGAGCCGATTGTTCGCCCAACAGCGAACGAGAAAGAGCTAGTGGTGGTTTCTAAGCTAACCTCTACTTTCTTTGGTGTTGCGATTATCTTGGTGGCATTGTTTATCAACTCGCTCAAAGGGTTAAGCTTATTCGATACCATGATGTACGTGGGCGCCTTGATTGGTTTCCCGATGACTATCCCTGCTTTCTGTGGCTTCTTTATTAAGAAAACGCCGGACTGGGCTGGTTGGGGTACCTTAGTTGTCGGTGGTTTTGTTTCATTCTTTGTGGGCTTTATTATTACCCCAGAAATGATAGAAACTGCGTTTAACTTAGACAATCAGTTAACCTCTCGTGAGTGGTCAGAGCTTGTGGTTGCCATTGGTTTAGTGGGTCACTTAGTGTTTACTGCTGGCTTCTTCGTGGCATCAACATTGTTCTACAAGCCATTAACTGCAGAGCGTCAAAAAGATGTAGATAAATTCTTCGAGAACCTTGATACACCGTTGATTTCAGAAGGTGAAGAGCAGCAGAAATTAGATAACAAGCAACGTAAAATGCTCGGTTCACTGATTTCGGTGGCAGGTATTGGGATCATGTCGATGTTCTTCATTCCTAACGAAATGACCGGACGCTTTATCTTTATCTTGTGTGGCGGCATTGTACTTACCGTGGGTCTAGTGTTGATTAAAGCGGTAGACGACAAGATTGAAGATGCAGCCCTTGAGGCAGAAGCAAGCAATAGCTAAGCTTTAAATATGGTTAGATTGAACCGTTAACTCAGTTCCCTACAAAATGTTGACCATGAAAACCACCTAGTTATCTAGGTGGTTTTTTTTTGGCTATTTGCCAATGGGAAATTGAGTTTTTCAAACTTGGTTTGCTGATTTAAAAAGATTAACGTTGTAATTAGAAGTGAGTGTTGGCCATTAAGCCTACTCGTTATTTCGATTTCGATTTTGATTTGCTAGAGTACTTATTAATCAATAGCTTTGCTGAATGTACAGTCATTGGCTGGCTATAAACGTTATGTTCTAAAGGGATTTAGATGCAAAGAAATAATTTACTTATTGTTGCTGCGTACTTAAGCTTTTTCGCTGCGTTATTACACATCGGCTGTATTTTCGGCGGGCCGGATTGGTACCGTTTTTTCGGTGCTGGAGAGGGGATGGCGCAGATGGCTGCAGCTGGTGACTCATACCCAACGATAGTCACGCTTATCATCGCTGCTATTCTAGCGGGCTGGGGCTTTTACGCCCTATCTGGCGCAGGGGTTATCTTCAAGCTTCCTCTATTAAAAACCTGCTTAGTCTTAATCTCCGCAGTGTATTTAGTGCGCGGTATTGCAGGGTTAATTGTACCGTTTTTCACATCCGATCCCCTGGTGCACCAAAACTCGCTAACATTTTGGGTTGTCAGTTCTGTCATTTGTTGTATTTTCGGTGCTTATTACCTGCTGGGCACAATAAGGTTATGGCGATAGGTTTTTAGTTATCAAACTTCGTTTGCAGTTTAAAAAATCAAGATCTCAAGCTCGAAATTAACGATAAATGCTAGCTAATGAGTGTTATTTTTAGCCAAAAAAAGCCAGCTTGTCGCTGGCTTTTTTTGGCTTGTAGCTGGCTTAGTTACTGACTTAAATGACCCACAACACTACTGTTTCAAGTTCAGCTTATAAAAACTCACTTGGGTGTAATCTCCTGCGGCGACGCCGTTGTTAGTGCATCCCGTGCCCCAAACTGGGTGCGCAGTACCTTGATTACATTGGTTATAAGCACCGGCTTTAAAGTACATGTTGTCGCTGCCATAACCTTGGTCAATGGGGTGACCTGGGTAAGGCTGACTTAAATCGGTTTTAAATACCTTGGTTTGGGCGGCATCGGTACCAGGATTTTTGACAAAGGTTAGCGTCATCAAGCTGCCGACAACATTGACGTCATAGCTAAATAGCTCCCCTAGCTTGATGCCATCAACAGGGTCGTCACTTTGCTTGGTTAACGTATCGCTGCCCCAAATTGGAATAGGGATATCGTAGCGTTGGTCTATATCTGCTGGGTAAACTTCATAGTTCCAAAACAGTGAACCATATTCATGGTTTGGCATTTTGCGGTAGTAAATTTTAAGTGGTTCAACTTTACTTGATCCATGAATTTGGCCAACCACCACCGAGTGGGATGGGAATTTACTGTCATCGCCACTAACACTAACCCAATCAACCGCAACGGTGGCACTTAACTGGCCGCCGATAGCGCCATAAGCTTGCTTGTTAGGGTGAGTATCAATGACAAAGTTATTGCTTGGGTGCTTGGGGTTGACCTTGGTCCCTTCACCATTGAGCATGATCCGCAGTTCAGAGCGGGCATTGGCGCTGTTTTTAGTAGTGGGTGCTGTGTTAGGTGATGCCATTACCATGGCGCCAGTTTCAGGGTGGCTGTAAAACCAAAAGTGGTTAGTGTACGGGCGCACGCTATCGTTAAGTTCATCCACTTCAATTTCCATTACTTGACCTTGGCGCGCAGGGCGATGATCAGGAATAGGCAGATTGATTTTCATTTGCGATAAATCAAAATTTTGCGCAGGTGCCAGCGTCGGGCTTAATGCTCGGCTGAGTTTGGCTTTGTAGGCTTGCTGCTGAGTGGCTAAGTCTGTGGCGGCATAGGCGCTTGAACAAAGCCCTATTGTCATCGCTGTAGCAATGGTAGTTTTTATTAAACGGTGTGGCATCTTGCCTCCTGTTTGACACTATAAATAACACACCCAGTAGCGTTTGCGACTGGGTGTTAGGATTTTATTAATGATTATTGCTTGTGATAAAGCAGCTCAATGTCACGCTGCTCCCACACTTCGGCTAAGTTCTTTTTAACGCTGAACTGGCTAAAGTCGGTGTCTTTGGCAAGCTTTATCCACTCAGGTTTATTCAGTGACTCACCGGCTTTTAAGTAGATGCTAGTCATGCGCTCAACGCGGCGACGGTCATCTTTTTGTGAGTAAGGCCATTTCACTGCGGGATCATGGTAGTTGGCCATTAACTGGATACCTTGAGCCATCGAGCCGCCTTTGTCGTTTTCATAGTTCCACAAATCAACCCCGACTTTTTCACCGAGTTCAGCAATGCCCACTAATGGCACAATACTGAAATAGTGATAATGGTAGGCACGAGTACGCTCAATCTCATGGGGTTGTGAGCCGTCAGCTTCAAACTGGGTATCAACCCGCATTTTTCCTTTTTGCACCATCTGTTTAGTCAGGTGATCATTACCAATAAAGTAAGCGATGCTGGCCACTTGGAAGTCATACCAAGTGCCATGGTTATTAGCCGCTGCCGCCTCACCTTTAGGGCCGCCAGACAGATCATCAACAATTAGCCAATCTAAGTACTCGCTGTACCACTGCTTAATTTGCTGCTCATCTTGTTCAGTCCAATGCTTTGATTGCGACAAAATAGCAATGGCATCTAGCATTCTGTCGGCAAGGGTGCGGGTATCAATAATACCGCCTCGACGTCCTTCTGCTCTGCCGGGAACCCCTTGACCGTAGTTGACGTTAGGGTTCATTTTAGTGGCTTCATTCAAGAACCATGTACGCACAAATTCGATGCCTTTTTTGGCATAGGCTTCATCTTGGCTAAAGTAATACGCTAAGGCGACCGCGCGGGTTGAGCGGGTAAAGTTACCAATGCGTCTAGAGTCAGTTTCTGTGGTTTTTGAGGCTGGGTTGGTTTTGCCATCGTGGCGGATCCACGGCAAACCATCAGCTTTGGTTTCATCTGGCCACCAATAAGGGCTGATACTCATGTAATCATGTTTGTCGCCACTTGGTGGAGTCATGCCTTTTTCAGCCACACTAAAAGGCGCTTGTTTCATGGCGATGTCGGCCTCTTCAAGCAAGCGTTCATAAGCTTGCTTCATTGAGGCGCTAGCATCTTTGCTTTGAAGGATGGTGCGATTTTGCTGCAAAACATCTTCATTTAAGAACACAAAATCGGCGGCTTGTACTTGGTGACTGAGTGCTAATGCACTTATAAGTAGTGCAATTGGGCGTAGGGTCATTTGGGTCACAATATCATCCTTCATAGAATTTGTTATAAAGATTAAATAATACAAATAGGGTAGTTGTCTAGCGGTTTCGATGCTGTGATCCAGATCTTATTGTATTGTGTTAATGGCAAACTATTGCGCCATTTGCTACTAGCTTAGGTTTATTTGGTTTTTAATTAATGGTTTGAGTGTAATCTTATATGGCGTCAGCCACTGCTTATATAAGGTTTATAGTAAATAGTGCTGCTAACCCTTATTGTAAATTTGTCATACATTAATGCGGCGTTTGGGCTGAATGGAATTAACGCTTATAAGTTAATGGCAGCCTTATATTACGGCTGCCATTTACGTTTAACACTACTGGTGCTGGATTGTGATCTTGTCAAATGACACTTCAAAAATCTGATTTTGGTAGTCTTCGTCAGGTTGGATTTGCGGATAAATTCCAGCTTTGAAGTAGTAAGTCTCCTCTAACCAAGCTTCTGTTAAGCTGTAATACTTACCGTCTTTTGCCAGTACAGGCTCGCCCCAAGCTAGGGTTCTTGCTGTGGTGGTATTATTGATCTCAGTGGTGATTGTTAATCCTTGCTGGTTGGCCACAATGTCATAGTGCCACTGAGTACCGGCATCCACTGTGCCTAGTTCAACACTGAACGACTGGCAGCTATCACAGCTGTCGTTATTAGGGGCAAAGCTATCGTTCAAAATGGCGCGGATTGGTTTGTTTGGTCCATCCCATTGCAGTTTAACCAGTGCTTGTTTTATTTGATAAGCGTGGATTTGGCCGACAATCACTTTAGGATCTTGGCCATTTATCTGTGGGTATTGCTCTATGCGCAGGCTGCTTGATAGTTGATGTTGTTGATTTATAGCCCAGTTTTGATTGCTGCTACTGCAAGGGTCTTGGGTTTGATAGTGATATAGCTCTCTTAATTCTGAACGTACATAAGATGAATTGATGGTAGTCGCGCCACTATCACCTAAGTTGACCTGAAAATACATGCGCTCATCACTGTCATCAACCCAGAAGTAGGGTTCGTTGGTGTCGTTTGATAGTCGAGTTTTACCGCTACAATCAGCTGGAATTAGCTCTGCGGCAGAGTCGCCACCCGTGCCGTAGTAATCATCTTTACTCACAGGTAGGGTGAGTTTCCATTGATCTATGTTCCAGCTGCAACTTTCACATTCTTCGGGCGGAACCGTTTCTTCGGGCGGAACCGTTTCTTCGGGCGGAACCGTTTCTTCAGGCGGAACCGTTTCTTCAGGCGGAACCGTTTCTGAACTGCCACCTCCGCAAGCAATTAGCATAAAAATAACACTGGTTAAAAGCGGCACTGATGTCTTTTTAGTCATTTTTTATCCAAATCCCCTCTAATTAATAAATAATACAATAGATCCAGTGCTTTTTGATTGCTATTATCCGAACCATAAATGTGACCCGCGTCAAAAAACAAGATTAACGTTTTTTGACTTAAATGGTCAAGTTTTTTAAGTTGCTGTTTTTTATGGTTTATATTGTTTAATTTTGATTGTTGCACTTTTGATAATAAAAAAGTTTAAAAAAGTTTGCGCAATATCACAGATATGATACGACAAAAATAAAACAATAACATAATACAAATAAGGGGACGGTTTAATGAAGATTAGCTTAATTGCAGGTTTAGTTACGTTAAGTTTACTGGGCGGATGTGCCACCGAAAACTATTCAAAAGTTGATGAGGGTACACAGACTAATAAGGTCGCAATAGACAATATTGTTGCTCACGAAAAAGCAGTGATTACTTCAGGCTCAATCAAGGCCATTGATAGCGCAGCGTTAAAAAGCAAGCTGGCTTCACTTGCTGATGGGGAAGAGTTAATTCTTGAACCGGGCAAATATGCTGATTTAGGTCGTCTCGATATCACCGCGAGTAACGTTGTTATTAAAGCAAAAGTACCAGGGCAAACTTGGTTTACCGGCTTAGTGCAGCTAAACCTTGTGGGTAACAATATTACCCTCGATGGTGTGGTCTTTACCGAAGGTGGCCCTGCTGAGCGTATGGGCGGCATCACTTTCCGCGGTAATAACAACACTCTACAAAACTCGATGTTTTACTTCTTCAATGATAAATACGCTTATCAGCCAGATTCTAAGCGTGATGAATATCCAAAGTATTTATGGTTATCGCTTTACGGCAAAAACAATCAATTATTGAACAACACCTTCGAAGGTAAGCATAAACGCGGCACCTTGATAGGTATTCAGAAAGCTAAAGGTGACGAAACTGCAGATAACCATGTCATTAAAGGTAATTTGTTTTATGACCAAAAGCATAACCAGTATGAAGAGTTCGATATTAGCGATGCGATCCGTTACAACTCAAATAGCTGGGAAGCCATTCGTGTCGGCGATTCAAAAAGCTCAATCTATCCATCAAAAACCACCATTGAAGGTAACCTATTTTACGAGTGTGATGGTGAAACAGAGTTAGTGTCATTTAAGTCAGCTGGCAACGTGCTACGTGGTAACACCATTATTAACAGCGCTTCAATGGTGTCATTGCGTCACGGTATCAATAATGTGGTTGAAGACAATGTCATCCTTGGTAATGGCAAACGTTACTCAGGTGGTATTCGCTTATATGACGAAGGCCATATTATTCGTAACAACTACATTGAGCGAGTCATGGGTACCGGCAATGTCCGTGGTGGCATCGCCATTAATACCGGCATTACCGATGTGCAACAAGGTGAGCGATTAAGCCAAGACGTCAAAGGTAAAGGCTTAAACAAACAAGCGACGCCAAACAAGGTGTTAATCGAAAACAACACTGTGATTAACTCGCGTCAAAACGTCTTATATTCAGACAAAAAACACCGCGTAAGCCTCTATGACAATCAAAAAGTATCGACGGTATTTGCTGGTGTCGATATGACCTTTAATAACAACTTATCTTACGCCGCAGTGAAAAAGTCTTTAGCCCTAAAAGGTAATGATGAAGTAGCTAAGCTGGTTAACCCTACCTATAACAACGAAGTCTATTTTGGTCCTATCCAAGCGGTAGATTTACCAGCAGAAGGTATTAGCACTGCTGAGCCAAAGCTTATTGTTGCACCGAATGGTTTGCTTGAAGCGGCAGATTTAGATGTGGGCGCGAAGGGCTTAAAAGTACTGACCATGGCAGATGTTGGTGCCAGTTACACAATCCAAAAGTAATGCAAAAAAGAATTCGATTAAAATAATAAACTTAGAAAAAAGGAAGTTGTATGAAACTTAATAAATTATCGTTATTTATTAGTGCTGTTTTCGCTGTAACAACGCTATCTGCCTGTGATTTTTATGATAAGCCGATAACTGAAGATCCAACAGACCCTACTGATCCAACAGATCCAACCGACCCAATTGAACCGGTAGGGGATTTAGTCCCTGATTTGGTATTTAGTGATGCTGATTTGAGCACTCTTAAAGCGGCTATTGACGGCGCGACTGACGTTAATGAAGATGGTCAAATCGTTATCTTATTAGATAATACTGCCAGCTTTAGCGGTTTAAGCAATTTAGTCTTAGACAGTGAAACCCCATTAGTATTATTAGGTGGTGAACCGACTTATGATGGCCTAGAAGGCTCTGAATATGGCGCGGCGGCACAAATTATAGGTGGCGAAGGTTGTGTGGTTATCTCTGCTGATAACATTCAGTTACGTAACATTACTTTTAAAGACGTTACTCCAATCTGTAAAGACAGTTCAACCACCACCCTAATCAACGTAGGTACTTCATCATCAATGGGTGAGGCTTATGAAACCGTTGAGAGTAAGCCTGCTGGCGTGGTGTTATCACAACTGACCATTGATGGTGAAAACCTTGCATCAAATGGCCAGGATGATCCATTAGATTGGATTATGGTGCGCGGTGAAGGCACTCAAATCATCTATAACGCCTTTACTAACAAACCGACAGAAGAAGGCTCTTTCATTACTGTTCAAGGTACGAGTTCATCACATAAAGATGTGGTTATTAGTCACAACCATTTCAGCAACTTAGCCCTTGATAACCCTTTTAGCGGCACCAATGACGTGTTTGCGATTCGTTTAGGCACTTCAAGCTCATCTAAAACAGACTATGTGACCAATACACTCATCAGCGACAATCTATTTACTGACGTAAATGCATCACGCCGGATGATCTATGTGCGTTTAAGTAGTAACACTATTGAAAATAACACTTTTATTAGCAGCAATGGCTTTGTGTCATTAGAAGGTGGTGAAAACAACACTGTAGCTAGCAATATTATGATCAACGATGGCTCAGGTGAAGATGATGGTAAGTACGAAGCGGGTATTCGTATTATCTCTAAAGGCCACACAGTGACTAATAACTATGTCTACAACAATAGCCGTTCTAAAACCGGTAATGAAGTGGGCGCTATTTCAGTACTAGATGAAGAAATCGATGCTGGCGTAACGCTCAAAGCCCCATCAACAGTTGCTAACAACACGATTGTGAGTGCCAAACAAGGTTTCATCATTGGTAAATCTGGTGCATGTACCGATGACTCAGTGGTTAATCTTACCGACAACCTAGTGGCAAACGGTGTTGACGGTGTTGATTCTAGTGACAAGGGTGTACGTGATGACTGCTTACTTGGTGAAGGTTCTACTTGGTCTGGCAACATGTTTGCGGTAACCACGTTATCAAGCAATGATAACTACGAAGAAGTGACAGGAGAGCGTGAAAACTTAGGTAATGGCACTGCTGAATTAACAGAATCTGCTGAAGATTCAAAATTATTCCTTGCAACTCCAGAAGGTAATGTTGCTGGTAAAGGCGCAACAGGCTTAGTGATCCTTACTGAAGCAGAGGTTGGCCCAGAGTCAGCTGAATAAGCTCGCGTTATTAACTGGATTTGATTAAAAAAATAATTAGGAATATCAGAATGAAAAAGTATTTAGCAATTGCTGTTTTAGGTGCCTTAAGCTTTAACGCTGCAGCAGAAGATGATGATAATCTACGCCCTGGTAAAAGTACCATTGCCATTAAATGGGAACATAAACTGCTTGATGGTCGTACCGACCGCCCTAAAGTCGAGTTTGGCCATCGTATGCGCAACGGCTTTAAGTTTGGTGTTGAACAAGCGTGGCAATATGATCGCAGCAAGTCTGAAAAAGAAGTGGGTTTTGCCCCTGAGCAGTACGAGTTGACATTCAAAACAGATTATCAAACGCGTTGGGGCGATAATAACGAGCACCAGGCGGGCCCAGTATTAGATTATCAAACCAAAGAAACTGCCAACAGTATCCGATTTGGTGGTTACTATGGTTATAAAATTAATAGCGATTGGCAGGTAAAAGTGCGTGCACGTTATAGTCAGCACCTTGACCGTATCTCACTAAAAGATGATCCGGCCGATAGCTACTACCGCGATGACAAAAACAAAGAAATGCGTTACGACATGTGGCTGACGTACCGTTGGGATAACTTCCGCTTTGTTTATAACTTGATCCACTATAGCAAAATCTCATCATACAAGAACGACAGTGGTGTAGAGCAGCATGTATACAGTAATGGTGATCGCAGTTTATTTGAGCACGAGTTTACCGCGAACTACCGTTTCCCACATGCGAAAAAGCACACAGTATACGGTAAATTTAAGCTGAAAACTGAGATGCTTAAAGACAGCCATATGGTAGAAAACAGTGGTTACGATTGGTACGGTAAGCGTGATAACGCTATCGAGCTTGGTTATAAATACAGCTTCTAATGTTTAGCTGTTAATTTAATGAATAAATAACTATTGGGATTTTATCTAATTCCTTGGTTTTTAGTGATTAATTAACAAGAAGTCTGACTTGAAATGCTGCTTTGTCCTTGGTGACAGGCAGCATTTTTTTTACCCTTAACACTGAAATAAAGATTATTTTTGATTTTTGTGAGCTTGTCAGTATTAACTATGAACAAGGATTAAGTATTAATCTTCAATTAAGGTTATTATAATTACATTAATATTATTACTGGTCTAAAACGGGTGAATGTTAAACGATGCCATATACTAGTTAAAAGAGTATCAGTCGGCGTTATAGTTCATTGTAAAAGACATAGTTTAACAAACTTTATTGGCTGACAAGTGTAATAGATTTCACTGTTATTACTTGCTAATCATCTAATATATAGAGTAAAAATATTTTATACTGCTGACTTTAATATTTGCGTCAAGGCCTAACTTAGCTAAAATGTTGTGGTTATCAATTGCCATTGTTAAACCTCTGCTTATCAGCAAGGCTCCTTTGCTTTGTATCTTTGTGATACAAGTTATTATGTCTTTTGTATTAATTAATGTGTAAATCATAGGTGGGTATTACTACATGAGCACAAAATTTACACCAATTGGTGGCGAAAAACGCAGCTTACATGTGCAAGTGGCATGTGAAATGGCTCGTAGTATTATTTCTGGTGATTTGCCACAGGGTGAGATTATCCCTGGGGAAATGGACCTTTGTACTCAGTTTGGTGTCAGCCGTACCGCATTGCGAGAAGCGATTAAGCTATTGACCTCTAAAGGTTTGTTGGAGTCTAAGCCCAAAGTCGGTACCCGAGTGCGAATGCAAGAGTATTGGAATTATCTTGATTCTCAATTACTTGACTGGCTCATTGACATGGAAAAAACCGAGCATCTCTATCAAGAGTTTTTATCGCTGCGTAAAGCGATAGAGCCTGAAGCCTGTGCTTGCGCCGCCCGCAATGCCACGGTTGAGCAGCGGATGCAGTTATCCGCACTATTTCAAGAAATGGATCGAATTTCTAAAGGGTTTGACCATGAAGGTTGGGTCGATGCCGATTTAGAGTTTCATCGGTTAATCTTTATTTCGACTGGTAACAGCTTCTTTTTACCGTTTGCCAATGTGTTAACCACGATGTTTAAGAGCTTCTTCCACCATGCCTCAAAGCGTGGCACTACCTGTATTGAAGAGCATCGTTTAATTTACGAAGCGATTATGGCGGGTAATGCAGAAAAGGCTCGTCAAGCCAGTGAAGAGTTGCTAAATCAAAGTGACCAAGAATTAGAAGCGATTCAGCAGTAAGCTTTAATCGCTAAAAAAGGCCAACTTGTTACTGACAGGTTGGCCTTTTTTTGTGAGCTGTTCTATAAGTTAAAAAGTAGCAGTTTTTCGCAGAAGATTGCTGTCTGGTTAACGTTTTATTCCTCAAAATGCGTTAATATTAAATCATACAAATGCCAAGGTTTTTGACCTTGGTATCTACCCGTCGCTGATTGAGAGAAGATAATGGATGAATCGCTAATTCCTAATATTGTTGATTTTATTGGGCAAATTGACCCGTTTGATCAACTGTCAGGGGACGTTTTAAAAGATGTTGCCAGCTGCATTAGTATTACCTACCTTGGCCGTGGTGAGCAGATCCAATTCAGCGACGGTTCGAATGAAAAATATTTATATATTATTCGTACCGGCTCCATGGAGCAGCGTAAGCCTGACGGGGTGTTGCGTTCAAAAATGGGCCCTGAAGACTTATTCGGGTTTACCTTTTTAGAGCCCCTAAAGAATATCCTCGATGGTTATACCGCGACCGCCATCGAAAACACCTTGCTGTATTTAATTCCTCATTCAAAACTGCTTAAACTGACCGCCCAACATCAACAGTTTAGTGAAAGTATCTCCTCAGCGGCGCAACTGCGCTTACGTTCGGCCTTAAATGTGGTGTGGTCCAATAAAGAGAAAGGCCTATTTTTAAAGAAAGTTTCTGAAGTGGCCAGTGGTCATGCTGCAGTGGTTGATATTGATATGAGCATTCAAGATGTCGCCAAAGAAATGCGTGATACCTGCCGCACCTCAACCGCAGTTATCAAAAAAGACGCTAACATTGTTGGCCTTATTACCGACCGAGATATGACCAAGCGAGTCATTGCAGATGGCCTTGATATTAGTTTGCCTATTCATACGGTAATGACTACGCCTGCTATTACCATTGGCCCTGATGATTTAATTTTAAAAGCGGCATCTTTAATGATGCAGTCGGGTATTCGCAGCTTACCTGTGGTACGTGGCAATGAAGTTTTGGGGTTACTAACCTCGTCGCACTTGGTGCAAAAACATCGGATGCAGGCGATTTTCTTAATTGAGAAAATCAAATACACCGAGACTACAGCAGGGTTGGCAGAGTTAACTTCAGAGCGGCAAGCGATTTTTGAGGCCCTAGTTGATGGCAAGGTAAGCGCCGAAATTATCGGCCAAGTGATGTCGATGATCATGGATGCCTATAATCGCCGCTTAATTCAAATGGCCGAAGAGCAATTTGGCGCACCACCTTGTGATTACAATTGGGTGGTTGCAGGCTCCCACGCCCGCAATGAAATTCATATGCTGTCAGATCAAGATAGCGCCATTATTATGGATGACAGTGCGACAGAAGAAGATAAAGTTTACTTTATTAAGCTTAGTGAATTCGTTAATCAAGGCTTGGATGGTTGCGGCTATCCCACCTGTACCGGTCATTACATGGCATCGAACCCTAAATGGTGTCAGACCTTATCTGTATGGAAACAGTTTTACCGCAAGTGGGTCAGCAATCCCCAATATGGCATGCTGATGAATGTCAGCGTATTTTTAGAGGTGCGAAGCTTACATGGCAATGCTAATTTTTCCGCTGAACTGCAGCAGCACTTACATCAATTAATTGCCCAAGATCATCAGTTTTTGCATTCGCTGGTTACTGATGCCGTTCGAGTGCAGCCACCTTTAGGGATTTTTAATAAATTGGTGGTAGAAAAAAGCGGTAATAACACTAAGGTGCTTAATATTAAAAAGTATGCCTTGAATTTAATTGTCGATTTAGCACGTATTTATGGGTTAGCTGTGGGGTGTTCAGAGTCAGGGACTCGACATCGTTTTGAGTATGCCGTGAATCAAAAGCTACTCCATGAAGATGACTTTAAAGATATTATTGAGGCCTTCTATTTTGTGACTCAAGTGCGTTATAACCATCAACTATCGGCATTGCGTCAGGGGCAAAAACCCAATAATCACATGGAGCCGAGCTCGATCAGCTCATTTGAGCGTAAACATTTAAAAGATGCTTTTAGAATTATCAGTAACCTTCAGGATGCGGCCAAGCTTCGCTTTAGTGGTAATTAAATGATAAAAAAATGGCTAAACCACTTTCACCCACTAACGCGACTCAATAAAGCCAGGCAGGATTATATTGCTGCGCATCCGCAATTACCGGATTTTTTATTGGCGTTATTAACCCAGCCGTTGCCAGAGCTTGGAGCTAAGGTCACTGAACTCACCTATTTATCGCTAGACATTGAAACCAGTGGTTTGGATGCTAAGCAAGATCATATTTTGAGTGTTGGTTACGTTACTATGCGTGGCAAGCGAATTGACTTAGCCAGTGTCGGCCATACCTATATTAAAGGTGTGGTGAGGCCAGAAACCGCGGTGATAAACCACATTATGCCGCAGATGGTTAATCGGGCGCAGAAGTTGGATATTGTGATGGAGCATCTGTTTCGGCAGATGCAGGGTAAGTTACTGTTAGTGCATGGTAAGCAAGTTGAGCAGCAGTTTATTGATCATTATTTGATGAAAAAATATCAGCTACCACCCATGCCACTGTTGTGGCTTGATACCTTAGCGATTGAAAAGTCGATGACCTTGAACAAAGCTAGTCAACAAGATGGTGATTATCGACTGATATCGATACGACAGCGTTACGGTTTACCTGAATACCATGGTCATAGTGCCTCGGTTGATGCAGTGGCTACCGCAGAGCTTTATTTGGCCTTATGCACGAAATTATTTGGCAATCAAACAGGAGAGATTAAGCAGGTCTATCGCCCTTAACGTTGTGGTTTAATCGTGGTTTAGTTAGCTGCAGGCATAAAGCGAAAAATCCCCAATATCCATATTGGGGAAAGAATACCACCGGAGTGGGAGTATGATTTTTTTATTATTATTTGAGCATGGGGATTAGGTTTTCGCTAGTTTCTGCACTAGCTTTTATATCGGATTTAAAATGATGATTTGGTCTTTCTGTTAATCTTTTAATAAGCGCTGCAACTTGCTCATTTGCAGCAACTCATTATATTCACCACAGGTATTAGTTTAGTGCAGCTACCGCTTCACGAACTAAACGGCCAATTTCATCCCATTGCTGATTATCAACTAAATTCGCTGGCACCATCCAAGTTCCACCACAGGCAACCACAGCATCAACAGCTAAGTAGTCATTGATGTTTTTTGGTGAAACGCCACCAGTAGGCATGATTGTTACTGGGTAAACAGCGGTTAATGCTTTTAGCATTGATATGCCGCCAGAAGGCTCTGCTGGGAAAAACTTAACTGTGTCTAAACCCATTTCCATTGCTTGCTCAACTAATGATGGGTTGTTTACACCAGGGATAATCGGCATACCGCGTTGCTGACAGTATTTAACCGTGCTTGGGTTAAAACCTGGGCTAACAATAAAATCCACGCCTGCATCAATAGCCGCATCTACCGTTGCTGAATTTAATACCGTGCCCGCACCAATTAACATATCAGGGTAAGCTGCGCGCATATTCTTAATGGCTTGAGCCGCTGCTGGAGTACGGAAGGTAATTTCCGCACAAGGCATACCATTTTCAACTAAAACTTGGCTGAGTTTCACCGCATCATCGGCATTTTTTATGGCAATGACCGGGATAACTTTTAGCTGTTTTAGTCTTTCGTTTAGCGTGCTCATATTGTTTCCTTTTGAATAATAACTAGCGGTAATTCGCCCAAATGGATTACCTAAAACTGTTGCAGAAAATACTTAGCGCTATGAATCAAAGGCCATTGGTATTGCTGGCATTACGCTGATATCAATGATGGCACCTTTGTGCTGGATCACTTCACTTGCTAATGCATGACCGGTAAGCGCTGACTGTTGATGGCTTGCGCCCAGTAAACGTTGTGACAAATACCCAGCAGCAAATGAATCGCCCGCTGAGGTGGTATCAACCACAGTTTCTACTAAGGTGGCTGGCACACTAACTTGGCCGTCTTTGGTGACGATGAGGCACTCTTCTGCACCGCGCTTAATGACTACTTCGCTCATGCCTGCACTGAGGCTGCGATCGATACAGGTTGCCAGTTGCGTGTCACCAAACAAGGCTTGTTCGTCTTCAAACGTGAGTAAGCCAATATCGGTTAGGGCCAACATTTTAAGATAGCTTTCTTGGGCCTGTTGATGTGACTGCCACAATCTGGGACGGAAGTTATTATCAAAAATAATCTTGCCGCCATTGTCTTTACACTTTTGCAGGACGTCGAACAGTATTGCTCGGCTTTTAGGGGTTAAAATCGCCAAGCTAATACCTGATAAGTACAACACATCGTATTGACTGATCGTTGTTAGCAGTGTTGCTGAAGCGTGTTCTAACCAGAATTTTGCCGCGGCATCATTACGCCAGTAATGGAAGCTTCGCTCACCTTCGTCATCGACTTCGATAGCGTATAAACCTGGCAGCTTTTCAGACATAATTTGAACGTGCTGGGTATCTATGCCTTCTTGTTGCCAGCTTTTAAGCATGTTTTGGCTGAAGGGGTCTTGACCTAAGGCACTGAAGTAGCTGATGGTTATATTTTTATCTTGAGTTAATCGAGATAAATACACCGCAGTATTCAGGGTGTCACCACCGAAGCTTTGGACAAGTTCGCCATCACGTTGTTGCAGTTCAATCATGCATTCGCCAATGATACCGACCTTTAACATAGACATATCAGCTCCTATTTGGTTTTATAGAAAATCTTGACGAGCAGGATTGAACATATCAATTAAAATGCTGTCTTGCTCTAACGCGACGGCACCATGCATCACCATTTTAGGCGCAATATAAGCATCGCCAGCTTTAAGCACTTTTTTAACACCATCGATTTCAGCTTCAAAGCTGCCTGCAGCCACATAACCAATTTGATCGTGAATGTCGTGAGTATGCGGGTGGCCGATGGCACCTTTATCAAATTTTACAAATACAGCCATTAAATCAGGAGTATAACCAATTATTTTGCGGCTCAAACCATCACCTAGGTCTTCCCAAGCGGTTTTGTCGTCTTCATAAAATGCGTTCATTACAATCTCCTTTTATTGTCGATAGAAGCAAGTAAGCTATATTCATCAGGCCTTAGTGCTTGATTGAACTTTGTGGTATCGACTATTTATCTTGGCTAAAGTTGCCGCTCAATTTGTACGTTAATCGAACGCCACCTTGTTTAGTATGATCTAAGTGTACTAGTAAAATACTTTTATTTGTAATACAAATCTACCGTAACTGTGATCGGCTTCGTATTTGTTTTATATTATTTTACAGGTCATACATCTATCTGATTGATTTATCGGGTTAAAAATAAATTATGTAATTTATTCATTATTTTAATAAGCACAGTTGATAGTGAAAACTAAAACTAATAGTCAGTGATCCAAGTCTATTATTAGTTTATATATGCTGAAATTTTTGTTTATTTGTATTATTTTAGATTCAGATGAGCACTTTTAGTTTGAGGTTAATATGTCGCAAGCCATTAAAGCGGTACTTTTTGAACAGTCGGAAATCACATCAATCGCCAATGAATTAGGTAAAGATAGCCTAATGGGTAAAAGCTTAACCAAGTTAATTGAAGATACTGACGCGTTTATGGCGTTAGGGGTTGAAGTCCCTGGCCATAGTGAAGCGGGTGGTTATGCACATAATCGTCACAAACAAAACTATCAATATATTAACCAAGCAGGACGTTTGTTTCTGGTAACAGGTGAAGACAAGTACGCTCAGTATACAGCTGACCTGTTACTTGCTTATGCAGATAAGTATTTGAAGCTTGATTACCATGAGCAATTGAACACTAACCCACCGGGTCGTTTGTTTCATCAAATCCTCAATGAACATGTCTTCCTGCTTTATTCTAGCTTAGGTTATAGCTGTATTCGCCATTGGTTATCTGCTGAGCAGCAGCAAACCATTATCGATGGTTTATTCCAGCCAATGTTAGATATGTTTACTGATAAGTATGAATTCGATTTTGACCGCATCCATAACCACGGCATCTGGGCTGTAGCAGCTGTTGCCATGTGTGGTTTAGCCATTGATAAGCCTGAATATGTTGAAATGTCTATTCACGGTCTTAAAGGTGATGACATTGAAGGTGGTTATTTAGCGCAAATCAGTAAGTTGTTTGCTCCTTCTGGCTACTACATGGAAGGTCCTTACTATCATCGTTATGCCATTCGTCCACTATGTTTGTTTGCTGAGGCGATTCACCGTCACCGTCCTGAGCTAGATATCTTTAACTTTAACGGTCAAGTCATTGGTAAAACCGTTAAAGCAATGCTGGCAACAGCTTATCCAAATGGGGTATTCCCTGCATTAAATGATGCTTCACTGACCATGGATATTTGCGATGCGGGTGTGATTGTGGCGCTGAGCTTATACGCGAAACACTATGGTATTGATGATGACATCTTAGGCATGGCGCAGATTCAAGATACAGTGTGGGTTAATGCTTGTGGCCAAGCACTTTCAAGCGCTTTTGATAACAATGAAGCTGCTTTAAACCCTTGCTGGGCCAGTGTTGAGCTAAACGAAGGCCCAAATGGTGATCGTGGCGCGCAGGCATTTTTACGTATGCAAAGTAATAAAGGCGATGTGAGCCAGTTAGTGATGAACTACGGTCAACACGGTATGGGCCATGGTCACTTTGATACCTTAGGAGTGAGCTTCTTTAACAATGGCCAAGAAGTATTACGTGAATACGGCTTTGGTCGCTGGGTTAACGTGGAGCCAAAATTTGGTGGTCGTTACTTAGATGAAAACAAATCTTATGCTCGCCAAACTATTGCCCATAATGCGGTAGCGGTAGATCAAAAGTGTCAAAACAACTTTGACGTTAAATTAGCTGATAGCCGCCACGGTGAACCACACTTCTTTAGCGGTGATGATAAAGAAATTCAAGGTGTGAGTGCATTTTGTCGTGACTTCTATGAAGGGGTTGATCAGCAACGTAGCTTGCTCATGATAAACGACGAGCGTTTAGCACAACCCATCTTGGTTGATTTATACCGTTTAACCAGTGAGGTGGCGCATCAATATGACTACGCACTGCATTACGATGGTCAAATCGTGCGGACAAACTTTGATTATCAAACTCACGCCGAGTTATCGACGCTAGGTGATGATTTTGGTTATCAACATCTTTGGAATGTTGGTCAAGGTAAAGCAAAAGACACCACTTTAGTGAGCTGGTTACAAGGTAGCAGCTATTACACTTGGCTTACGGCATCAAGCGAAGAAGACGAAGTTATCTTTACTCGCAGCGGCGCCAATGACCCATCATTTAACTTACGCAGCGAGCCAGGCTTAGTATTACGTCGCAATGCAAAAGACACGCTATTTGCCAACGTACTTGAGACTCATGGTTACTTTAATGAAGCCATTGAAGCCAGTACTGAAGCCCGCGGCCAAATTACCGAGGTTAAGGTTATTGGCACCAATGAGCAGGGATCGGTCATCGAAATTATCGCTAAAGATTACTCAATCATTGTGATGGTCAGTAACCAAGTTGGCGTGACTGACGAGAGCAAAACTAGCGTGACATTTAACAATCAAGATTTCCAATGGCAGGGTTACTTTGCTGTTGAAGTAAGAGGTTAATACCATGAGTTACCAACCATTATTAATGAGCTTTGAAGAAGCTGCTGAGTTACGTACTCATCTAAATACAGACAGCTTAATGGGCCGCTCTATTGCTACTGAAGTGGCAGCCCTTGAAGCTTATTTACCTGTCGGCATTGAAATTCCTGGCCACGGTGAAGCGGGCGGTTATGAGCATAACCGCCATAAGCAAAACTATATTCACCTGGATTTAGCAGGGCGTTTATTCTTGATCACTCAAGATAAGCGCTACCTTGATTACGCTAAAACCATGTTGGTTGAGTACGCTAAGGTGTATACCAGCTTTGAGCTGAACACTAGCCGTGACTCAAACCCACCGGGGCGTATTTTCCATCAGACACTGAATGAAAACATGTGGATGCTGTATGCATCTTGTGCTTATTCGTGTATTCGTCATGAGTTAACCACTGACGAACAACAGTTAATCGAAAACGACTTATTCCGTCCTATGATTGACTTGTTTGTTGATACTTATGCCCACGATTTTGACATCGTCCATAACCATGGCCTTTGGGCTGTGGCGGGTGTGGGTATTTGTGGTTACGCCATTAACGACCAAGCCAGTGTTGATAAAGCACTTTATGGCTTAGCGGGTGACAGCGTATCAGGTGGCTTTATTGCTCAGCTTACGCAACTGTTCTCGCCAGATGGTTACTATATGGAAGGTCCGTATTATCACCGTTTCTCGCTTAGACCGATTTACTTATTTGCTGAGACTATTCAACGTCGTCAGCCTGAAATCGATATCTATAACTTAAAAGATCAAGTGATTAAAACCACCACTTACGCCGTGATGTCTACCGCGTTCCCTAATGGTGTGTTGCCAGCGCTTAATGATTCATCTAAAACCATGGACATTAAAGACGAAGGGGTACTGATTGCCACTAGCGTGTGCTTTAAGCGTTACTCCCAAGATGACAACCTTAAATCAATGGCTGTGCATCAAGACAAGGTTTGGGTACATGGTTCAGGTGCCGCATTATCTGACGGTGTAGCAAACTCTGAAAAACTCGCCGGTTTTAACTGGGGTAGTTTACAACTCACTGACGGCCCACAAGGCGAGCGCGGCGGTATTTCAATTTTACGTCATCGTGATGAAAAAGATGACGATAGCATGGCGCTACTATGGTACGGCCAACACGGTAGTGACCATAAATTGCATTCAGCATTAGATCACGGTCATTTTGATGGTTTACACCTCAGCCTGTTTAATCACGGTCAAGAAGTGACTCACGATTATGGCTTTGGCCGTTGGGTTAACGTTGAGCCAAAATTTGGCGGTCGTTATATTCCTGAAAACAAAAGCTACTGTAAGCAAACTGTTGCTCACAATACAGTTGTGGTTGATGAAACCAGTCAAAACCAAGGTGACACCGCCACTGCTGAAGCACGTTGGGGTGAACCGCACTTCTTTGTGGCAGGTGATAACAACATGCAAGCCATGAGTGCATTTGTACGTGGCTACTACCCAGGGGTTGATCAACAACGCACAGTAGTGATGTTCGAAGTTGCCGGCATTGCTAAGCCAATCGTATTGGATTTATTCCGCTTAACCAGTGACGAGCAGCATACCTATGATTATGTAATGCATCACAGCGGTCAAATTATCCGTACTGATTTTGAGTACCAAACGGCGTCTAAGCTTAAGCCTGTCGGTGAAAAATCAGGTTATCAGCACTTGTGGAACATTGCTTCAGGCAAGGTTGATCAGCAAGGCAGCTTGGTAAGCTGGTTAATGGGCAGCAGCTACTATTCAATGGTGAGCAGCGCAACCCAAGACAGTGAAGTCATTTTTGCCCGTACTGGCGCCAATGATCCTGATTTTAACTTACGCAGCGAGCCGGTAATGCTGTTACGTCAGCAAGGCAAGACGCATTTATTTGCTAACGTCTATGAAACCCATGGCTATTTCAATGAAGCGATTGAAGCGAGCACTGATGCTCGCGGTCAAGTGAGCAAGGTTGAAGTACTCACTCACACAGCTGATGCATCAGCTGTGAAACTGACGCTGGTGTCAGGCCAAGAGGTTAATGTGTTTGTATCAAACAAAGCTGATGTCAATGCAGACAGCCACACAAGCCTTGAAATTGCTGGTAAAACAGTAAGCTGGAAAGGTGAAGTGCATATTGGTTAATGGCCAATAAGGCTGCCTAATAAGCAGTCTTATTTATTACCAATCAAAAAAGCCCGAGCTAACCATGTTAGTCTCGGGCTTTTTGTCTTTAGCGGGCAGTATAAGCAGGCTTGGATAAACTATTTAGTAGACAGCTTAACCAAATTCACCGCTAACATAACCTTGAGTGCGGCTATCAACAGGATGTTGGAATAAGGTGGCGGTATCTGCATGTTCAACTAACTCGCCCATCCAGAAGAAGGCGGTTTTATCTGAAATCCGTTTTGCCTGATTCATTGAGTGAGTCACAATTACAATGGTGAACTTTTTACGTAGCTCGTCCATTAACTCTTCAATTTTATGGGTGGCGATAGGATCAAGCGCACTGGTTGGCTCGTCCATCAAAATCACTTCAGGTTGCATAGCAATGGCACGGGCAATACACAAACGTTGCTGCTGACCGCCTGATAAACCAAGTGCTGGACTATGAAGGCGTTCTTTCACTTCATCCCATAATGCTGCACCGCGTAGAGACTCCTCTACGGTTTTATCAATCACTGACTTGTCTTTTTCGCCTTGCGCTTTTAGGCCAAAGGCAACATTGTCATAAATACTCATTGGGAATGGGTTGGGTTTTTGAAATACCATGCCCACGCGCATCCGCAGTTGTTTTACATCAATGTCTGAATATATGTTTTCGCCTTCAAATAACACATCACCATCAATTTTTACCCCTGCCACTAAGTCGTTCATGCGGTTTAAGGTGCGCAATAAGGTTGATTTACCACAACCTGACGGGCCAATTAACGCCGTGACCTGTTTAGCAGGAATAGGCAATGAAATATTCTTCAGCGCTTGGTTTTCGCCGTAGAAAAGGTTGAGATTATTGACTTCAAGCTTGTTCATTTTTAAATTGCCTTAATGTGAATGTTTATCAAATCGAGCTGCGATAATTTTGGTGGCTAGATTGAGTGCTAGCACTAATACAATCAAGATGGTGGCTGTGGCATAGGCCTGATCCCACTCATGTTGAGTAAATAATTCTTGGGTGAGTTTATATAAATGCACGGTTAAGGTGCGGCCAGAATCTAATACTGATTCAGGAATTTGTGTCACCATGCCTGCGGTTAAAAATACCGGTGCCGACTCACCAATAACGCGGCCTGTACTCAAAATAATTGAGGTCACAATACCCGGTAATGCGTTAGGTAAAATGAGGCGCCAAATGGTATAAATCTTTGAACTGCCCAGTGCATAACCCCCTTCACGGTAGCTCATAGGTACCGCCATTAGCGCTTCTTCAGTGGTGCGGATTATCACAGGTAAAATCAGCATTGATAGTGTCAGCGCGCCAGCAAGGATAGAGAACCCAAGGCCGAGTACTGTCACAAAGAAGGTCATACCAAACAGACCGTAAACAATCGATGGAATACCGGCTAATGATTCAATACAAAAACGGATCACTTCAACCAATTTACTGCCAGGTTTGGCGTATTCGGTTAAGTAAATAGCGGTCATAATCCCCAGTGGCGCTGCGATACCCAGTGACAATCCAACCATATAAACGGTTGATACAATCATCGCCCAAATACCTGATGCTTCGCCAATGCGTGTGTAGCTACTGGTAATAAACTCCCAACTGACATGGCTTAAGCCGTTAGATAAAATGTGCCACACAACCCAAAGTAAAAATACTATGGTGAGCGCTGCAGATGCCCAAACGCCTGCCAGTGCAGCCTTGTCTTTAAACACTCGGGATTGCTTGTTTGATACTTGAGTCATTATGCATGCCCTCTTTTACGGTTTAGATAAAGTAGTCCAGCATTTAAACAAACGATAAAGGCCAGTAATACAATGCCTGTAGCGTATAAAGCACTTGAGTGGATGCCGGTTGCATAAGACATTTCCATAGCGATGTTAGCCGTTAATGAACGTGCAGGTTCAAGTAGTGAACCTGGCATAGCAGGAGCATTACCCATCACCATGATAATGGCCATGGTTTCACCAATGGCGCGGGCGACACCTAAAGCCACACCGGTATAAATTCCGCTTTTAGCAGCAGGAATTAATACGTTAAAAATACTGTAAATGTGCGATGCCCCTAAGGCTAAAGCACCTTCTTTATAAGTCGGGGTGAGTGCGCGTAGTGATGTTTCTGAAATCGTAATAACCGTTGGCAAAATCATAATCGCCAACACGATAATCCCCGCTAATAGAGTGTTACCTGCAGGAATATTAAAAATGCTTTCAATAGCTGGCACGATAACAATCAAACCGAAAAAGCCATAAACCACCGACGGAATACCCGCTAATAGCTCAACAGCAGGTCTAACAATGTTGGCGAGCCACTTTGGGGCAATTTCCGCTAAGAAGACAGCGGTTAATATTGCGACTGGTACGCCAATCATTACCGCGCCCATGGTTGAAGCAAGCGAGGCGACAATCATGGCGGCTATACCGTAAAGCGCAGGTGGTAGCCATTCTTTACCAAAAATGAGGTTTAACACTCCCGCTTCTTTAAATGCGGGTAATCCTTCATAGAAAACGAACCAGCCAATAGTGATGACCGATACCACGCCGACCATGGCGCTGAGAAAAAATAACCCGTGAAAGAGTAGTTCAACCCAATCAATTTTCTTGGCAGGAGACAGTGACACCTTTGTCGTCATGTCTATTTTGCTAGCCGTTTCCATGTTACAACCTCTATATAAACAAAAAGCAGCATAAGAAGGTCTAGGCCTTCTTATGCCATGCATTCAATCAGTAATTACTGAACGCGGATGTAGCCTTCTTCTGCAACGATACCTTGACCGTCTGCAGACATAATAAATTCAATAAATGATTTTGCTGTTGCTGGTGCGTCTTCATTTATTAACGCAATGAAAGGGCGGGCAATTTGATAGTCGCCAGCGGCAATGTTGCTATCGGTAGCTGCAACACCATTGACTGATAATGCGTTGAGTGAATCATCAACACTACCTAGTGAAATATAACCAATAGCGTATGGGTTGTTAGCAACGATGGTTTTAATCATGCCGTTACCGTTACCGACTTGAGCGGAAGGAGTAATAGCAGTTACTGTGTGGCCATCAACTTTACGTTGTAGCTGCATGATTTCTTCAAATGCGCCACGAGTACCTGAACCATTTTCGCGAGTAACAACAACGATTGGACGTGCTTCGCCGCCAACTTCGCTCCAGTTTTTGATTTCGCCACGGTAGATTTTAGAAATTTGTTCTTGAGTCAGGTCTTTAACTGGGTTTGCTTTATTTACTGCAGCAGCAATACCATCACGAGCGATAACGATTTCTTTTGTTTTTGGCGTTAATTCATTTGGTTTGATATTACGAGATGACATACCAATCATACTGGTGCCATCTTTAGCGGCGCGAATACCTGCTGATGAGCCGGTGCCCTGTACTTCAACATTTTTGTTTGTCGTATTTTGATAATTCTCTGCCAGCACTTCCATAACGTGGGCAACAGAGGTTGAACCAGACACTGTAACTGTACCAGCTTGAACAAGAGGTGCTGCCATTAAACCAACAGCTGTTAGTAAACCAATCACTTTTTTCATCACAAGTTCCACTTAATATAGGTAGTTCGTTTAATCCATTTGGATATCAACATTAGGGCGCTTCTCTTTTAAGGTTCGATTTGAAGCGAGTGCATTAAGACAGATCAATATGACAGTTAAGTTACAGTCAAAAGCGAGCAAATTAATTTGGATTAATTGTGGTTAGGTTATTGTTTTGTTGGTGTTAATTGGTTGTTACCGGTAACGGGTGGTCGAGTGAGGCATTTTGGAAGTTGGCTTTTAATTTCTTAAATTTGCAGGCTTTATGTGGATATAGTTGTAGTGGGTGCTTGGGTGCGTTCGGGGCTTGTCAGCTAGTTGTTTTGCTGTGTTAAGTTAATTGTGAATTAAGTTTATTTTAACCTTGTGTCGATATTTGGGTTTTTCTTTATGCAGTGGTTATTAACATTTGGGCTAATATGAAAGTTTTATGACAATCAATTAAGGCGCTAAAATAATATACAATTAGTAAGCTAAACCGCCGTTTGAGTGGGGTTAAGTCATCGCAATGTACACTGCAACATCGTCTTTTTACCTTTTCATTGCCAAGTTTACGAGCAACTAAGATATGCACACCGCATGCAACGCCCACTCTTACAGCAGAGTGCATCGACATTATTCACACTATATAAGGTAAATGTATGACAACAGAAATGGTCATGATTGGCATCTCAGTACTCATTGTTATTGGCATTTTATTGCACCATCCATCTCGCACCTTAGGCATACCTTCGTTGCTGATATTTATGGGGGTCGGTTTATCCTTGGGTAATGGTGAGTTTAATTTCGTGTATGACAATCTCGACCAAACTGCATGGATAGGGGGGTTGGCACTTAATGTGATTGTATTTGTCGGTGGCTTAAATACCTCCACCGATAAAATTAAAGTGGCCTATAAAGAAGGCGGAGTATTAGCGTCATTTGGGGTGATATTTACCACGCTCATCTTTGCGGCAATTCTTTATGGACTGCTGGATTTTAATCTAATCACCTGCTTGTTATTTGCCGCTATCGTATCTTCAACTGATGCGGCGGCAGTATTTTCAATTTTAGAGTCTAAAAAGCTTAAGTTAAAAGAGCAAACCGATACTGTGCTGGAGTTCGAGTCAGCCACCAATGACCCTGTGGCAATGCTAATGGTGATTGTATTAACCGATATGACACTGGCTTCTCATCAAGCGGTTGCTATTTCAACCTTATCACTGCACCTAGCGAGCCAGATTTTGGTTGCCATTGTGGTGGGCTTCTTAATTGGTAAATTAGCAGTATTACTGCTTAATCGAATTAGTTTGGCTGAATTCGGGCTTATTCCGGTATTTGTGTTAGCGAGCTTTATTATTGCTACTTATAGCGCCGAGATGCTTGGCGGTAATATTTTACTGGCGTCTTATATTGCTGGTGTGGTGATAGGTAATGGCATTAAGCGCGGCCAACTGGTTAATTTACACTTTTTTAATAGTTTATCTTGGTTGGCGCAGGCGTTGATGTTTATCGTGCTCGGACTGCAGATATTCCCGCAGACATTAATGAACGTCTTTTGGATTTCTATTATTCCGGGGCTATTACTTATCTTGGTCGCGAGACCGTTAGCGGTGCAGTTATGTTACTTGCCGTTTGTGAAGGCCAGCTGGAAAAAGCGTTTATTTATTTCAATGATAGGCCTAAAAGGGGCAACTCCGATTGTGTTTGCCTTAATACCTGCAGCGGCAGGCGTACCAGGTGCGATAGAAATCGTCCACATGGTATTCTTTTTTGTATTGATGTCTGTGTTTATTCAGGGCGGCGCTATTGCACCCTTGGCCAATAAACTTGGGTTAGAGCAAAAAGAGCAGCATAAAGCAGAGTGATCGATCAGATCATTTGATACTGTAATTGGCTAAGCCATTATAAATGGGGGTTAAGCTGCGCTGAATTGTTGCAAGGTATCTTCAGCTTTAGCTTGCTCAATGCGTTTCCAGACTTTCTCATGAAAATAGAATACTACGGTATTTACAGCAGGTTCTAATAGTGCGATAGCGCCGCCGATAACAATACTGCCTGTTAATAGATAAGTGACAGTAAAAGCGACACAGAAATGTAAGATGGCGAAAGTGATTGTTTTTTTCATGATAAATGACCTGTTTTATTAATCTGATGCAAATGATAATTGTTATCATCTAGGTTGTAAAGGTCAGTTTATCGATAGGCGTTATTTGATTTTTCAATTAAGCCGACCGAGAAATGGTCGGCTTAATTTGCTGCTATTACTATGAGTGGCTGACATCTTCTAAGTTAACGATAGTAAGCAACAGTAAGCAACAGTAAGCAACAGCAAGTATTAGTAATGCCAAGGGAACTTAGAAAAGTCTTGGTCGCGCTTTTCTAAAAATGCATCACGGCCTTCTTGCGCTTCGTCTGTGCCATAAGCTAAACGAGTGGCTTCACCAGCAAATAATTGCTGCCCAACCAAACCATCATCTGGCAAGTTAAAGCCATATTTGAGCATACGCATCGCGGTTGGGGATTTACTGTTGATTTCTTTCGCCCAGCTTAATGCTTCAGTTTCAAGTTCAGCATGGGGGATAGAGCGGTTAACCATGCCCATATCAAACGCTTCATCAGCGGTATAATTAAAGCCAAGGAAGAAAATCTCACGAGCACGTTTTTGGCCGATCATTTTCGCTAAATAAGCACTACCATAGCCTGAGTCAAAACTGCCTACATCAGGATCCGTTTGCTTAAATACCGCATGTTCTTTAGAAGCTAAGGTGAGGTCGCACACAACATGTAAGCTATGGCCGCCGCCAACAGCCCAGCCAGGTACTACAGCAATAACCACTTTAGGCATAAAGCGGATAAGGCGTTGTACTTCTAATATGTGCAAGCGGCCCATGCGTGCCACATCAGGTTTACCTTCTTCTGCGCCTTCATATTTATAGCCATCTTTACCTCGGATACGCTGATCGCCACCGGCGCAAAAAGAGTGCTGACCTTTTGCTGATGGGCCGTTACCTGTAATTAATACACAGCCGACATCAGACCATTGGCGGGCATGATCTAACGCAGTGTAGAGTTCATCAACGGTTTTTGGGCGGAATGAATTAAGACAGTCGGGGCGGTTAATCGCGATACGCACCGTACCTTGATCTTTTGCGCGATGATAAGTGATGTCTTCAAAATCGAAGTCAGTTACAGTGTCCCAAAGTGTTGGGTCGAATATGTCGGAAACCTGCTGAGTCATTTTTTGCTAGCCTTTTTCAATAGATTATCCAAAGGCTAGGCTGAAATAATTCTCAGGTCAATTGACATAGGGCAGGAAAGCCAAAAATTATATTTTATCGCAGATAAATTGCAGGTTTTGTTTACTAATAGCAGGATGTGTCAGCCCAAAACCGCAATACTCATCTTTAAATGCACTCACAGACTCATTGTCAGTAAACACGCTTTTCAGTTCAGTGAGTTCTTTAGCTGTCAGTCTTTCAATCACCTCACTGGGAATGGTGGGGATGATATCTTCCTTTCTGGTGATCTTAGTGCCCGTCATTGATTTTAGTTTTTTTTCTGTATCGTTGAATACCGACTCAACTGCAGCAATAGGTTCATCTAATTTGTCGGTTTCGGTGGCAAAGTAGTAAATAACGCCGCCAATCAGTGCTATAAGGATCCAGCCTCTCATCTTTTAGTCCAATTAAAGTGAATAAGTTTAAACAATGCGAGTATAATACACTCAATTAACACTCTATAAACGAGTGCATAGCAGTTACAGGCTATTTTTATCTAAATTAATAACGTTTTCTGTAACCTAAACAGAATTTGCCCCTTTTTTGAGTAGTAAGGCATCAAGATGACACAAGAATCTCAAACTAAAGATTACGCTAAGCAAACCCGGATCAAGATTCATCAACCCGACGCCAGTAAAGCGGATCGCTTTAATCCGAGTAACAGTATCTATGTCCGTGCTGTCACAGGACTGTGGACCACGGTAAGACGCCGTATTGGCTGGGCGACTTTATCTTTCTTTCTTATCCTGCCTTGGTTGCCTTGGGGTGATAGACAAGCCGTGTGGTTTAATTTGGGTGAACAGAAGTTCCACATCTTTAATCTCACTATTTGGCCGCAAGATTTAACCCTATTGGCAGCACTCTTTACTATTGCCGCATTTGGACTGTTTTTTGTTACCACCTATCTCGGGCGAGTTTGGTGTGGCTACACTTGTCCGCAAACCGTGTGGACATTTATCTTTATCTGGTTAGAAGAGAAGTTTGAAGGTGCGCGAAATAAACGTATCAAGCTAGATCAGATGCCCTGGAGCTTTAATAAGCTATGGCGTAAAACAGCCAAACACACTTCTTGGTTACTCATATCATTACTTACAGCGATGACCTTTGTGTCGTACTTTGTGCCAAGCCGTGAAGTCTATATTGATGTATTTACCCTTAATGCCGATATTGGCATTTATTTCTGGGTAGTATTTTTTACCTTAGCAACCTACGGTAATGCTGGCTGGATGCGTGAGATCATGTGTATTCATATGTGCCCTTATGCGCGCTTCCAAGCAGCCATGTTTGATAAGAACACTTATATAGTCGGTTATGACGCAAAACGTGGTGAAACCCGTGGCCCACGTTCACGCAAAGCAGACCCTAAAGAAATGGGCTTAGGTGATTGTATTGACTGTGACCTATGTGTCCAAGTTTGCCCTACCGGTATTGATATTCGTAATGGGCTGCAATATGAGTGTATTAACTGCGGCGCCTGTATTGATGCCTGCGATACCACAATGGATCGAATGGGTTATGACAAGGGACTTATCAGCTACACCACCGAAAATAAATTAGAAAACGTTAAAGAAAGCATCATAAGACCGAAATTGGTGGGTTATGGTGTGGCGTTAACAGTCATGATCTTAGTGTTTATCTATGCCAGCGCCACAATTGCCCCTGTGCGAATGGATGTTATCCGAGACCGAAATGCTTTATATAGAATAACCAATGATGGCTTAGTGCAGAACACCTATACCTTAAAGCTACTTAATAAAACTGAGCAAGCACAGCAATATGCACTTTCGATGGATGGTATTGAAGGATATGAATGGAGCGGTCCACAAACCGTATCAGTGCAAGCGGGTGAAGTGCTCACCTTACCTATTAGTATTGCTGTCGATCCAGGGGTGTTAGAGCGAACCGTGACTAAAATTAACTTAATCGTAGCCGCGACCATTGATGATGAGGCCGTTGTCATCAAACAAGAATCAAGATTCTTTGGTGAGTAAAGCCTGATATAACGCCTTAAAAGGGACGGTTAGTCCCTTTTTTGTGCGTTTCGTTTGAAATAGCAACGAACAAGCCATTTTCTATCGTTTTCTTCATAAAAGCCCTTGCGCTAAATCTTAACTTGCCTATAATGCGCATCCACTGACACGGCGACAGGCCAATAGCCTCAA
>NZ_JAUORL010000017.1:0-96499 GCF_030548015.1 Shewanella sp. 4_MG-2023
GCGGATGTAGCTCAGCTGGATAGAGTACCTGGCTACGAACCAGGCGGTCGGAGGTTCGAATCCTCCCATCCGCACCAGTATTAGAAAAAGCCCTGTAGTTATCTACAGGGCTTTTTTTATGCCTAAAATCCAGTCAGTCATATAAAGTGACTTTAAGTTTTCCTGCCAATATACCTACTTCACACTCACTCAAATGTCGCTAACCTGCTTTAGATCTTAAGTCGAAATGAACCACATCAAAATTTGGATAAATCCTTCAGTCATGCTGGTTAGTAGGTTCACTCTAGTTGATTAATTGTACTTAGCTTGGTTAATTAGTTTTGTATGCTTTTATTTTAACTACAACTTGATGATGAGCCATAAATTACAAAAACCACTACATATTTATGCTAAATAGAGCATCTGCACAATTTTGGTGAATATAGCTGTTCTTATTTCTGATATCTCTTTTTATATAGATCTTGTCATGACCTTATCATTTTCCTGATAAAGTAATCAAAAATGAAGATTCTTCATTATATGTGAACTATTTTTATCGAATTATCACCAAGGTGGGCTTAATCTTATTAATTTTGGTCTGACCAATTTACAAGGTGTTGGATTAATTGTTATAGATTGGTTATATTTTTCGTCGGTAAAAAATCACAGGGTAGTTTAATCGCTGAACTGGTGGATTTTAATGGAATAAAAACAGCTTATGCTGAATGAATAATTATTCCTTTTGTTGATGCCGCATCGTTTTGGTGCAATTTATTCAGCAGACGTTATTGACGTGTAAACATTGGAACTGATCCTGTGGGCAATTTTTAATTGCACATAATGACAAGAGAGGGTTTATGACATCATCAATATCCGAGCAATTATTGGATGCCTTGGGCATGATGATAATGGGGATGAGCTTAGTTTTTATATTTTTAAGCATATTAATTATCGGCATTAATCTTGTAGCTAGATTATGTCAGTCAGACATTCAGCCTGTTGTTGCTAATGCGCCTACACCTGCACCCGCAGCTGCGACATCAATTGATCCTAAGTTAATAGCAGCTATCACTTCTGCTATTCACCAGTATCGTGCCAAAGATTAAATCGTTTAGGAGTTATCATGAGCAAGCCTTTAGCGTTAACAGATGTAGTATTACGAGACGCCCATCAATCTATTTTAGCCACGCGCTTACGTTTAGACGATATGTTACCTATTGCACCTTTACTGGATAAAATTGGTTTTTGGTCTTTAGAGTCTTGGGGCGGTGCTACGTTTGATTCTTGTATTCGTTATTTAGGCGAAGACCCTTGGGATCGTATCAGAGAGCTGAAAAAGGCGATGCCAAATACACCACAGCAAATGCTATTGCGTGGTCAGAATTTATTAGGCTATCGTCATTACGCCGATGATGTGGTGACCCGCTTTGTTGAGCGTGCCCATACCAATGGTGTTGATGTTTTCAGAATTTTCGATGCCATGAATGATGTGCGTAACTTAGAAACTGCGGTTAAAGCAGTTAAGCAAGTCGGCGGTCATGCACAAGGTACGATTTCATTTACTAGCAGCCCAGTTCATAACGTAGATACTTGGGTTGATATGGCTAAAAACCTTGAAGACATGGGCTGTGACTCACTGTGCATCAAGGATATGGCAGGCTTACTTAAGCCAATGCAAGCTTATGACCTTATCAGCCGTTTAAAATCTCAAACTGACTTAACCGTTTCTATGCATTGTCATGCTACAACGGGTTTAAGTACTGCAACCTATCAAAAAGCCATTGAGGCTGGTGTTGATATTCTTGATACCGCGATTTCAACCATGAGCCAAACCTATGGCCATTCAGCTACTGAAACATTAGTTGCTATGGCAGAAGACTCGGGCCGCGCCACGGGTTACGACATGGCAGCATTAGAAGAAATTGCCGCTTACTTTAGAGAAGTACGTAAGAAATATGCCCGTTTTGAAGGGGCGCTTAAAGGCATTGATTCACGTATTCTTCGTGCACAAGTGCCAGGTGGCATGTTAACTAACATGGAAAACCAGCTCAAAGAGCAGGGCGCTGCAGATAAAATGGATGAGGTGTTAGAAGAGATCCCTCGTGTGCGTGAAGATCTTGGCTTTTTGCCATTGGTTACACCAACCTCGCAAATTGTCGGCACCCAGTCAGTGATTAATGTCTTAATGGGCGAGCGTTATAAAACCTTAGCTAAAGAAACCGAAGGTGTACTGAAAGGCGAATACGGTGCAACGCCGGCTCCGGTTAATGCCGAGCTGCAAGCACGGGTATTAAATGGCGCAGAGGCTATTACTTGTCGCCCTGCAGATTTAATTGAACCTGAATTAGATAAGCTTCGCAGCGAGCTTGCTGACATCGCTAAGAAAGACGGTATTACATTAGCCGCAGAAACTGATGATGATGTAATGACCTATGCCCTATTTAATCAAATTGGTCTTAAGTTCCTGACTAATCGCGGTAACCCTGATGCCTTTGAGCCAGTGCCAAGTGCTGATGATATGGCCGTGCCTGCGGCTAAAGCTGAAAAAGGCGCTGAAACCTACACTGTTAATGTGCAAGGACAAAGCTTTGTGGTTGAGGTAAGCGAAGGAGGCGATATCAGCCAGATCGTGCCGACATCAGCAGCACCTGCTGCCGTTGCTCCAACTGTTGCTGCTGCACCTGTGAGCGATGAAGTGAAAGCCACCATGAATGCACCGCTGTCGGGTAATATTTTTAAAGTATTGGTAAACGATGGCGATCACGTCAATGAAGGTGATGTGGTGTTAATCCTTGAAGCAATGAAAATGGAAACTGAAGTGCGCGCAGCAATAACAGGTTTCATCAAAAATATTTCAGTTAAGCAAGGTGATGCCGTTTCGGTTGGTTCACCATTGTTAGCATTAGCGTAGGAGATAGCATGGAAGGATTACTGGCCTTTTGGTCTGAGACAGGCATTGCTAACTTCGCTCTTGATCAATTATTTATGATGGCAATAGGCGGTTTATTACTGTATCTCGCAATAGCAAAAGGCTTCGAGCCATTACTATTATTGCCTATTGGGTTTGGTGCCATACTGGCGAATATTCCAAATGCGGGTTTCACTGAAGAAGGCGGCTTACTTTGGTACGCCTACCATGTGGGCATTGAGACCGGCATATTTCCATTACTGATTTTCATGGGCGTGGGGGCATTAACCGATTTTGGTGCATTAATCGCTAACCCAAAAACCTTATTGTTGGGCGCTGCAGCCCAATTCGGGATATTTGCGACTTTATTAGGTGCAATTGCTCTTAATGTGGTGCCGGGTTTTGAGTTCAGCATGACTGACGCCGCAGCCATTGCGATTATTGGTGGTGCAGATGGTCCAACTGCGATTTTCTTAGCCTCAAAACTAGCCCCTGATTTATTAGGTGCGATTGCTGTTGCAGCTTATTCATACATGGCATTAGTGCCGTTAATTCAGCCGCCAATTATGCGTCTATTAACCAATGAGTCAGAGCGTAGCATCAAAATGGAGCAGCTACGTGAAGTCAGTAAGAAAGAGAAAATTATCTTTCCCTTGATGGTTGTCGGTCTAACGATTTTGTTCCTACCAGCGGCGTCGCCTTTAGTGGGCATGTTCTGTTTAGGTAACTTAATGCGTGAGTCTGGCGTGGTTGATAGACTATCTTCTACCGCGCAAAACGAGCTTATCAATATTGTGACTATCTTTTTAGGTTTAGCTGTAGGCTCTAAATTACAGGCAGAACAGTTCTTACGCATTGAAACCTTGGGTATTCTTATTTTAGGTGCCGTGGCATTTAGTATTGGTACTGCTTCAGGGGTATTAATGGCGAAGTTCATGTCTAAGCTATCTGGTGGCAAAGTTAACCCATTGATTGGCGCAGCAGGAGTTTCTGCAGTGCCGATGGCGGCGCGCGTTGTTAACAAGGTAGGTCTTGAAGCTAATAACCAAAACTTCTTGCTGATGCATGCTATGGGGCCAAACGTGGCTGGTGTATTAGGTAGTGCTGTTGCTGCAGGTGTACTACTTGCGGTATTAGGCTAACCAGAGTTGTTTCAACAAGAGTAACCATCAGCTAATGCGTCTCAATTAGCTTAAGTTAGTGATTCAGATTAGTTACTCGCATTAGTTGCTAAATAAAAGCCACTTAATCACCAGATTAAGTGGCTTTTTTATATCGGTAGCTCAATTTCATTTGCTTATCTATCGGTTTAGTTATCGACACAGCCATGACTTAATCATTTACTCTGCGACTAACACAATCACAATCACAATCACAATCACAATCACAATCACATACACAATCACCTACACAGTCAGCAACTAAACCCCAAGTTCCGGTGCTAGTCTAAAGTTAAATGCTGCCCAAAAAAGTGCAACAGTATTTTATCTTGCACCGTTACGGACGCTTAGGGGCAATAGGTTTTTCAGTTGCAAACACATTTAATCATTTATAACAGAGGTTTACATTTATGGCATGGTTACTGAATGGACTATGACAACAATACTCGTCATTGAGACTATTTATTGGTTTAATCTGCAGTTTGTTGAATATTTATGCAGAGCGACAAGATGGAACACATTAACGATAAAGCAAAGGCGCTTTAATTATTCCTTAGGGATAATTAAAGCGCCTTTTTTGTTTTAAGTCATTTTAAACTTAAAAGGGATAAACGATGAACTGGAAAACGTCTTTTAAACAGCTTGCGGTCGCGCTAAGTATTGGTGCAGCGATGCAAGTTAATGTTGCCACTGCAGAAGTAGGCTTTCCTGAAAAAGAAGAGCTGACATTTGGTTTTATTAAACTGACCGATATGGCGCCTATCGCTATCGCTTATGAAAATGGTTATTTCGAAGAAGAAGGCTTATACGTCACCATCGAAGCTCAAGCTAACTGGAAAGTGTTACTGGACGGCGTGATTGATGGCCGCTTAGATGGGGCGCATATGCTAGCAGGTCAGCCTATTGCAGCCACGATTGGTTATGGTACCAAAGCCCATATCATTACGCCTTTTTCAATGGATTTAAATGGTAATGCTATTACTGTATCCAATGATATTTGGGCGCAAATGAAGCCTAACATCGCTAAAAATGCTGATGGTAAACCGGTTCATCCCATTAAAGCAGACTCGCTCAAACCTGTGGTAGATAAATATAACGAGCAAGGTAAGCCCTTTAAAATGGGCATGGTATTTCCAGTCTCTACCCACAACTATGAACTACGTTATTGGTTAGCCGCTGGTGGTATTCACCCCGGTTTTTATGCGCCTCACAAAGGTGATACTTCAGGACAACTTGACGCTGAAGCTTACTTATCTGTTACGCCGCCACCACAAATGCCATCAACCCTTGAAGCTGGCACCATCTATGGCTACTGCGTTGGTGAGCCTTGGAACCAACAAGCGGTATTTAAAGGCATCGGGGTGCCAGTGGTTACCGATTATGAAATTTGGAAAGATAACCCTGAAAAAGTATTTGGTATTACTGCAGAATTTGCTGAAAAGTATCCAAACACCACTATTCGCTTAACTAGAGCATTAATTAAAGCGGCTAAATGGTTAGACGAAAACAACAATGCTAACCGCCCAGCAGCTGTGAAAATCTTATCTCAATCTAACTATGTTGGCGCTGATTACGATGTGATTGCCAATAGCATGACGGGCACCTTTGAATATGAGAAAGGTGATAAGCGCGCGGTGCCTGATTTCAACGTGTTCTTTCGTTATAACGCAACCTACCCATATTACTCAGATGCGATTTGGTACTTAACCCAAATGCGTCGTTGGGGACAGATTTCAGATGATAAGCCTGATACTTGGTACAAAGAGATAGCTGCCAAGGTTTACCGTCCAGATATCTATGCAAAAGCGGCGCAATCGTTAATTGATGATAAAAGTATTGATGCCAAACATTTCCCTGACTTTGCTACTGAAACGGGCTTTAAAAAGCCGCAGCAACATTTTATTGATGACATTGTGTATGACGGTAGTGCACCGAATGCCTATATCAACAAGTTCAGTATCGGATTAAAACAAGGCGACAAACTGTAAGCCTGAGCTTAAGTACTTTATCTCGAGTTTTATGTCGAGTTTGATTCAGATTTTATGCAAGTAAGAGCTATCGAAGTGAGGATAGACCTATGACAACCATTGCAAGATTAGCGCAGAGACTCCCTATGGATAAGTCGGCTGTAACTTCGTTGTTAGCCAAATCAGCGGCAATGAGCAAAGCATTATTATTACCGCTCATCGGTATTACCGTGTTTTTGGTTATTTGGTCAATTACAGCCAATAATATTAATACATCCCTAGGTAAGTTTCCTGGTCCTGTGGCTGTTATAGGTCAGTTCGATGGGCTTTACCAAGAGCATAATGCCGAGCGAGAAAAGGCGGCGGCTTTTTATGAGCGCCAACAAGTTCGCAATAATGCAAGGCTGGCTGCCGATCCCAGTTATCAAGCGAAAACCAGAACGTATACCGGTAAGGAAACCTTCTTCGATCAGATAGTGACCTCACTTATCACGGTTATGTCTGGGTTTATACTAGCCGCCATTATTGCTATCCCCATGGGGATCTGGATGGGGTTAAGTAAAACCGTTAATGCAGCGGTTAATCCGATAGTGCAAATATTCAAACCTGTGTCACCACTGGCATGGTTGCCGTTGGTGACCATGGTGGTGAGCGCGTTATATGTGTCACCAGATCCTATGTTCTCTAAATCATTTATCAACTCCATGTTAACCGTCACCCTCTGTAGTCTGTGGCCGATGGTCATCAATACCTCAATAGGGGTGGCATCCATTGATTCTGACTTACTCAATGTCAGCCGGGTGCTGCGCTTATCACCGTTAACCCACGTACAAAAAATCGTGCTACCAGCATCAATACCACTGATTTTTACTGGCATGCGTTTATCCCTAGGAGTGGCATGGATGGTGTTAATTGCCGCAGAAATGTTGGCGCAAAACCCTGGGCTTGGAAAGTTTGTTTGGGATGAGTTCCAAAACGGCAGTTCAGAATCTCTGTCACGAATAATGGCGGCAGTGATTGTGATTGGCTTTATTGGCTTTTTGTTAGACCGTGGCGTACTGGCACTACAGCGCTGGTTCTCTTGGGATAAAAGTCACTAACTGGTTGAAGAGTTCGTTGAGGAATAAGGATAAATCTTATGAGTGTATTTTTAGACATTAGTAATATCGACATGGACTTTCCAACCCCAAATGGGCCGTTTAAGGCGCTAAAGGAAGTCAATTTAAAAATTAATAAAGGTGAGTTTGTCTCGCTTATTGGTCACTCGGGGTGTGGTAAATCAACCGTACTCAATATTGTGGCGGGGCTATATCAGGCCACCAAAGGTGGGGTGATTTTAAATAGTACTGAAGTCTCAGAGCCCGGCCCTGAGCGAGCTGTGGTGTTTCAAAACCACTCTTTATTGCCTTGGTTAACCTCATATCAAAATGTGGAATTAGCAGTAAAGCAGGTGTTTAAAGGCACTAAGTCAAAAGCTGAAATGAAGCAATGGATTGAATACAACCTGAGCCTAGTGCATATGGATCATGCGATGCACAAACTGCCCAGTGAAATATCTGGCGGCATGAAACAACGAGTGGGCATCGCCAGAGCCTTGGCAATGGAACCTGAAGTGCTATTGATGGATGAGCCTTTTGGGGCGCTCGATGCTTTGACCCGAGCCCATATGCAAGACTCGCTGATGGAAATTCAACTGGAGCTTAATAATACCGTCATCATGATCACCCATGACGTGGATGAAGCGGTATTGCTGTCAGACAACATTGTGATGATGACCAATGGCCCAGAAGCAACCGTGGGTGAAATTCTTACAGTTGATTTACCCCGCCCAAGAGATCGTCTGGCGCTAGCAGAAGATCCTGAATACAACCGTTTGCGGGCCGAAGTACTGAAGTTTCTTTATGAGAAACAGCGCAAAGTAGAGCCTATTAATATTAGTAAGTCATTAACTACATCAGATGAACAGGCTGAAGCGGTTTAACACTGATGCATGGAACAGTTTAGTTATAAATATAAAAGGAAAGATGATGAAACAGAAGCAACTCGCTGCACTGATTAATAGCAAATTAACCAAATCGATAGTAAGCCTTGCGGCACCGCTATCATTAACCTTGTTGGCCATGGGCTCGGCTCATGC
Organism: Shewanella sp. 4_MG-2023; assembly: GCF_030548015.1. Classification (NCBI taxonomy): domain Bacteria; kingdom Pseudomonadati; phylum Pseudomonadota; class Gammaproteobacteria; order Alteromonadales; family Shewanellaceae; genus Shewanella; species Shewanella sp. 4_MG-2023. The sequence goes on from NZ_JAUORL010000017.1 coordinate 8,152, forward strand.
TGAAACGACCCAGTCCGTTGCTGATGCGGTCACCCAAGGCAGCGTTAAGGTCGACTTGAATTTGCGTTATGAAATGGTTGATCAAGATAATGCCTTAAAAGATGCTGATGGTTTAACCCTTCGCACTCGTCTGACTTATGCCACAGCTGATTACTATGGTTTTTCGTCCACCCTTGAGTTTGAAGATTCACGTGTGGTTGCCGGCGTTGATGATTACAACAATACCTTAGGTAAAAATCCGCAATATTCAGTGATTGCCGATCCAGAAACCACCGAGTTTGATCAATTCTTTTTAAAATATAACTATGAAGGCTTTACCGTTAAAGGTGGTCGCCAAGTCATTACCTTTGATAACCAACGCTTTGTGGGTCATGTGGGCTGGCGTCAAGATAGACAGACCTTCGATGGGGTGATGTTAGAGTACAAATTTAACGATGTATTTAAAATTGACTACGGCTATATCAGCCAGCGTAATCGTATCTTTGCACAGGAAAAAGATATCGATTCAAAAGATAACCTGATAAATGCTTCACTAAAAACCGATTTTGGTACCTTAAGTGGTTATGGGTATTTACTAGAAGAAGATAGCGCCATTGATAACGGCCTTGATACCTATGGTTTACGCTTTGCTGGTAATACCGATGTGGGTGATATCAAAGTATTGTATTCAGCAGAGTATGCCACCCAGGATTCTGATAACGCAGACTTGTCCTATTCAGCTGATTATATGAGCGTTGAGGCTGGAGTCGGTTTTTCGGCGATTACTATTAAAGTGGGTTATGAAGTATTGGGATCAGACGGCGGCGACTATGGTTTCCAAACACCTTTAGCGACCTTGCATGGCTTTAATGGTTGGTCAGATCAGTTTTTATCAACCCCTAAACAAGGCTTAGCCGATCTTTACGCCTCAATTGGCGGTAAGGTGATTGGCGGTAAATGGGCGCTGGTATATCACGATTTTGAGGCTGATGAATCATCGGCTTTAGTGGATGATTTAGGGTCTGAAATTAATGCAGTCTTCAGCGTGCCGGTGACAAAAAATTATACCTTAGGGATTAAATACGCCGCGTATTCAAAAGGCGATACTGCTGCAGGTAAAGTCGATACTGATAAACTGTGGTTATGGGCTAATGCTAAGTTCTAGCCGTAGCTTTTAAGCAGTTGGTCTGAACAGTTAACGCTTAAATAAAAACGGCTAACTCAGTTTGAGTTAGCCGTTTTTTAATAAATTTTCGCTGCTGAGCGACTCGATTTAAGCCGCTTGATTTAGCGCTTTTTCATCTGAATAAAACTGTTGCTCATCGAATTGGCCTTCGCTTTTGCCAACAACCACAGCTGTCATCATGTCACCAGTGACATTGGTTGCGGTGCGGATCATATCAATAACGCGGTCAATAGCGGCGATAAAGGCAATGCCTTCAAGGGGTAAACCAACCACGCCCAAGGTCACTGTTAGCATCACCATCGCACTACCTGGAACACCTGCTGTACCTACTGACGCCACAGTTGCCGTTACCGCAATGAGCATGTAGTCGGTCATATCCAGTGGAATACCGTAAATTTGCGCAATAAATATCGCCGCAATAGCAGGGTAAATACCGCCACAGCCATCCATGTTCATGGTAGCGCCTAACGGCAATACAAAGGCGCTATAGCGCTTTGATACACCCATAGACTCAGTACATTTACTACTTGCTGGTAAGGTGCCAAAACTTGATGCGGTGCTAAATGCCACTAGTTGAGCAGGCATGGCTTTACGGAAAAATTGTACAGGGCTTAGGCCGGCAGCAAACTTCACTAAACCACCATAAACAAAAATAATATGAATTAATGCAGCCACATAAATAGCCACAATAAACTTACCTAATGGCAGTAAAGTTGACAGGCCGTATTCACCAACAACCCATGCCATCAAGCCGAACACGCCGATAGGGGTAAGCTTTAATACCATACGGGTTAGTTCAAACATTACTTCTGAACCTGCTTCAATGGTGCGCTTAAGTGGCTCTGCCTTTTCACCAACGGCGTTAATTGCAATACCAACGAGCGCTGCAAACACAATAATTTGCAGGACTTTACCTTCAGCTAATGATGCAAAAGGGTTTACTGGGATCATATTAAGTAACACTTGGGCAAACCCTGGGATATCACGGTCGCGCACTTCTGAGGTCGCTAGTTCTAAACTGCCGCCCATATCAAATGAGCTACCAATGGCTAAACCAATAAACGATGCCATGGTGCCAGTAAACATGAACATGCCTAAGGTTTTAAAGCTTAAGCGCTTTAAATTAGCTTGTGAGCCTAATGAGGTAATACTGACAACGATGGCGCAAAAAACTAAAGGTGCAACCAACATTTTGATGGCGCTAATAAATAAATCACCTAAAGGTTTTAGTATTACTGCACTTTCGCCTAAAGCTACACCTGCAAGGATACCTAAGGCAAAGCCTGCGAGTACTTTTTGCCAAAAAGGAATGCGTTTCAAGGTTTGAAAAATCATCAAGGTTCCAACTATTTATTATGCTTGCCAGTCGTTACCAGCAAGAGGATTATTATTTCAATAACCTTATACAATCACACAAAAGGCCATTGAATAGTCATTGTAGCTATGTATTACGTTAGCGGTATAAACTGAGTTTAGCCATTGACTTCAGGCTATTTTAAGCCAGCCTAATTAGAGTCTTTTAGGTAATATTTTTCGAATTGTATTCAGCGAATATCGTCGGGACAAACCGTTTTTAATATAACTTATATCATTTTTTCAATTTGTTAATTACATATTGAAATTCAACAGCTTGTTAACTCGTTTTTATATTACGAGTTTAATGGCTAAAACACTATAGATATCATTAGGTAAAGTAAATGACTGCATTGTGGTTAATGTTCAGCGGGGCTTTTTTAGCGGCAACTTTGTTACCAGGAGGTTCAGAAGTTTTACTTGTAGCCTTACTTACGGATCAACCAGAAACCTGGCTTGCGCTGCTGGTGGCTGCCAGTGTTGGTAACACCTTAGGAGCAATAAGCAGTTACTATTTAGGCTATTTAGGTCGCTTTGCTAAGACGCCAGAGGATCTAGCGAGTAAAAAATACCAACATGGATTAAAATTAATTGAAAAATATGGCTATTGGGCGTTGCTGCTTTCTTGGTTGCCATTAATTGGCGATATTCTATGTTTACTCGCTGGCTGGTTAAAGCTACCTATTATCCCGTCTACTGTCATGATGTTAATCGGTAAAACGATTCGTTACTCATTAATAGTGGCTGCCTTTATGTTGGCATGGTAAAACAACTGTTATTGGTTTTTTTTATAAAACCCTATGGTGATCACTGTTGTTAGCTATCTGATTGGAGAGGATATTTTTATATGCGATTGAACCAACAAGGTATAAAACGACTCATAGCATCACATTGACTGATTTCATTGGCTAGATTTCAAGGAGTATATAAGTGAAGAAATGGATCTTGGCAGCAGCGATCTCTATCGCCATTAGTGGCTGCGCACATGAAGCAACAATTTCCCCTGCGTTACCTCAAGGGGTCACATTAGTTGAAACCGTCGCTCAAAGTGACTCTGTGGGTATTCCTTATAAGAAATATCAGCTAGAAAATGGTCTTACGGTGATTTTACATCAAGATACCTCAGACCCTCTCGTTCATGTTGACGTCACTTATCATGTGGGCTCAGCTCGTGAAGTGGCGGGGCGCAGTGGCTTTGCCCATTTATTTGAGCACATGATGTTTCAGGGCTCGCAAAATGTCGGCGATGAGCAGCATTTCAAAGTCGTTACTGAGGCTGGTGGCACCTTAAATGGCACCACCAATACCGATAGAACCAATTATTTTGAGACTGTACCCAGCAACCAGCTGGAAAAAATGCTCTGGCTTGAATCTGATCGTATGGGCTTTTTATTGCCAGCATTGACCAGTGAAAAATTTGAAGTCCAGCGTGAGACAGTTAAAAATGAACGCGCTCAGCGAATTGATAATCAACCTTATGGCCGTTTGAATGAGCGCTTTAACCAAGCAATGTATCCTGCTGGGCATCCGTATTCGTGGCCAGTGATAGGTTGGCCAGAAGATTTAGAACGTGCCAGTGTTGATGATGTGCGTAATTTCTTTAAGCGCTGGTATGGCCCTAATAACGCTACCTTAACCATTGGTGGTGATTTCGATGAAATGCAAACACTAGCCATGGTGAATAAGTATTTTGGTGAGCTAAAACGTGGTCCAGAGGTGTCAGCAGATCCTAAAACCCCAGTGGTCTTAGATAAAACCCGTTATATTTCAATGGAAGATAAAGTTCATTTGCCGCTGATTTATATGGGTTTCCCCACAGTATACGCTCGACATAAAGATGAGGCCGCGCTGGATTTATTAGCCAATATTCTCGGTGGCGGTAAAACCTCACTGCTATACAAAAACTTAGTCAAAGATGGTTATGCAGTACAAGCCTCGGTAGGTCATCCATGCCAAGAGTTAGCTTGTAGCTTGACCTTGTATGCACTGGCTAATCCCGCTTCGGGGGCAACGCTTGCGACGCTTGAGCAGAAAATTAATGACTCTATTAAGGAGTTTGAGCAGCGTGGCGTGACAGATGATGACTTACAAAAGGTTAAAGTACAGTTTGAAGCCGATACTATTTTTGGCATGCAAAGTGTAAAAGGTAAGGTATCAACCCTAGCCTACAATCAAACCTTTTTTGACAACCCTGACATGGTAGCCAGTGACTTGGCCCGTTATGCCAGTGTCACCAAAGATGATGTAATGCGGGTGTTTAATACGTATATCAAAGACAAACCTATGGTGGTCATGAGCGTTGTACCTGAAGGGGCAAAACAATTAATTGCCGCTGAAGATAACTTTACCCCAACCATGATGCCGGTAGCGCCAGAAGCCGTGAGCGGCGTCGATAACGTCAGACAAATTACCTCAAACTTTGATCGTACTATTATGCCAAAGGTGGGTGATGCGCCAGTACTAAAAGTGCCTGAGTTATGGAATGCTTCACTGACCAATGGTATTGAAGTCATGGGTACTGAGAGCCATGAAACTCCAACCGTTGAATTACTGATTTATCTTGAAGGCGGCCACCGCGTTGCGCCCCAAGGTAAAGCGGGCGTGGCGTCATTAACGGCATCTATGCTCAATGAATCAAGCGCTAAACGTTCAACTGAAGAACTAGCTGGCGCATTAGAAATGCTTGGCAGTAGTGTGTCCTTTGGTGCATCGGGCTCACAAAGCTATATTCAGCTTTCAAGTTTGACTGAAAATCTCGCGCCGACTTTAGCGATATTACAAGAGAAGCTATTTACCCCAGGTTTTGTTGAGGCTGACTTTCAGCGCCTTAAACAGCAGCAATTACAAGGTTTACAGCATCAAGAGTCAGATCCTAACTTTTTAGCGCGCCAAGGCTTTTCATCGTTACTTTATGGTGAAAACAGCCCGTTAAGCGTCAATGCTTCTGGCACCTTAGAAAGTGTTGCCGGATTAACCCTTGAGGATGTTAAACAGTTTTATCAGCAGCAGTATCGAGCGGGTAATGCCAAAATGGTGCTGGTATCTGATTTAAGCAAGCAACAAGTGCTGCCGTTATTAAGCCCGTTTGCAGCTTGGCAAGGCAGTGCCAGCTCGCCATTTGTATTACCGCAATTACCAGAGCTTGCTGGTGGCACCATTTACATTATTGATAAACCAGATGCGGCGCAGTCGGTTATTAATATTGGTAAGCGGGCGTTAACCTATGATGCAACAGGCGACTACTTTAAGTCTTACTTAATGAATTACCCATTAGGTGGCGCATTTAACAGTCGGATAAACCTCAATTTGCGGGAAGACAAAGGTTATACCTATGGTGCTCGCAGTGGTTTTAATGGTGATAGCTTAGTGGGGCGATTTATGGCTTCAGCCAGTGTCCGCACTGATGTGACTGCAGAATCACTTATTGAGTTTATTAACGAGATTAATGAATATCAGCAGCAAGGCATGAGCGAAGCGGAATTAAGCTTTTTACGTAGCTCAATTTCACAAGGTAAAGCATTAGACTACGAAACGCCTTATCAAAAAGCGGGCTTCATGCGGATGATTCAGCGTTACCAACTTGATGACAACTTTACTGAGCAGCAGGCAAATATTGTTCAACAAGTTTCGCGTGCTGAGCTAAATGAGTTAGCTGCCACGCAATTAGACTTATCACAGATGGTGATGCTGATTGTGGGCGATAAAGCTGCTATTCTGCCTAAGTTGCAAGCTTTGGACTATCCTATAGTTGAAATAAAATAAGCATCGCAGTTGTTTTTAGGATAAAAAACCTTATATAGATCAGATATAGGGTTTGATAGCCATTTAAAAATGCTAGAATTTAGTAATTAACGGTGACAGGTTAACTGTTACCGTTTTTTATTTGTAAAACATAGTGAGTGTAGAATGGCTGAAAATGCTTTTTACTGTGAGCTCATATGTGTTTAATAACATGCTTTTAATTGGTTTAAAGAAATGTTAGTGCTAAATATCAGGTCTAGCAGTTTGAATGTCGCATAAGCGAGTCACTACAAGAGAACAGCAAATTGAATTCATTCAATGAAACAGTCGATTATCTATCAAATGCCCAAGGGCGTGAATCTTTACTCGGCATGGTACGAGGCATTGAGCGCGAAGCGCTGCGCATCGAAAGCACTGGCCACCTCGCGATGGATAGCCATCCGCAAAAGCTCGGCTCAGCCTTAACGCATTCTCGTATTACCACTGATTATAGTGAGTCTTTACTTGAGTTCATTACCCCGGTGAATACTAATATTGACACCTTACTTGAAGGGTTAACTCAAACTCACGCCTACAGTGTTAAAAACATGAATGGCCAGACGCTATGGCCTGTGAGCATGCCGTGTTATGTCGGCGATGAAAAAGATATTCCTATTGCCCGTTATGGCAGTTCTAATAACGGTCAAATGAAAACCTTATACCGTAAAGGCTTAACCCATAGATACGGCGCACTCATGCAAATTATTGCAGGGGTGCATTTCAATTTTTCAGTCTCTGAACAATTGTGGGATAGCTTATATGAACGCACTGATAAGTCAGTGTCGCGCTGTGAGTTCATCTCAGAGTCTTACTTTGGCATGATCCGTAATTATCGCCGTTTAGTTTGGGTATTACCGTATTTCTTTGGTTCATCTCCTGCGCTGTGTGGCTCGTTCATTAAAGATAAAAACGTCGGATTTGATTTTAAGAAAACCGGTAAGGGCACCTTATACCTGCCATATGCGACTTCACTTCGTATGAGCGATTTAGGTTACACCAATAAAGAGCAAGAACGCTTAAACATCAGTTACAACTCACTGCCTGAATATTTACAAGGGGTGGGCGAAGCCATTCGCATGCCTTCTGCCAGTTTTGAGAAAATCGGCGTTAAAGTCGATGGTGAATATCGTCAGCTCAATAGCAATGTGCTGCAAATTGAGAATGAGTTTTACTCGCCAATTCGTGCCAAGCGAGTCACCAAAGCAGGTGAGAAACCTTCAGAGGCATTGTCTCGCGCTGGAGTTGAATACATTGAAGTGCGTGCATTAGATGTAAACCCTTATAGCCCAATTGGTATTGATGCCAGTCAGGTAAGATTTTTAGACTTATTCTTGCTGTACTGCTTGCTGTCGTCATCAGAAAAAAGTGATTGCGCTGCAGAGCAGGAAATCGCCGCTAACTTGCAAGCTGTGGTAGTTGAAGGTCGAAAGCCTGGGCTTGAGCTAATTAAAAATGGTCAGTCAATTAGCCGCACTCAATGGCTGAATGACATATTTGAACCTCTGTCTCGCCTCGCTAAGTTGTTAGATGGTGATTCTGGTAATGCATACCAACAGGCATTATCGCAATGGCAAGCCGCTATCGACGATCCAAGTTTAACCCTATCGGGTCGCGTGCTGGACGATGTGGTTAATCAAGGTCAAGATCATAGCAGTTGGGTGAAAAAACTGGCGCTAGATTATCAGCAATATTTATCTGACTACCCATTATCCGCTGAGGTGGAAGCTGGCTATGTTGAAGAGGCGGCACTATCACTTGCTCAACAGCATATGGCGGAAGCGTTACCGAGTGTCGGCTTTGATGAGTTTTTAGCTGATTATTTTGCTGACTTATCCAAACCTGCCGCAGCGTGTCGTTAATGAAAAGGCTAGCTTTATCTGTGGTGGTGCTGGGTCTATTACAAGGCTGTGCATCATCAGTGGATGAGCAAGCTATCTGTGGCTCGGTGGCGAGTTATATAACCCCACCGACCTCGCAGAGTCTTTATCGCGTGGTGGTGACTCATCTTGATGGTAAGCCTGTTATCTCAAGGCCTTATTATAAATTAACCGCTGGAAAACATGAGTTTACCGTGGCAGAGCTCATTGAGTCGCCTGAGTTAAAAGTTAAGCTTGCTGCCCGTAAGCCTAAAAATATTGATGTTGATGTGAAAGCGCACCTGCAGCTTCATTTAGCGGCTGAATTTAATCAAGATAGAATTTATACTGGCGAGAATACCGATTACTGGCAACCCGTCATATGGCAGCAAGAGCCCCATGAATGTGAGTTTGCCAACCCCGATAATTAATGTGCCGCTTAGGCGCGATAAGTGTCCCCAATTAGGCAATAATTTAATGGTTTAGTTACTCATTTATTCCGATATTAAATGTTACCTTGATAGTCTTTTTAGAAAACCTTAGCCGCTGAACCTCCCTCTAGCCCAGCTTTATTGTCAGACTTGAGTTCAAGTATTTTTTGACTAATACCAATGGTCGCATTCTAGCGACAGATTAAGTTCTATTTTTTAACGCCGTGGTTTGCATCTAGTTTATTTTGATGTGAAAATCGAATCGCTTTAGTTAACTCCTGATATTGATTACTTTAAGGGCATTTATGACGTGGTTTTTTCGTGCTTTGGGCGCAATGTTTCTTTTACAGCTTACGGGCTGTGCAACTCCGCCACCTAAAGAGCCTGATAATTTATGCTCAATATTTCAAGAAAATCGCTCTTGGTATAAATCGGCGGTAAAAACGCGCGAAAAGTGGGGCGTACCAGTACATGTGCCTTTAGCTATGATGTTCCAAGAAAGCTCGTTTAAACATAATGCCGCGCCACCAATGGAATACTTTTGGGGCTTTATTCCTATTGGCCGCGCCAGTGATGCCTATGGCTATGCTCAAGCAAAAACCATGACATGGGATGACTATGTACGTGAAACCGGTAATTCATGGTCAAGTCGCAGTAATTTTGATGATGCGATGGATTTTATGGGCTGGTTTATCTATAAAACCCATGCCATTAATGGGGTGTCAAAATGGGATGCGAAAAATCAGTATTTGAATTATCACGAAGGTTGGGGCGGCTATAAACGTGGCAGCTATAAAGCTAAAGCATGGCTTGGACCTGTTGCTAATCGTGTTGATGCTCGCGCCAGAAATTACGCTGCTCAGTATCATACCTGTAAAGAAGATCTCGACTCTTCCTGGTTATGGCGGTTATTTTTCGGTTAATACGCATTAGTTATTGTCATTCTCATCAGCCTCGCATTCGCGGGGCTTTTACTTTCTCTTGGTTAGATCAGTTTTTATACTTAACCTTGTTCATAAATATTTAACAATTAACGCTAAACTTTTTGCAGCTTATTCCGATAGTAATAAAACCGCTTGTGACAATTTGTAACCCTTGAGGCTATATGGCTTTTTGGGGGGATCAATGTTAAGCACCGCTAGCGCTAAAAGCTCATGACGAGTTGCTAGAAAAATATAATCACTACTTTCGGAACTGTATATGCAATCTCACAATAATAATAAATTACAGGCAACACTGCTTTATCCGTTAATCTCGTTGGTGCTGGTGGCATTGGTCATCATTGCATTTTTACCTTCTCAAATTGATAAAACCACGCTGTTACTCATTGTCGCGCTATTAGGTGCGGCGCAAACGATAGTAGGTCTGTATTTATTTAAGCAGTTTTTACACACACGCTTGAGTCAACTGGCTGAGTATCTAAGTTTAGTTATTAGTACGAAAGCCGCCCCTAAAAAGCCGCTAATCGATAGTGGTAATGATTTACTGGCGAAAATTACCAACGACCTTAGTGGTTTTATTGAAGAACTGAAATTGGTTTTAGATGACATTAAGCAAGATGCCAATAATTTTCACCATGGCTCGCAGGAGTTGGCGCAGCAAATGAATTCGGCTGAATCATCCGTTGCCAAAAGCACTGCTGAAACCGAGCTTATTTCAAGCTCATTAGCAGACATAGTGAAAACGGCAGATGAGTTATCAATCAATGCCGACGAATTTAAATCAACCTCTACGGAAGTGAAGCAATTACTTGAGCTCGGTAATAATGATGCGTTAAGTAATCAAACTGCCATGACCACCTTTGCCAATGGCATTGAAAGTTTGGTATCTGATTTAGATTTATTAAACAGCGACAGCCAGAAAATTGGTAATGTTTTAGAAGTGATTAAAAGTATTGCCGAGCAAACCAACCTATTGGCGCTAAACGCTGCCATTGAGGCCGCTAGAGCCGGTGAGCAAGGCCGCGGTTTTGCGGTTGTGGCTGATGAGGTTCGCGCATTAGCTCATCGCACTCAGGAGTCGACGGTAGAAATTCAAACTATTGTTTTAGAGCTGCAAGCCAAAGCGGGTAATGCTGTTAATGCCATTAGCGACAGTCAAAGAGTGACTAATGAAAGCGTGCAACAATGCCTGCGGGTCACCCAAGCATTTACTGATATTGGCGGCGCATTTGAGCAACTTGATAGTGTTGCCAGTAATATGACCTACAGCATTCAAGGGCAGCAATCTTCCACTAACAGTATCAGTAGTCGAGCGCTGGAAATTACCCGTTTGAGTCATGAAGTGCAGCAGAGCTTAAAAGCGATTTCAGACCGCGCTTATAGGCAACAAACCAGCTCTGAGCATCTTGAGAAAGTACTCACTCGAGTGTGTATTTAAACCCTAGCTAAATCATTACTTGCAAATCAATAGTCCATAAAAAAGGAGCCTTAGCTCCTTTTTTATGGGTTACGATTAAGTGCCATTGATCTTAATCAGCGCTAAATTCATCTAAAACCCAGGCTAATGGCGCTTGATACAGCTGCGGCATCCATTGTTGTAGCTGGCCGATACTGCCGTTTAGCATAGCGCTATTGTGAACCGACAAGTTTAAGTGACCCACTTTACGACCGACGCGAACTTCTTTGTTGTACCAGAATAACTCAGCGTTGGGTAAGCTTAACCAGCGGTCATCTTTATCAACACCAATTAAGTTCACCATCACACATTGATGATTCACTTGTGGGGTATGTAAAGGTAATCCGCACAAGGCACGCAGGTGCAATTCAAACTGATTGATATGACAACCTGATTGAGTCCAGTGACCAGAGTTATGAACCCGAGGGGCTAACTCATTAATCAGTAATTCATCACCAACCCGGAAACATTCCATCGCCATCACTCCAACATACTCAAGCTTATGCATAATTTTACTTAGCATGGCTTCAGCTTGGGCTTGTAAGTGGTTTAAGCGCGATAATGGCGCAATCGATGCCATTAAAATACCGTCTTGATGGAGATTTAACGCTAGCGGGTAAAATAAGCATTCGCCGGTTTGGGTTCGTACGCCCACTAATGACACTTCTTCATCAAAATTAATCGCTTGCTCAGCAATGGCTTCATTACGCCAATCTGCTGGGATAGTGGTTGACTCAGCTTGTTTTAACCAGTGCTGACCCTTACCGTCATAGCCGCCGGTACGGCGCTTTAATAATACTCGCTCGCCATATTGCTGATGCAATTGCGTCGTTTGAGTATTGTCGTCAACCAGCTCCCAAGGTGATGTTGGTACAGCTAACTCATCCAATAAGCTTTTTTGGGTAAAACGGTCTGCCAGCAGGCCAAAAACCGGGCCATTAATGAAATGCTTATGCTCACTAAGTTGCAAGCTTAAGTTTGATTCAGGCCATTGCTCTCGTTCTGCGGTGATGACGTCAGTATCGTTAAGAGGTAAACGCTCATCTGATGGGGTCATAATATCAACCGGACGAACATTAATCGCTAAAGGCTGCCCTGCATGGGACAACATCGCGCCCAATTGACCATCGCCTAAAACCCACACATTGTGCTGTGTAGCATGGGTTTGATTTTTTTGCTCACCGTCCTGCTTAGCCATTAAGCTTCCCTCGGATCTGGATTTTCAAGAATTGAATTAGTTTGCTCTTCACGAAAAGCATCCAAGCGCGCAGCAAGTTCACTGTCTTCAACCGCAAGAATTTGGCTAGCAAGTAAGCCAGCATTGAACGCGCCTGCAGTACCAATAGCAAGGGTACCTACAGCAATACCTTTAGGCATTTGTACGATAGACAGTAAGCTGTCCATGCCTGATAACGCTTTGCTTTGCACAGGCACTCCCAGCACAGGAAGGCGGGTTTTTGAGGCAATCATACCGGGTAAATGTGCAGCACCACCGGCGCCGCCGATAATGACTTTAAAGCCTTTACCAGCAGCAGTGCTAGCAAAGTCCATGAGTTTGTCAGGAGTACGATGCGCTGAGACAACTTCAACGTGATATGGCACCTGCAGCTTATCCATAATTTCTGCGGCGGCTTCCATGGTCGGCCAATCACTCTTAGATCCCATAACTACGGCAACAAGGGCTTGCATGATAACTCCTTAACACACTTATTATATTAGAATAATTTTACTTATACCTGCATAGGGTACAGGCATTATAGGCTGCATTTTTGCACCTATAAAAAAGGGGCTAGATAATATCATGTTGGCTAAGATTTCGCTGCATTTCAGTGTTTCCTGGGGCTGAAACTCAGTTTGTGATTACGAATGCTTATACTGGCTTTTGGTAAACATCGAACAGCAATCGTGTACTGCAAGTTTTGGGTTATTGATAAGGTAAAAATTAACCCGTTAACGTTACGCATAATTAATGTGCTTTTGGGTTTATGGTATTGATTTATATTGTTTTGTTTTGGAGGTGATTAAATGTGAAAGATAAATAACCCTTTTTTAATCTGAGCACGTTAATAATAGTATTGTGGTTATTACGGAGTCATAGATGAGTAAATGTACAATTTATCAGGCGTGCAAACTAAGCCTATTGCTGCTTGTAAGCGTTAATGGGGTTGCTGAAACTCTAACATTACAGCCAAACTGCGTGGCTGCTCAGCAGGCTGTTGTGAGTCATGGCGGCAACATGGTTAGTGGTGAAACGCCATTATCCCTGCTGACATTTAATACGGATAGCAGCGGCTGTATCAGCGACTATAACAGGCTAAAGCACTTACTCAACCAGCAAATCTGGCCTGAAAAAAATACCATCCAAAGCCAGAATTTACTCAATGCATTTCAATATGAATTTAGTCAATATCAGCCATTATATGAAAACTATCAGATACATACTGAACTGGCGCCATCGCCTTATAATAATGACACCTTGCTGCTGTTGATTAATATCAAACAGAGTGACAAGGCCACAGAGCCTGCAAAGCAAGGCTTAGCTTATTTACAAGCCAAGTTAAGCTTCAATCCAAGGTTGATTACGGAATACCGACTGATTGGTTTTGAGCGAAATTATGGCAACCCCGTTAATAAACAAATGTCCAAAGGCCATGCTCGATTGCAGGCTCAATCAAGTGGCCAATATAGTGCCTTGTATGAGTTGCGCATCGATGATTCAGCTGCTTATAAATCACCAGCCCATAAACCAAGTGCTCAGCAGCGCTTTAGTGCCGATAACCTCGCCACATTGTCATTGCATGACATGCGTATAACAAGCCAACAAGCTTTGCTTGGCCAGTTTGATATTGACATTGCTCAACAAGACAAATTCTTTCAACAAGCCAGTGATGAGTTTCGTTTTGCTGCAGCGGTGGCGGGTTTAGGGCAATTAATTAATCAAAGTAATTATGTTCATGGCTTTGATTATCATGAGTTAGTTAATATCGCTCTTGATGCTAAAGGGGCAGATAGCCAAGGTGAGCGCAGCGAGTTTATTGCCCTTGTTAAGCAGGCGATGCTAGTGTCTGTTACAAACAATGTCGGGATAAAAAAGCCCCATCAACGACAAGCTTATCCGATGCCGCAGCCTATTTATGATACTCCGCCAAAGCAGGGCAGCATTATTGGCAAGGCTATTTTTAACTAGCCTATTATTAACTCGGCTATTATTAACGAGCTCATTGTCGACAGGAGTATTAATGATAAGGTGCTGTGAATAATATCGCTCAATTGCAGAGTATTAATAGACAATCGCATTTACGCTGGGCAAACTGTTTAAAGTGATTAAAAACAGTCTATAAACCAAGGTTGCCGGCGGTGAAGGATAAAATAACTGCATTATCAGATGAGCAATTAATGTTGAATTATCAGCAAGGGGACTCGCTTGCTTTTGAGCAGCTGTATAGCAAACATAAAGGGCCTTTGTATCGCTATTTTGTGCGCCAAATCAACGATAAGCAATTAGCAGAAGATCTATACCAAGACACGTGGGGCAAGGTGATAAAAGCCGCCAGCAGTTATCAAGTCACAGCCAAGTTTACCACTTGGATTTATCGCATTGCCCATAACTTACTGATCGATCATGTGCGGGCGGTGAAACCACTCGATAAGCTTGCTGAAACTGCAGAAGAGGGCATGGATAGCTTTGATGCCAGCACACTGGATAGTTCTCATCGCAGTCGTCCTGATGAGCAACTGCTTGATAGCCAAAAAGGGCAATTATTAAAGACCTGTATTAGTAAATTGCCTCAATTACAACGAGAGGCTTTTTTGCTGAATATTGAATTGGGCTTAACAGCTACGGCAATCAGTGAGATTGCCGATGTAACCTTAGAGGCCACCAAAAGCCGCATTCGCTATGCCTATCAAAGTATTAAGCAATGTGTAGCGCTGAAATGGCAAGGGGCGGATCATGAGTGATTCTAAAGATAAAAGCTCAGTCAACGATAAGACTGATGAACAGTTTGTGGCTTTGCAGCAAGAAATTAAAACCCTGTATCAGCAGGATTTAGAAACGCCCCCCAAAGCGATGGATAAGGCTATCTTAGCCCAAGCTAAATTGAGCGCCGCTCCAGTTGAGCAGGCAAGAGCATCTCAAGGTGATTCAGCAGCCACAAATGTCGTGCAAGTGAGTTTTTGGCATAAGCATCGTTTAGGGCTGTCAACCGCGGCATCTGTAATGATCATTGCCAGCGTGATATTAGTTAATCCAAACTTTACCCAACATGCCAATATAGATGCGGGTGACAGTGTGCCAATGGCAACGAAAGCCACTGAAACGTCTATTTCAGCAACAGTAACGCCAACAACTATTTCAGCAACGCCAACGCCAATGACGGCAACGACAGTTGAGTCTGCCGCTGATGTGGTCCCAACTGTGACAACTAAAGTTATGCCTCAACAGCAGCGTGAATCTATGTCTGCGGCTCAATCACAACCACAATTACAATCACAACCAGAATCTCAGCCTCAAGCTCAATTACCAACGCCAGCACAAACTCGTTCAGCAGTTACTGTCATGAGCTCAGCTAACGACATTAACTCAGCTAACACGACTAGCGCAGCCAACGCAACTGGCGCAGCTAAGGCAACAAACTCCATTAATGCAATCAAGCATTTAGCTGAACTGTTAGATAACAAACAATTGGAGCAAGCTCAGGCATATTCGAAGGTTATTGAGCTGCAATTCCCTGAGATTATTCAGCAGCAGCATCCTCAATATCAGCAATACCAACAATTACAGCAGCGCTTAAGCTTGCAACAATCGATTCAATAATGGCACTAGCGCACTAACAGTAACATTGGCTCTAGCTTGAAGATTTGTTGTCGAGCTAGGTGTCCAAAGCACCAAGGGTAACAACAAAAGTTGTTACCCTTTTTTTGCGGCGAATAAGTTAATTGTTACAAATTCTTAAACTTTTATCGCAATAAATACTGGGTTTTATACTGCTAAATCAGTTTAAGTTTGCTAGTTTGATTGCTTGAAAATAATAATATTTATAAGGACTTTTCTGACTATGAAACTTCGCCATTCTGTTAGCGCCTGTTTATTAGCTCTTGGGCTGTTAAGCACATCCGCTCTTGCGGTTAATTCAGACAATCAAGGCTATTACCGCGCGCCAGCGCTACATGATCAAACCTTGGTATTTACCGCCGAAGGCGATCTTTGGCTTAGTCAGTTAAATCAAACTTCAGCAACACGATTAACCACCCAAGCAGCAGAAGAAATCGATGCTGTGATTTCAAAAGATGGTAATTGGCTTGCCTATAGCGCGAACTATGATGGCGCTACTGAAGTGTATGTCATGCCGATCAAAGGCGGCGTTGCCAAGCGAGTAAGCTTTGAAAATAGTCGCGTCAGATTGCAAGGCTGGACAGCCAGCGGGGAGATTTTGTATGCCACCGATAATGCTAATGGACCGGCAAATTACTGGGTTCTTAAAACGGTAGATCCACAGACGCTGCAATTAACGGATTTACCCCTAGCAGATGCGATTGAAGGCACCATTGATGATGCGGGCGAGTATGTTTATTTTACTCAGTTTGGCCTGCAAACCAGTGGTGATAACGCCAAAGTTTATCGTGGCGGCGCTTTAGGTGAAATTTGGCGATTTAAATTGGGCAGTAATCAAGAGGCGCAAAAGCTGACAGCAGCTCATCAAGGCTCAGTAAGACAACCCATGCTGTGGCAAAATCGGCTTTATTTTATTAGCGACCAATCTGGCAATGATAATATTTGGTCGATGACGCTTGATGGTCAAGATGCTAAGCAACATACCCAATTTAGTGCTTGGCAAGTCAGAGATGCACAGTTAAATGATGGACGAGTTGTGTTTCAGCATGGGGCAGATATTAAAGTCTTTAGCATTAATGATGGCAGTTCATCCTTAGTCGATATTAGCCTGACTTCAGATTTTCCCCATCGCCGTGAACATTGGTTAAAAGATCCAATGGCATTTGCTACCTCAGTGGAGTTAGCCGCCAGTGGCGATAAAGCGGTGATCACCGCTAGAAGCCATGTAGCCATAGCAAGTCATGATGGCCGCCGCTTAATCCAAGTGCAATCACCCGCTAACGCCCGCATTAGAAATGCGTTATTAAGTACGGATGGTGATTGGGTTTATGGCATCAGTGATGCATCAGGCGAGCAAGAGATCTGGCAATTCCCCGCTGATGGCAGTGCAGGGGCAAAACAACTCACTAAAGATGGCAGTAGCTTAATAACCAGTCTGCATTTATCACCCAATGGCCGCTATATTGCCCATGATGACTACGATGGCAATGTGTGGTTAGTGGATTTAAACAAAGGTAAAAATACTAAAATCATCACCCATGGTGAAGGGTTAGGAGAATATCCGGATATCGTTTGGTCTGGTGATAGCCAATTTATTGCCTTAACCAAATTGGAAATGGGTCAACAGCGCCCGCAAATCGTGCTGTATTCGGTTAATGATAATAAAGCCCAATCCATTACCAGTGATAAATACGAGTCACATTCACCTAGCTTTAGCCCTGACGGACAATGGTTATATTTTTTATCAGCGCGGCACTTTAAAGCGACTCCTGGTTCGCCTTGGGGTGATAGAAATATGGGGCCGGTTTTTGATAAACGCACTGAAATCTTTGCCATCGCATTAACTGAAAAGTCGGTATTTCCCTTCGTAAAACCAACCGAGCTCAATAGCAGTATCATTGCCGATGCCAAAGAGGCTAGAAGTCAGGCTGATAGTAATCAAAAAGTCAAAGTGGATTGGGATAATATCAGTCAAAGACTCTGGCAAGTTCCGGTGGCATCAGGCAATTATTCCAGCTTAACTGCCAGTAAAGATAAGCTATATTTGCTCGATACAGTGGCAGATAAAAGCAGCTTAAAACTGGTGAAGTTTGATAACTTGTCGCCTGAGGTAACCGAGTTTTCCGCTGATATCAGCGACTATCAACTTTCAGATGATGGTGAAAAATTACTGCTAAGAAAACAGGCTAATCCAAGTGAGCTGCATATTGTTGATGCTGGCGATAAAATAGCCACAGAGCTTAAAAACACTCAGGTTGATACCGCCCAGTGGCAGTTATCTATAGCGCCAATGCAAGAGTGGCAGCAGATATTTGAAGATGCCTGGTTAATGCACCGTGACTCCTTTTTCGACAAGAATATGCGCGGGGTTAATTGGCAGCAGGTGAAGCAAAAATATCAGCCGTTATTAGCCCGCTTAACCGATAGAAATGAGCTTAATGATTTGTTCAAGCAAATGATGGGCGAGCTTGATTCATTGCACTCGCAAGTGCGCGGTGGTGATATAGCTAAAAACGACACTGCCACAGGGGCAAGTTTAGGGGCACGGTTAGCGCAAACCTCAAAAGGGGTGCTGATTAACCATATTTATCGTAACGACCCAGAGCTACCAACGCAGGCATCACCGCTGGCCCGTATTGACGTTGACGCCGCAGAGGGCGACATCATCAAAGCCATTAATGGTAAGCCTGTCAGCAGTCTTGCTCAGGTTAGTCAACTACTGCGTAATCAAACCAATAAACAAGTGTTGTTGGAGTTAACTCGTGGTAAAAAAAGCCATCAAACGATTGTTGTGCCCCATGATAACCGCACCGATGCCAAGCTGCGTTATTTAGACTGGGTCACCAATAATGCCGCTAAAGTCAGCAGTGCCAGTAAAGGCAACATTGGTTATTTACATTTGTATGCCATGGGGGCTGGGGATATTGAAAGCTTTGCCCGTGAGTTTTATACCAATTATGACAAAGACGGTTTAATCATTGATGTGCGTCGTAATCGTGGCGGTAATATCGATAGCTGGATTATTGAAAAGTTACTGCGCCGTGCGTGGGCTTTTTGGCAGCCCACCCATGGCACTGCTAATACCAATATGCAGCAAACCTTTAGGGGTCACTTAGTGGTGCTCGCGGATCAAATGACTTATTCAGATGGCGAGACCTTTTCAGCAGGCATTAAAGCCTTAGGGTTAGCGCCGTTAATTGGTAAGCAAACTGCGGGTGCAGGGGTTTGGCTTTCAGGGCGCAACAGCCTAACGGATAAAGGTATGGCAAGAGTGGCGGAGTATCCACAATACGCTATTGATGGCAGTTGGATTGTTGAAGGCCACGGAGTTGAACCGGATATTGAGGTAGATAACTTACCTTTTGCCACATTCTCGGGCCAAGATGCCCAACTTGAAACCGCCATTCGTTATTTAAAAGATGAGCTGATCCAAAAGCCAATCGCGCCGTTAAAAGCTAAGCCAATTCCTGCAAGCGGATTTGCGGCAGATACTAAAGCGCAATTTTAAAGGCGCTAACTTGAGTTAAGCTTGGTAAATAAGTGTAAAAAAACCGATATCAAGTCAAGTTGATATCGGTTTTTTTATTTGTAAATACAGCCTTTAGCAGGTATTTATCAGCCGTTAATTGCTACTTCAGAATTAACACTATTGGCGATAAAGCAATTGGCGTGGGCTTTGTCATGGATTTTATTTATCACTTCCTGACTGACTTCAATGCCTTCTGCAAAAGTTACCACTGGATTTAAGGTCATTTTGGTGACTGACAGCTTACCGTTATCATTTTTGCCTAGTTCTGCTTTGGCATTATCAACATAGGTTTCAACTGTTAGGCGTTTTAAATGGGCAATGGCTAAAAAGGTTAGCATGTGGCAAGAGGATAAGGCCGCAAGCAAACTTTCTTCAGGATTAACCTTGGCTTCATTGCCTTTATATTCAGGCGCAGAAGAGGCGTGAACAACTTGGCCTGTACCAAATTCGATTTGGTGATCCCGGTTAAACTCTGGCGCTTGATGATCAAAATGATCTGCTTGCCATTTTACCGTTAACTTAAAACCCATCATTTATCCTTTGTTTACAATTTCAAACACTTAGTGAGTAATCTGGTTAAAACTGTGATTAGAAGCATTACTCAAATGGTTTAGCTGAAAAGTATTCTACCTGAGTGAGTGACGAAATCTACCTCCCCTTAGATATTTAATGACTAGCCTATAGCCAAAAGTGGATTGCCGCGGATAGTGTAAATATTAATCATAATTAGCAAACCGATTTTAGCATGTGATTACATCAACTTAGCGACTATTTAAACAATCGATATGTTAATGAGATGTTATGAATACGTATGCGGTAAATTGAGGCTAGCACTAATCCATGACTAGTATATCGGAATAAAAATGCCTGATATTCCATTAGTCTGAGCGGTATAACTGAATGTTGGGTAACTATAAAAACCAGTACGGTGAGGGGAAACTCAATGTTCAATCGTAAACCTAGTGTGTTATCGCTATGCGGGGGGCGGATTTGCTTTTTCATCCGATATAGCGCTTGCTGCCGATGGCATCAATACAGAAAAAACTCAGGTCGCTAATGCGGTCGAAAATGAAACTAATGTGGATAATGCCGCAGCAAATACCAGTAGCAATAATATCACCGCTGAAGATGACATTGAGGTTATTCGTGTCACCGGTTATAGCCGTAGTTTGATTGATTCACTTAATTCAAAACGTTATGGGGATACTGTTTCTGAGCAACTATCAGCAGATGACTTAGGCGCACTGCCAGATGTATCAATGGCGGATGCATTAACCCGTTTACCGGGGATTTCAGCGGTGAGAACCGGTGGCCAAGCTGCTCAAATCAATATTCGTGGTATGTCAGGTGGCTTTGTCTCTTCAACCTTAAATGGTCGTGAGCAGGTATCGACAAGTGGCTCTCGTAGCATTGAGTTTGATCAATATCCTTCTGAGCTAATTAGCTCTGCTGCAGTATATAAATCTTCTAAAGCATCATTACTTGAAGGGGGCGTAGCCGGTACGGTTGAGTTAGCAACGGTTAGTCCTTTGAGCAAAACAGAAAAACATAACTTTGTGGTGAATGCCCGCGCTATGTATAACGACCGCGCGAGTGAAGTGTATGGTGCGGAAGAATATGGCGATCGCGTCAGTTTTTCATATCAGGGTAAATTTCTTGAAGACACATTAGGTATTGCCGTTGGTTATGCAAGATTGAATCAGCCAAGCGTAGCAACTCAATTTATTGGCTTTGCATACAATGGCACAGCGGATGTCGACTTTATCGAAAATGACACCAATGGCCCGATTGGTGACGATGGCGATATGACTAACGCCCATAAAGAATATTTGGGTGAAGGTTTTGAACTACAGCATCTTGGCGGCGTTGAAACTCGAAATGGCTACATGGGGGCGATTGAATGGGCACCGGTTGATAATTTTGTCCTTAAAGCTGATGCATTTATATCTCGCTTTGACACAGAAGCCTTTGCCCGTGGTTTTAGGGTTAAGTTAGATCCAGAAAGCGCTTCAATTGCCAACCCTGTTTTAGATGGTAACTCAGTGATTGGTGGTACTTACAACCGTAAGTCTACTGGTAACACGCGGGTTGAGTTGGTTAACGATGACAATCAAGATTTTGATGAAGTAAATAGCTATGGCATTAACGCTGATTGGCAAGTTACTGACAATCTTAATGTGAATGTTGATGTGTCTTTATCATCGGCAAAAAGTAATTTTCGTAATGGTTTGTTATGGTCAAATGTGGCAGTTGATGCCAACGCCGACACGCCCATTTTTGATGAAAATGTATCAATTAGCTACTTACTGAATGGTTTAGATTTACCCGATGTGGGTTTTAATCAAGCGGATGCATTTTCTGATACTGACCGTATGATGGTTAGCAAATATGGCATCTATCCCTATGTGAATGAAGATGAATTAATCGCTTATCGGATAGATTTTGAATACACCCTAGACAATGATGTTATATCCAGTGTTGAGTTTGGTAGTCGTTATTCAGACCGTACTTACTCTAATGACCGCTCAGTATTTGAATACGGAGTTGATAATGCTTTTTCGAGTTCGCAGCCGCCATTAAGATTGACCGATGACATGACCACTGTCGTTGATTGGGAAGGTGATTTTAGCTATTTCCCATCTTATTTAGCCATTGATGTTGATGCGGCACTTAACGCATGGTTCCCAAATGGAACTCCGCAACCAGTGCAAACATGGGGTAACGCTGATGGTGTTGCACCGGGGCAAGCCCAAGGTTATACCAACAACTATTCATGGTCAGTATTGCAAAGTGGTGAAGTGTACGAAAAGGTTTGGTCTGGTTATGCCTTAGCCAATATCAATACTGAATTAGGTGGTTTGCCAATAACGGGTAACGTTGGCGTAAGGGTGGTAAACACCGAACAATCGGCAACCGTGCTTAAAAATGTGGGTGGCGATCCAGCTTTTGGTGCGCAAAACATTCTCGACGAAATCGGTATCAATAACTCGCTTTATGCTCCCATCGTTGAAGGGGTGAGCTATACCGATTACTTGCCTTCAATTAACCTTAACTTTCATGTGACAGAAAGCGCTCAAGTGCGTTTTGGCGCCGCGAAAGTGATGTCTCGCCCACCTATTAATCGCTTAGCGGGCGATGCGAGCGCTTCGGTCAGCGACACAGGTGAAATTAATGGTTCAAGCACTAATAACCCATTCTTAAAGCCTTTCTATGCCGATCAATACGATGTGTCTTATGAGTATTACTTTGATGAAGGTGCGTTTGTTGCTGCGCTTTTCTACAAAGATATTAAGTCATTTATTGATACCGACAGCATCGACAACTACGACTTTAAAGGCAATGGCTACAACGTGCCTGATTCGATTGAATTAGACAGTGGCCAAGTTGTGCCAACGGTTAATGGTACTTTCACAACGGCAATGAATAACGAAAAGGGCGGCTATATTCGCGGTTTAGAACTGGCCTACACCCAAGTGTTTGCTTCATTACCCGATGCTTGGTCAGGGTTAGGCTTTAATGCCAGTTATTCCTATACCGAATCTGAAATCGAAACCATTTCTACCTTTGCTGGTGAAGCGTCAAAGCAAGGCCTACCTGGCTTATCAAATAATGTTGCAAGTGCAACGTTATTTTACAGTTATGAAGGCTTTGAAACTCGAGTTAGCGCTCGCTATCGTGACGACTTTATCTCAGAGCAAGTCGCTATTAATGAGCAGGTGGTCAATTTTGACGGTGAAACCGTGATTGATTATCAAGCGTCTTATCAAGTGACCGATGGGCTAGGACTGTTATTCCAAGTGAATAACTTAACTGACGAGCCAACTAAGAGCTATTTTGGCAACCAAAACAAAACCGGCACCATTCAGTACTTCGGTCGTGAATTTTATCTGGGGTTAAATTATGTCATGTAAATCTAACGCTGATGACGCCGTTAAGAAACTTAGCTCAACCAAATGCCCAGTATCGAATTTAACAGGGAGAAGTGACTCATGATGAGCCTTTATAGAATAATAAAATTATCCGCAGTGACTTTATCGTTAACTGCTCTGTATGGTTGTGGTGGTGACTCAGTAGAGTCCGGTGAAGTACTGCTAACCTGTAATGTGCCCAATGTACCGAATGCCGAGGGCACTGCGTGTGTTCCACCGCCGCCATTAAGTTGTCCTGCACCGACTTTTCCTGATGCAAACAATGAAACGTGTGAAGTGGGCTTAAACCCTAACTTGCCTTTGCCTAGTGTGTTAGCGGGGGCAAATCAAGCGGTACTTTATTACCACCGCAAGCAAGATAAAAATAACACTGAGTCAAATCCAAAGTATTCAGCATATAAATTACACACTTGGAATAACGACAAATGTGACGCTTATGCTCCGCCATTTGACAGCACGGACTGGGCCAATGGACATCGTTTTACTGGGGTTGATGAAGTCTACGGCGCTTATTGGGTTTTAGAATTAAAAGAAGGCTATGGAGAATGTGCTAATTTCATTATTCATGATGGTGATGATAAGGCCATTGCTTCGGGCGATTTAAGCATGAGCTTAATTGCCTTTGAAGACGCAGACGCACCAGAAGCCATGTTCGATCGCACAAACTTTACCATTGATGGGATTGGCGATATTTATGCTTATCCTGTGTTAGATACTGGCTTTTCAATTGATGGTGCTAGTGCTCATTGGCTCGATCAAAATACTTTTGTATGGAATCAGTCAGCGGACGGAATCGCAAAATTTGTTATTCATCATTCTGATATTGCAGGAATTGCAGCTGACAATGATGGCAATATCAGTGGCACACAAGTTGAAGTTATGAGCAGTGAGCTAACTGATGCGCAAAAAGCCTTAGTACCGCATTTAGCGGATTGGCCTGCTTATGAAGCGAATTTTACTACAGAAGAAGCTAAGTCTATTGCTAAAAATCAGTTGGTTATGGTGGCTTATGATGGCGACGACAAACCTGTTGCAGCAACTCATGTTCAAGCCGCTAAAGTACTTGATGCACTGTACACCGCTGGTGAGAATGATGCTGATGAAGTTGACTTAGGCATAATCTATGATGGCAGTAACATCATGGCGAAAGTCTGGGCACCAACAGCTCAAACAGTGAATTTGAAAGTTTATGATGCAGCTAAAAACTTAACCCGTACTGAGTCGATGACCTTAGATGCTGAAACGGGGATTTGGTCATTTAGCGGTGATATGAGCTTAGACAGAATGTATTACCGTTACGAACTCATTGTTTTCCATCCTGTAACTAAAGCCATTGAAACACTTGAATCAACGGACCCTTATTCTCTGAATGTGTCAACCAATGGCCGCTATAGTCAATTTATTAACTTAAGTGATGATGACTTAAAACCTGATGGTTGGGATGACCACGAAGTCATGACGGTTGCCAATCCTGAAGATATCGTGATTTACGAAGGTCATGTTCGTGATTTTAGTGCTCGCGATGAAAGCACTAGCGCAGAAAACCGAGGTAAGTATTTAGCCTTTACTGAAGCGGGTAGTGCACCTGTTGAGCATCTACGTAAATTAGCTGAAAGTGGCGTGACTCATTTTCATTTATTGCCTGTCAATGATATCGCTACTGTTAATGAAGATCCGGCAGAGCGAGTTGATATCACAGACACTTTAGGCACCTTGTGTGACAAGATTGAAGACAGTGCAGATGCCTGTGTTACCCAAGATAAATCAGCCACAATTGAATCAATCCTAGAAGGAGCATTACCAGGCTCAAAAGATGCCCAAGCATTAGTTGAAGCTATGCGCGGCTATGACAGCTTTAACTGGGGGTATGACCCTCAGCATTTTATTGCCCCAGAAGGCAGTTATGCTAGCGATGCCGATGGCATTGCTCGAGTTAGAGAGTTACGTGAAATGAACTTAGCTTTACATGAGTTAGGGCTAAGAGTCGTGTTAGATGTGGTGTATAACCATACCAGTTCATCTGGGCTTTGGGATAACTCAGTGCTCGATAAAGTCGTGCCAGGTTATTACCACCGTTATAACGAAATTAGCGGTAACATTGAATCATCCACCTGTTGTGATAATACCGCCACTGAACATCGAATGATGGATAAGTTTGTCTCTGATTCAATGGTGATTTTAGCTGAGCAATATGGTTTTGATGGTTTCCGATTCGACGTGATGGGTCATATGCCTAAGAGCAGTATTTTAGCTGCCCGTGATGCCGTTCAAGCGGTTGATGCTGATAACTACTTCTATGGTGAAGGTTGGAACTTTGGTGAAGTCGCCGATAATCGATTGTTTGAACAGGCCACTCAAGCCAATATGGCAGGCAGTGAAGTCGGTACCTTTAATGACCGTATTCGTGAGGCCGTTCGAGGGGGGGCTTTATTTGCTTCTGAGCAAAAAGATGATTATTTGCGTGACCAAGATACGCTGCGCTTATCAATGGCAGGTAACTTACAAAACTACGTCTTAAAAGACTTTAACGGCAATACTGCCACAGGGAGTAGCTTTAGCTGGAACTCACAGCCAACAGCTTACACCTTAGATCCTGCAGACAGTATTAACTATGTATCAAAGCATGATAACGAAACCTTATGGGATATTTTACAGTATTCAAATGATATTGGTTTATCGTTAGATAGCCGCGTACGAGTGCAAAATATTGCTGCTACGATTCCATTAATGAGCCAAGGTATTCCATTTTTACAAATGGGTGGCGACATGTTGCGCTCGAAATCATTAGACCGAAATACTTATGATTCCGGCGATTGGTTTAACTGGGTCGACTTTACTAAAGGCAGTAATAACTGGAATGTCGGCTTACCGTTAGAGCAAGATAATGCTGCCAAAATGGAGCAAATTATTGCGCTTGCGGGTAATCCTAATTCAGCTGCCTCTATGTCTGAAATTGAGTTTGCTTCTAACGTCTTTAATGAGTTTTTATCTATACGTAAAACGAGCCCACTACTGCGTTTAACGACTGAGCAAGACATTATTGACCGTGTTGGTTTCCATAATATTGGCAAGAATCAAACTCAGGGCGTAATTGTGATGAGTATTGATGATGGTGCTGATTTAACTGATATAGACCCTTCAGTTGATGCCATGGTGGTGATGATCAACGGCAGTGAAAGTGAGCAGTCTCATACAGTGCCGACTGCATCTGGGTTTAGTTTGCATCCAAGTTTATCTATGTCGATTGACACCACAGTGCAAAGTGCCAACTTTAGTGAGGGGACTGAAGAGGGCACGTTTACTGTACCGGCTTATACCACAGCAGTGTTTGTGAAAAACCAAGGTGATACACAAGGTGCAGGTTTAAGTGCTAATGCTACAGCGGGTGCGCCAGATGTTGTGCCATATGGCAGCACTGAAGTATTTGTTCGTGGTGGCATGAATGGCTGGGGTGAAGTGGATAGCTTTACCTATATTGGTAGTGGTGAATATCGCGTTGCAATTACTTTAGCCGCGGGTGGCTATGACTTTAAAGTGGCATCCAGTGATTGGAGCACTGTGGACTTTGGCGGCGTGTCAGATGCCGAAGCGGGAGTTGATGAAGACGTAGCTGAGCCACTTGCTAGAGCGGGCGCAAATTTAAGCTTTACCGCAACACTTGATGGGACTTATGTGTTCTCACTTAATGCAGCAGATAAAGATAACCCAGTGCTAGCCGTATACAACGAAGAGCCTTTCGTTGGCACTAGTGTTTATGTTCGTGGCGGCATGAATGGTTGGGGCGAAACCAATGAATTGGTTTACATGGGTGGCAGTATTTACCAAGCAGAAATATTGGTATCAGCAGCAAACCATGAATTTAAAGTTGCCTCAAGTGATTGGTCTACAGTTGATTACGGCAGTTTAGATGATAATGGTGCAGTGACCTTAGATACTGCCAAAGCGTTAGCGGTTGCAGGGACGAATATGAGTCTCAACTTTGAAACTGAAGAAATGTACACTTTTACTTTTAATATGAGTAATCGTTTAGAGCCAATGCTAACTGTCAATAAAACAGAAATGTTTGGCACTAATACTGTGTATATTCGTGGCGGAATGAATGGCTGGGGTGAAGTTGATGCACTAACTTACCAAGGTTCTTCGGTTTACCATGTTGATATCGCTTTAGAGGCGGGCAATCATGAATTTAAGATTGCTACTGCAGATTGGTCTACTGTTGATTTTGGTGCTATTGCTGGCGAAGAAACGGTGTTAGAAGGTGAAATGCAGTCATTGGCATCCAAAGGGGCTAATATGAATTTTAATGCTGCAGATGCTGGCACATATCGATTTACGGTAACTGGCCCCAGTGCGAGCTCTCCCACCTTGTCGGTAACCAAAGTTAACTGACTTTAACGATAAACTTATCTCAAATGACCGAATATAACAAAACCCAGCTTATGCTGGGTTTTTTATGAAATCCACTCCAGTGCTTAAAAGTGAGTGTAAAGCGTGAATTATCACTTTTAGTCATAGATTAACTTGAGGCCATGGACGCTTGAACTGTGCCTTAATTTAGCTTTTTTGGCTGATTTTTAAACTATTTTGAAGGTTAATTTTCTTAAAAAACAGCTAAATGCACAAATAAAGTGCAAACACGACAAAAGTTGCAGATTTTGTTTTAATTTTATGTCTATACTGAAGTTGTAAGACAAATGAATCGCTGCAAACAAAATAATTAACACTAGTATGAGGTGGTAGTGAGAAATTTTTGTAATGTTAACAAAAATTTATCCAACTTCCCTTGAGTTCTAGGACACAAGTCCTCAAATATACTGGTGTAAGAATAAAATTGCTTAAAGAAAGTGAAGTATATAGCGTCGCTATATTATTAAAGGATATTTATCTATGAAAATAAATCTTTCGGGTCACCATGTCGATGTTACTGATACTGTAAAAGAACACGTCAATCAAAAATTCACTAAAATAGCCAGTCATTTCCCAACGCTAATATCACTCGATATTATTATTTCAAAAGAGCACGGCGAGTTTGAAGTAGAAATTACCACGAACTATGAAGGTAGCCGAATCGCTGCCAAAGCGTCAGATCCCGTTATGTACCCAGCACTTACCCAAGCAGGTAAAAAACTTGATGCCGCACTCAAGCATCGAAAAGGACAATTAAAAGCAGATTTACATCAGAAGCCCGAGGTTACAGCACCTGAAATAGCTTATGAAAAAGTTCAAGAAATGGAATTAAAATAAGCGACTTGCCCTTATTTTAGCTACAAAGGTAAGCCATAAAAAAACGCAGTCTATTGACTGCGTTTTTATTGGGCTCATCCGCTTTAGGGCTGGCGTAAGAGCTGTTGCTGTTAGTCGTTAATCTCAGCATTGTGATAAACGTTTTGTACGTCATCACAGTCTTCTAAAGCAGCAATAAATTTATCGAAGGTTTCAACATCTTCACCGGTCACTTCGGTCATGGCCTGAGGTACAAATGTGATATGTTCAACTTCAAATTCGATGTCTGCATTATCTTCAGTTAATGCCACACGGACTTTATTGTATTCAGTGATTGGTGAGAAAACGCTGATCATGCCATCTTCTAACTCAACATCAGTCACGTCCACATCAGCCATCATCAGCAATTCTAAAACGGCTTCATCGTCATCACCAGGAAATACAAATACGGCTTGGTGGTCAAAACTGTGAGCAACAGTACCAGGTCCACCTAACTTAGCATCATTTTTAACGAAAGCTTGACGCACTTCAGTGAAAGTACGTTTCACATTGTCAGTTAAGCAATCTACGATGACTGAACATCCACCAGGGCCAAAACCTTCATAACGCGCGGTATCATAATCTTCACCGCCACCGCCTTTGGCTTTTTCAATAGCACGTTCGATAACATGAGTCGGTACTTGGTCTTTTTTCGCACGTGCAATTAAGCTGCGTAATGCTAAGTTACCGTCAGGATCAACACCACCATTTTTAGCTGAAACATATATCTCTTTACCGTAGCGCGAGTATAAACGCGTTTTTTGGCCAGCGGTTTTAGCCATAGATTCTTTGCGGTTTTGGTATGCTCTTCCCATCTTAATCTCAGTCTTATATCGAAAAATTGTCGATGATTCTAGCAAAAATTATCGCAACTGTTTAGGGGCTGTATCTGTTTCAATGTTAATTTTACTGTTTTTTGCTCATTTTCTTGCCAGCAGCACAAAAATGACCGCTGTAGATATTAAAATTCCCCCTAATTTTTGAACAAAATCATCATTAAGCAGTGAGCTAGGTCAAATTAACAATACCTTTGTAAGTAATATGTTGTTCAGTTTCTCGATAAATCAATAATTCATGACTAGACTTATCATAAGGGAACTAATAGTCATGTTAGCCGCTTTATAAGGATGAGAGTGAACTTATGACAGAAGTAACGCAGCCGTTAGCCACAGTTGATAAAGATAATAAAGCGACAGTAACGGTATTATTTTATGATGCTCCGGCAGGTCTATCTATGAATAACACTGTACTGAAAGGGTTGCATGTCAGTGCCGCTGGAAGGGTAATATTGCCCGATGAGTTTCGAGAGGGTAAGTCGATTATTGCCGTGCTTGATGGTGAGTGCACAGTGCTTAACACCTTGGGCGAGCGAGTTTATTCTCAACAAAAAATGATTGGTAACTAACTAATTTTTTATAATCAAACAGCAACTAACATCATTAAATAAAACTAGGGCGACTATATTTAGTCGCCCTAGTTTTATTTAATGGCCACGGTTTTGTGTTTCACACTAATCTGATGCCATGTTGTCTGAGCGAGTTTAATTGCAACCAGACTCATAAAAACACAGCTCATCGCTGATTGAGCCGGCTTGGTGAGTGACAACATACCGCAACTGAGTAGCGGTATTTTTTGTTAGTGATTAGCACTTACTTCTAACTCCTAACTCCTTAGTGATTAGTGATTAGTGCTTGCAGATAGTGCTGAGGGTTAACTAAATACTGGCTCAATAACGCTATTTGTCAGCTGTTTTTTTACTGGGCGCGGTAAGCCTAATGCAGCCTCAATTGTTGGCTGGGGTTTACCCAGTAAATAGCCTTGGGCGTAATCAATTTGGTAGTGCTTGACCATATTTAGCACCTTGTCAGAATCCACAAATTCAGCCACGGTTTGAATATGCATTTTGCGAGCAAACTCAGATACGGTTTCAACTAAATGTTGGGCTTTTTTATCATGATCTAGGTGACGGATAAGCGAGCCATCAATCAATCTTAATGATATCCACATCTAAGCTGAGTAAATGACTAAAGTTAGAATAACCAGCTCCAAAGTCATCAATGGCTATTTTACAGCCAAAAGGTTTTACTTTTGCAATGAAGTCTTTTACTAATTGGTAGTTGGTGATCTCATCACTTTCAAGTAATTCAAAGGTTAATCTTTGCGCCACCCCAGAGTATTGCTTCAGTAAATTAAGCAGCTGATTCACTTGTTCAGGTAGGGCAATATCATCGATAGAGATATTGACTGAAAACTCGTAGGGCTGTAGATGAAATAATGCAAAAGATTTTGTTAGCATACTCTGCATCAATAGTGGGTAAATACGCGATTGCACGGCGGTTTTCATAAACATTGCAGGCGTTAAATAATCGCCATCAGCTTGTTTTATTCGCATTAAACATTCAAATTTCGGGGCGCTATTGCCATCCAGTGGCTGGATTAATTGTACAAAGGGCACTACGGCATCATTTTGTATTGCCAGCGCCAACATACGGCTTTGCTGCATGTTGTGTTCAAAAGCTTGTGGGTTGACCATTGATAAAGAAAACAGCTGATAACGCTGAAACTGTTTAAGGGCAATTCTTCTGGCTAAATCAGCATGTTGATGCAGTTGTGAGTAATTACTATCAATACAGTGGGCTCCACCGGCGCTGAGGTTAACATATACCTCGTTGCCATCTATGGTGATGGCATGTTGAGTGACATCATCAATAATGGCTTCTGCTAGTTGTTGTAAGTGCAGATCTTCAACTTGATTGCTAAGGGTGACGACAAACTCGTTAGCGCCGGTTTTGTAAACCGTGTGCTGACTAGCGGCAGCGACGATCCGCTTGGCAATAACTTTGATAGTCGCATCGCCAGTTTTTACCCCGTAAAAATCATTTATTTGGCCAAACTGATTAATGTTAAAGGCAATTAAAGAGTGCGCAGTTTTGCCTGCTAAATCTGCGTAAAGCTTTTTGCGGTTAGGCAAGCCTGTAAGGTTATTAAAATAAGCCTCGGTATACAGATTAGTATTTTGCTGCTCAATTTTATTAAAACTGGTGACCAAGGACTGACGCATTAATTCGAAGTCTTCAGCCAGTTGTTGAATTTCATCTTGGCTATTTATGTAAAGTTTTTGGTTTAAATTACCCTTAACGATTCTTTGGGTCCAACTGGTCAGTATTAGAATGTCTTTGGTGACAATTTTACCGACGCGCATAAACAACCAGCTAGCGACAGCAATCAGCCCCAGCAAAAGCAACAACTGAAAAAACAGTATATTTAATAGTTCAGTGCCATAAAGCTTTACTTGAATCGACGCACCATAAAAGCCTTTTAATTGACCTCGGTAGACAATAGGCTGCATCAACTGGCTAAAACCTAGTACCCATTCAGCTTGTTGGGTACGGGCGGTTTCTATTTTACGCATATTACGTGGGCGTTTTTTTACCTGTAATTGCCCAGTAAGCGCTTGTTGTTGTGCCTTGGGAATTAATTGCGCCCATAAGCCCTTCATAAAGTAATCTTCAGAGCTAGCAAAGCCAAGTTTTGAGGCTCTATCTTGTTGGATGGTTTCATTCTGACGGCGGTGATGCAAACTGACTAATTGGCCGTTTTTATCCAGCACCGCAAAATCAGACAAGGTAATTTGAAATAAGCTGTTTTGTTTTTTATCGATGCGGGTAGTCGCTTGAGAAAAAAAACGCTCAATGGTCGCTGAGATTTGTTGTTGCTGGCTTGCTATGTTGTCAAAATCAATTTGTTCACTGGCTAGCAGTAAGTGCATGTTATGCAAGGTGTCACTAACCGAAAGCTTTATCAATTGGCGGCTTTGATGCAGTTGATAGCCAAAAAACACCACTGTACACAAATAAGGATCAACATGTTGCTGATCATCAGTTTACGGTGAAAGGGCATTTTTAAATGCAGTAACCAATATAAAAAAGGCTCTAATACACAAAATAGTAAAAATGCCCCCACAATCGATAGAGTAAATAGCTGCACTGTGGTGGCAATCTTGGGCCAGTCAAACACGTGTAACACAGAGTTGGTATCACCCCAAGGGTTACTGGCTGTGTTAGGGGTATTCGGGTCTAAAATCCAAATCGGTGTCGGCTGTCCATCGAGATGCAGCACCAGTTTATATTCAATGTCACCGGGATGAATGGAAAGATCATATTGCCACTGGTTAGCAGAGACTTGCTGCATTTGATAATAAGGGTCGTCACTATACCAGTCAGAAAAACTGCCACTGACAAAAACCTTATTCACTTTAGCATCAGGGCTAAGACCATAATCTTGATTGAGGGCGTCAGAGAGCGGCAAGGTTAGCGTGATGCGATAAGGGCTTAACGCATCTGTAGTCATTGCATTAATTAGCCAAGTTTGAATCGGCCACAAACAGACTAGTGCAACCAAAATGCCCAGCCTCATTTTCCATTTATGTAAATAATGAGCAACTATACTCACAGACATGACCTTGTATCTTAAAAAAGTAACTACAGATGACTATATTACTTAGCCTTTGGTAAGCAATATGAGCTGCAATTTCACAGAGGTCAACAAATAGCAGTATAAAAAATGCCTTAAACAGTGTTCGGAAAAATCACCAATGATCGCAAGCCCTTATGAGGCCAGAGTTTGGGCTTAAAATAACTGATGTAACATGTTTAACACACTTGTATGAAAAATAACACCTTGGCCAGTTCAGTCTCACATCAAGGTGCTAATTTGTGAAGCTCAGCAAATAAGCTGTCTAGCAGATATAGCTTATTTTGCGTATAATAACCGCTATCTGTTTCTGCAATAAAAGTGCTATTTAAGCCACTTAAAGGCAGACAATCATTCATTTAAAGAGAACTCACCATGAGCAATATCCCACCATGTCCAAAATGTGAATCAGCCTACGTATACGAAGATGGCTCACAACTAGTTTGTCCAGAATGTGCTCATGAATGGAACCCAAACGAAGAAATCGTTGATCCAGATGCAATCATCCTAAAAGATGCAGTAGGTAACCTACTTGCAGAAGAAGACAAAGTGACGCTGATTAAAGACCTTAAAGTAAAAGGTTCTTCATTAGTGCTTAAAGTTGGTACTAAAGCGGTTATCAAACGTTTTGTTGATGCAGACCATGATATTGACTGTAAAGTTGATGGTCACGGCCAAATGATGCTCAAATCAAAGTTTGTTAGAAAGCAAAACTAAATCGCTTTTTAATTGAGTTTGATAAAAACCTGCCAAGTGCAGGTTTTTTTATGGCCGGCAGTTCAGTTGCCACCGCCTCATTGGAATCGAGAAAGTTATTGATTGGGATTGATAAAAGTTGTTTGAACTAGCCAAAGAAAAAGGGCTTAACCTTGCGGTTAAGCCCTTTTAGAATTTGGTGGAGGCGGCGGGATTTGAACCCGCGTCCAGAAAGCCTACATCCAAGGCGCTACATGTTTAGTCTCTCTTTTGGTTAACCAAGTACACTCCGAAAGACAGGATTGCAATTGGCGAGTCCGATACTATTTCGCGGTTCACCCTCGGACGGAGTTCCCTCGCTATCAAATGTAATATGACCATCTTGAATCCCTGCCCATTTGAGAGACGTGGGTAAGATGGCTAGCTAGCCTAAGCTGCTAGAGAGTAGTTAGAGTCGTTAGCAACTATAACAGTGCGGCTTTTTACGAGGCCAACCGCCCCTCGACATGCTCCCAGGGTTTCGTGAATCCTGTCGAATCCAGAATCGCCCCCAAAGTTTGTTGATTGTATCGGGTAAATACTAAAATACCTAATGTATTTGACCACAGTTACAATCGTTTGTTCATTATCCGTCCAGTCTCGACTTCTTCATTACTCGAGATTGTTCAACTTTCCACTCACGTTCTTTAGTGTCTTGGCGTTTATCGTGATCTTTTTTACCTTTACCGAGTCCTATTTCCACCTTTACCCAAGCGCTTTTGCGCCAGTAAAGTGACAATGGCACTAAGGTGTAGCCTTGACGCTCAATTAAGCCTTCAAGTTTATCAATTTCACTGCGCTTTAATAACAGCTTTTTAGTACGCACTGGGTCGCAAACTACATGGGTGGTTGCAGTGTTAAGTGGCTGAATGGTACAGCCATGCATAAAGGCTTCACCGTTTTTAATAAAAACGTAGCAATCTGCGAGGGTCACTTTACCCATACGCAAAGATTTTACTTCCCAGCCTTGAAGCTCTAAACCGGCTTCGACTTTTTCTTCGATTTTAAATTCAAAGGTGGCGCGCTTATTACGTGTAATCGTAGCGGGCGGATTCTTTGATTTTTTTGAATTCTTTTTTACCATAATCGCGTGTGATACCCGCTGTTATCCCATTTAAAAACTCTGCTTACTCGT
Source organism: Shewanella sp. 4_MG-2023 (assembly GCF_030548015.1). NCBI lineage: Bacteria > Pseudomonadati > Pseudomonadota > Gammaproteobacteria > Alteromonadales > Shewanellaceae > Shewanella > Shewanella sp. 4_MG-2023. Next base: position 43,031 of record NZ_JAUORL010000017.1, read on the forward strand.
TGACGTGTGGCAGAGATGGGGGAGAGAGAAAACTAATCTGTGGATTATACCCAAACGGCTTAAAGATGCGAGTACATTCATCAAGCTGTAATGGATGCGTTTTCTTGGGAGCATGTTAAAATCGACTCATTGTTAATATGAGTGTTGTTTTTCATGCCAAAAATTTCAAAAAGTGTACTGGTTCGATTTAGTGCAATGCAGATGTATGATCTGGTTAATGATGTGGAGTCATATCATGCATTTTTACCCGGCTGTGTGGGTGGGAAAGTGCTGGAGTTTGATGGACAAACTATGGTGGCGTCGGTTGATGTCTCTAAAGCTGGGATCCGTAAAACCTTCACCACTCGTAACCAAGTGGTGCCAGGTAAAACGATTGAGTTAAGGCTTGAGAATGGCCCTTTTAAACATTTAGACGGTTTATGGCGCTTTACCGAGTTAACGGACGATGCCTGTAAAGTTGAATTTGATTTAAATTTCGATTTTTCAAATCCATTAGCTGATTTGGCCTTTGGCAAAGTGTTTAAAGATCTGATGAATTCAATGGTGACGGCATTCACTGAAAGAGCCAAGGTGATTTACAATGACAAATGATGTTGAAACATTTGCGGTGGATGTGATTTATGCGCTACCGACTCAGCAAAAAATTATTAGCGTGAATGTGCTGCCTGGCACCACATTTATTGAGGCGGTAAAGCAAAGCAATATTGTCAGCTTTTTTCCAGAAATTGATTTAGCCAAGGTGAAGCTAGGGGTGTTTAGCCGTCAGGTCAAGCATGATGAAGTATTGGTGTCCGGTCAACGAATAGAAATATATCGGCCATTAATTGCAGATCCTAAAGATGTGCGTCGCAAGCGTGCTGAAAAAGCCAAAGAAGAAGGCCGCAGCAATAAGATAACGGGTGCAAAAGTTAACTGATTTGAACTAAAAGCGGTCATGTATTACTGCTATTACATAAATAAAAACGGAGAGAATGAAACATTCTCTCCGTTTTTATTTTTATTGCTTAAATCTGTTTTTCATTACTGCTCATCTTGCTGCGGTACATCATTTTCAGTTTCTAAGCGCTCTTCTTCAACAAGTGGGTGAATATCGCCCCTCATCGCTTTAGGTTCTTGCTCAGGTAGTAATGGTGCAACAACTGGGGCTGACACTGTTGGCAATGCCCCTTCGTTTAAAGGCGTATTAAAGTCATCACTAAGCTTATAGTCGCCTTCAACTTTGGTGAGTAAGTCGCCATCAAAGTATAAAATAAGTTCTTTATGAGTCACTTTAGCGTTACGGCCACTTTTAAAGTGATAAACGTAATACCAAATATTGTCTGCGAAACTATCACGCAACACTGGGCGACCTAAGATGTATTCAGCCTGCTCTTTAGTCATGTCGATACGCAGTTTTTCAACTTGCTGTAACTCCATGTAGTTACCTTGCGGTATATCTGGCTTGTAAATTAAGTAGTCAAAAACGCTACATGCACTTAGTGATACAGAAAGCGCAACGGCGCCTAAAAGGGTAAGACTTTGTTTTTTATTTATCATTGTCTGCGCTATTTCCTAAAAATCTGACGCCATCATACCCAAGGCTTCCCTATGCTGACAAGTGGCTATTGATACTTCATTACTACTTCAATGACGGTTATGACTCATTAGTGACTCAGTTAGTTCCCCAAATTTGACCAATGATGATTTTATTGGCGCTAAATATGTTGTGCAAATGTTTAAAAGAGGTGGTAATAGCGCTGCTATTTATATAAGTTTGATAGTAACTGGAGTTATTTTTAAATGCCGTGTGCCGCCATGGTAATGCTAGGGCATTTAGTGCAGAAAACTCTTAACCTTTTTTGAAAAAATTGAGCACAATGTCATTAACAAGAGTTGAACCGGGTGAGACTGGACGTTTAGTTTTTGTAGGGACGGGACTGCAACTTGCCGGCCATATCAGTAAATTAAGTCAAAGTTATATTGAGAATGCAGATATTGTATTTTCTATTGTGCCCGATGGTTTTGCTAACCGTTGGCTTGAAAGCTTAAATGGCAATCATATCTCATTACAGTGCCATTATGCTCAAGAGGGTGAAGTGAAGAATCGCCGCGACAGCTATGCTGAGATGGTTGAGGCGATTTTGCAGCAAGTTCGTCAGGATAAGCTGGTGGTGGTAGCCTTATATGGTCACCCTGGGGTATTTTCTTGTGTATCTCATTTAGCCATTAAGCAAGCGGTTAACGAAGGCTATGAGGCGAATATGCTGCCGGGTATTTCCGCTGAAGCATGTTTGTGGGCAGATTTAGGCATTGACCCCGGCTCTAATGGTCATCAAAGCTTTGAAGCAACACAATTTATGCTTTACCAGCATCATCCAGATCCTGCGACTTACTTGCTATTATGGCAAATCGCTTTGGCTGGTGAGCATACTTTGACCGAGTTTAGTACTGATCAACACCGCTTGGAGATTTTGGTTGATCACTTAAGCCAATGGTACCCACTTGATCACCAAGTTATTATATATGAAGCGGCAAACTTGCCAATTCAATCTCCAAGAATTGACCAAATTCCTTTAAAGGATTTGCCGTTTGCGCCATTAAGTATGATCAGTACTTTATTAATCCCACCTTCAATGCCGCTGAAGTTAAATCAGCTGATGATGAAAAAATTAGGGATTAATGCCAATGATATTGGTTAACAGAATACGGGTTATTGTGGACAATAACCGCGCTTGATAGCTGTACTAATCAATAGTGATAACAACCTTGAAGACAAATAAGGAAATAACATGTCAAATTTAACCGAGTTTTTTACTCAATTAAGCTCAGATGCCAAGTTGTTAGAGGCTTATAAGAAAGATCCTCGCGGCGTTATGCAGGCCAATGGTTTATCAGATAAAGACATTGACGCTGTGATGTCAGGGGATATGGCGCAAGTTAAATCCTTGGTGGGTGATGTTGAACTGAAATCAATTTTACTCGTCCATCACTTATCGTAATCTTAGCCTCATGCTAAAAGCGCTTAATCGGTTACTTTGCTCCACGTTATTCATTTTCTGCGCAGCAGTGAGTGCCGATGACGTCAGCGCTGACGATATTGACCAAAAATTAGATCTGCTAGATGTATCAATACTTAAAGATATTGATACCTCTAGCGCCAGCATTAATGAACTGTTTGGTTTGTTTGATAGTCTAAGTCGAGCGCAAAAAATAAGGCTTTATATTTTTGAGTCGGTACGGCTTATTCTTGCCGGAAAATATGAAAGTGCCTTACAGACTTTAGATAAGGCTCTATTACTCAACCCGAACGATGAGCAATTAACGAATATTTATGCTTATAAAATTTCTGCTAGTATTCCTTTAAAGCGCTATGAAGATGCTTTTAGCCTACTGGAGAAAAGCCTAGCACGCATTGACAGCTTTCAAGATAACTCGATTAAAATCAGTTCCTATGTCAGGCTAATGAATACCTATCTAGATTTAGATAAATATGACGAGGTACTTAGGCTTTCGAAGATTGTTTTTATGTTAAATAAAGGCCAAGATAGCAAATCCCATTGCTATGCCATGGTACTGACATCTGCAGCGCAATTATCATTGAACCAAATCCCTTATCTAGAACAATTACAATTATTTGCAGATACCCAAGATTATTGTCAGCAAAATAATTTCCCGTTAATTGCAGCTATGGCCATTAAAGGCAAGGCTATAGTTGAGTTTGAACACCATCATTATCAAACCGCAGAAGTGTTATTTCTTAAAGCGTTAGCAGCTTATCAACCGTTTAATTTTGAGTTAGAAATTAATAATATTTACGCTTATTTAAGTGAAGTTTATTTTCAGTTACAACAATTTCAACAGGCGGTTGAGTATGCCGAATTGGTCGATAAACTGACTAACGAGCCTAATAATTATAAGGCTAAGCAGCGTGCTTATAATGTGCTTTCAATGGTGGCCAGTAAACGTGGTCAATTTAAAGTTGCTTATCAATATCATGTGCAAGCCCATGCCATAGGGATGCTGTTAATTAATGATAAAAAGGTCAAAGAAACGGCATACCAAGTTGCAAAATTCGATAATGCAGAAAAGACTCGCCAGTTAAATAAACTGGCACAAGATCAAGAAATGCTAGCGAAAGAGCGCAGCATTATGAATAGCGAAAAAAGCGCTTCGTTTATGTTTTCTACCGTCTTGACGGGCACGGTAGCATTTTTGAGTTTGTTGCTTGCCACCGCATGGATGCAAAGAAATCAATTTCGTAAACAAGCTCAAATTGATTTACTCACCGGCTTGTTAAATCGTGGTACTGGCGAAGAAAAAGCCGAAGATGAATTTGTCCAAGTGCTTGCCCGTGGCGGACAATATAGCGTTATAGTGATTGATTTAGACTTTTTTAAACAGATTAACGACACCTTTGGCCACGGCACTGGGGATTGGGCACTGAAAAAGGTTGCTGAGGTGATAACGGCGAATACCCGTAGTACAGATATCGTCAGTCGAATGGGTGGTGAAGAGTTTGCTATTTTTATGCCTTTTACCACAATTGAATTAGCAGTTGAGTTAGCGAAAAAAATACGATTTGATATTGAGTCGATTGATACTCGTTTTTCTGGTCATCAATTTACAATTACCGCAAGTTTTGGGGTTAGCCAAATAACGGCAGATGATCTAAGCCTTGATCCCATCATTAACCGTGCAGATACAGCCTTATATAAAGCAAAATCTGAAGGTCGAAATAAAGTGGTTTATTTATCATAGCTACCTGCTTTGGGCGTTTTTATCTGCACCAATATGGCTTCTGTATTTGCAAGCTTTGACCTTCCTTAGTGCAAAAATGCTTTAAATTGTGACTGTTTTTAACTTTTTATAAAAAAAGATGCATTTTTTTTCGACTAAACCAATAACTTTTGTGATGTTGATCCGGTTACAACTCCACCAGTCTAGAGTATATATTCTAGACAGCCTATTTTGTTTACGTAAACGTCAAATTAAAACAGTTGTTTAAATTTGGTTGTGATTAAGCATATTATAACTCAATGATTTTAATTATTTTAATGGCTTTACCTCAGGGTATGTTCAAAACAAAATGCTATTTCTACTTTAGTAGAAAACTGCCTTAAGGCTGTACACAATTATTTGCGATATGTAATTAAAGCACTTGTGTAATTACCTTTTTGTGCTGTTGGTAAATTGGTTGGACAAGTTACCAACTAAAACCAATTAAATGTTGTTTTAAATTTTATCTGTTTTAAATCAGTGTCTTGTTGTGTTTTTGTTGTTGGTGTTACCAATTGTTAGGTTGCTGTTTGGCTTGTTGAGGATGTTATTTGGTTGTTGCAAATGCAAACGTTTCTGGTTAGGTTTTAGTACGAAACAAACATTTGATGGTTAAAAAGTAGCAGGGTTTGTTTTTAGATATGTGGAAGTAAGTTGTCTGTTTATAAACACTGATAGAGGTGTACAGATAAATACGCTTACTGACCACCATTTAACTTTTAAAAACGAATTATTGCTCAAGGGGCTAAATATGACAGCAGAACAACTAATGGCTAAATATGCTAAATCACAGCCAAGTGCTGAAACTGATTTACCAACAAGCTCAGAGCTTGCTTTGATTGGCCCAGAAGTCCCTGGCCAAGAGGTTATCTTCAATGATGGCTCACTGTCATTATTGGCTAGTTTATGTGGTGCTTTTGCTGCTGAAGTTCCTGAGTTGCTATCACAGCGAAAATTAAAGCAGCAACGCATTGATGATGGTCAATTACCTGGCTTCTTACCTGAAACCCGCGCTATTCGAGATGGTGAGTGGGCGATTAGAGGGATACCTGAAGATCTTACTGACCGTAGAGTTGAAATTACTGGCCCCGTAGATCGCAAAATGATTATTAATGCGCTGAATGCCAACGTAAAAGTATTCATGGCAGATTTTGAAGACTCACTAGCACCAAGCTGGGAAAAAGTCGTTCAAGGTCAAATTAACTTACGTGATGCAGTGCGAGGCGATATTAGCTTTACTGCTGAGGCAACAGGCAAACATTACAGTTTAGATGAAGATCCTGCAGTACTTATCTGTCGAGTACGTGGATTACACCTTAAAGAAAAGCACGTTGAGTTCAAGGGCGAGTCTATTCCAGGTGGTCTGTTCGACTTCGCGATGTATTTTTATCACAACTACCATCAATTATTAGCTAATGGCAGCGGCCCTTACTTTTATCTTCCTAAGCTTGAAAGTCATGTTGAAGCGCGCTGGTGGGCAAAAGTGTTCGCATTCGTTGAAGAACGTTTTTGTTTAAAGCCAGGCACAATAAAATGTACCTGCCTAATTGAAACGCTGCCGGCAGTATTCGAAATGGACGAGATTTTATATGAACTACGTTCAAATATTGTGGCATTAAATTGTGGCCGCTGGGATTACATTTTCAGCTATATCAAAACCTTGAACAAACATGCTGACCGTGTTTTACCAGATCGCCAAGCAGTCACTATGGATACGCCTTTTTTAAGTGCTTATTCACGTCTACTGATTAAAACCTGTCACAAGCGTGGCGCATTAGCTATGGGCGGCATGGCAGCATTAATTCCGGCTAAAACAGCCGAAGAAAATGAAATTATTTTGCAAAAAGTAAAAGGTGATAAAGAGCTTGAAGCGCGTAATGGACATGACGGTACTTGGGTGGCACACCCTGGTTTAGCCGATACCGCCATGGCGATTTTCAATGATTATATTGGCGCCGGAACTAACCAGTTGCACATTACCCGTGATGTCGATGCACCGATATTAGCCGAAGAGCTGCTGACACCTTGTGATGGTGAACGTACCGAAGCGGGCATGCGTTTAAACATTCGTATCGCAGTGCAATATATCGAAGCGTGGATCCAAGGTAATGGTTGCGTTCCTATCTACGGATTGATGGAAGATGCCGCTACAGCAGAAATCTCACGCACCTCGATCTGGCAGTGGATCCAACATGAAAAGTCACTTTCTAATGGCAAGTTAGTCACTAAAGACTTATTCAAAACCATGCTGGCTGAAGAGCTAATTAATGTCGAGCAAGAGCTAGGGCAGCAAAGGTTTACCAGTGGTCAGTTTACTAAAGCGGCCAGTCTGTTTGAGGAAATTACCACCTCTGATGAGTTGGTCGATTTCTTAACACTACCGGGTTATGAGTTATTAACAGCTTAAATTCAGTAGACGTATTACAAAAGTTTAATTTATAACGGCTGAGAAAGGTTATAGATTCGTGTCGCATCAACAAGAAGTGGGCACAGGTTACTTTGACCAAGTGACAAGCTGTATTCAAGGCGGTTAATCTTCAGTGACGGCATTGACCGGCTTTACCGAAGAAGAGCTGTTTTAATACCACTTCTGTAACAGTTTAGCTGCCATGCAGCTGATGTCCCCCGATGTAGTTCACCTACAGGCTACATCGGGTTTTATCCAGTATTTGGAATTTTAGCGCAAGCTAGTTGTCGTTCTTAATGCGAGGATTTTTACTTCCTACCCAGTAAGTTTTCAACCATTTGCTTGTGTTGCGGCTCTTATGAGCCGTTTTTTTTGCTTAAAATTTATAGCGAAATCACAGCTGATTCAGTTAAACCTTCTAGTTATGTTATTGATTAATATCAATCCAAAGCGGCTAAAGGATTAGTGAGTCATTATCGAAGGCACCTAATGCTAGAGTAAATAACATAGACACTAATAGGGGGGAGTTTTGTTGCTGTATTCTTTTGCTTATGGACTTTTTTGACTGATAGCTCGTTAAACTCATATCTTGAGAAACTAATCGATTGTTTGGCTTAAGCGCTCAAGTAAGCAAAGCCAGCGTAGCTAAGTTGCTGGCTTAGGTTTTTAATCAATATTAACTTATCGATAGAGGTTATTTAGCTTGTTTCTTTGCGCCTATCAACTGCGCCACGGCTTTGGCATTGTCGTTAGGCACTGCAATACTTAAATGATATTGAATAATTTTCCAGCCATCATCAGTTAATTGTAGTGCACCTGTACCGCGACATAGACCATAACTGGCGCTTTCAAGTAATTCATCAAAAACAATGGTGTTATCAAACTGCAGTAGCTGGCGTGAGCTGACTTCATAATGCCAACCATCTGTAGGTCTGGCATAACCGGCAAATTGTTGCATATCCCAGCGCTCTGTGGCATCAGTGCCTAAAAACACCGCTTGCTGGTGATATAGCGAAAAGTAACTGTCCCAGTTCGCCTGGCTGGCATTTTGGTGTAGTTGGTCGAGAATGCTATTAGCTTGTTGCTTTGACTCGTCAGAGAGTGCCTCTTGAGCTGCTAGGGGTAAAGAAGACATTAAACATAAACTAGTGGTTAATAATAATCTTAAGATGGCTTTGTGCATGAAAATTCCTTGTCTGCTAAATGCTGGCTGGTAATGATAGCCTCGAAAATCAATGACTCAATGCTGATCTTAATGCCAATTGATTGGGTCTAGCTGATAAAACTGACTCAGTTCTTTATAAAGCAATTGATGCTGTTGGTAAAACGCTAACGGTTTCTCGAAAAAGGTTTCACTAATGACGGCAAAAAACTCAGCAGGATTGGTCGCACCATAGTAGTTAAACAGCGAGGGTAATTGATGCTGGGCACAATATTGCAGCGCTTTAAACTCACGACCGAGTGTTGCTGACCAAGTGGCATAATCGGTGAACTCTTTTAATGGCGGTGCGCCATTGGCATTGCCGTTTTCCTGATCTAGCTGATGAGCAAACTCATGAATAACCACATTTTGACCATCAAATGGCGCTGCAGCGCCGTCCAAAGTACTTTTCCACGACAAGATGATCTTGCCATTACCCCAGGACTCTCCCAGTAACACATTACGTTCATTAGAGGATACGCCGGCAAAGTCGGTGTTATTTTTCTCAACAATAAACGCATAGGGATACACTAAAATTTGTTTTAACTTGGGGTAAAAATTGGTTTTTCGATTGAGTAATAACAAGCAGGCTTGCGCGGCAATGGTCACTCTTACTTCGTCGGTAATGTTGAAGCCATCACAGCCGACAAATTGTTTTTCATCAATAAAAATCTGGATTAACTTTTTTAGTTGTAGCTGCAGATCTGTGGGCAATGCATGAAAATAGGGTAAGCGACGCTTAAGGATTTGCCGCCATGCTTTAGGGAAAGGCCTTGTCATAAGCTGTTGCCTGCGCTTTTCAGTGCGTTGAGACTTAGTCATAATCAACGCGATGGCAGTTACCGCAACGGTGACAAGTAAAAACACTGCAAACATTCAGCTCTCCCAGATTATATTAGCTTGTCATTATGTTATTGGGTGAATTTGCGCCAAATTCAAGTGGCTGATTTTTATTGAGACAAAAAAAACTGGCAAACGACCAAGGTTGCTGCCAGAAAGAAGGGGAGGGAGTTTATTTTTATAGTTGATTTAACGTATTTGCAGTCGTTGCTCTATTTGCTGTTGTTCTTCAAGTGATAATGAAAAATGCTGTTTAATCAATATTCTAATTAACTTTGACTTTGCCGATTGGCTGCTTTGACTTAAGCAGTTTAATTGCTCAATTGCCGCTTCACTTAAGGTAAATGTTGCCCGTCTAAATGGTTTAGGTTTTTCATTTATGGGTTCATTCGCTTCAGCTTGGGTGGTTAATTCCCATAGTTGCTGCATCGCCTGTTGGTTTGAATCTGCATTTTTACAGGCGCTCGACTGCTGTGGTTTGCCCATAGCGTAAAGATTTGCTGCCTCAATAAAGTCATCAACTGACATTTGCGGCAAAAAAGGCGTACTACATGGCGTAACGGTTTTCTTCAGATCGGCCAGGCCCATAACTTCCCCCTAATTGCGTTACATTATCGTTATTATTTCGCTGCCTGATTAGCTGTTTGGCATCGCTTACTTCTAGCAATTCACAAGCAATATTACGGATTTCAACCGCGGCTTTTCCATTGGGGTCTATTTCAATGACTGACAAGCCAGACTCTTCACTGTCGTCATAAATATTTCGGCTGTAAGTAATCGCATCAAGCACGTTAATATCGTAAGTTTTACATACCTCTTTAGCTTCGAGTATTCGACCTGCTTGGTTAGGCAAACTTGGACACTGAGTTACCACAAAAGAGGCTTTCATGGTGGGATTAATCATTTTGCAGGTAGCGACAATATCATCCATGTGACTGACCGTTTTTAGGTCTCTACGCTTGGGTCTTAGGGGCATTAAGGCGTGAGAGGCCACTGATAATGTAGCGCGCAGGGCTAAATTGTCTTGGCCGCCGCAGTCAACGAGTACATAATCATAATGTTTCTCAAGACTGAGTAAGTCGTTACGGATTTTTCCGTACAATTGGACGCAATTTATTGCTGGTAATTCAGGGTTGTTATTGCGCGCTTGGATCCAATCTGATGTAGTTCTTTGCGGGTCGCAATCGACCATGATAATACTGGCTGTGGCTTCTTTAGCGAGAAATACTGCGATATTTTGGGCTAAGCAGCTTTTACCACTACCGCCTTTTTCACCACCGACTAAGATAATCATCAAAACATCTCCTGATGTGGTATAACGCCATTGGATTGTCAATCATTATTGATTCGCTTGGTTATAAAAGGTTGATTTTTTGTTGGCGCTTTATGTTGTACTTGTTATTAACTTTATGTTGCTATGACTTGGTCGTCAATGTGCTATAAATTGACGGTTTTAGTGGCTTTGACAGGCGTTTGTTTTTTGACAAAATAGCGGCTAATGGCGATTTTTTGACTGTGTTAACCTTATGAGCTATTCACTAGAATTTTAGTAATAAATTGAATTGCTTAAGTTGATTATTTGATAAATTAATGACCAGAAAAGTGGCTAGTGTTGCCAACCGCTAAATGTAAATGACTCTTATCTATAACTAAACTTTGCTTTTGTATTTATCGCTATTCCAAAATGTTATATTGCTATTGTTAACTAAATCTCCTGAACAAAAAGACTTTGACACTATGAATGAAAAATTATTATTAGAAGCCATTAACCAAACCATGCCATTTGGTAAATATGCTGGACGAAAGTTACTGGAATTACCCGAGCCATACCTGGTGTGGTTTCATAGTAAAGGTTTTCCTGAGGGGAAGTTAGGCGAGCAATTGGCATTGATGTATGAAGTAAAACTTAATGGTTTAGAGCAGATGCTGCAGCCGTTATTAACAAAGTAAATCCACTGGTTAACGTGTTTGTAAGACTTGTCTTTATCAGTTGATATCTTGCCTTGTGCTGCTGAGGATTAAGATTTAAGTGAGCGGCTTGCTTAAATAGAAACTATTAATCACCTGCTGTTGACTGATTTGGTAGCTTGGCTGGATCAGTGTAAACCCTTGCTTGATGAAAAATGCTTTTGATAAGTATGACGCATCAACATTCAATTCTGCGTAGCCTTGGCTGAGAGCCCACTTTTCTAAGGTTTCATAAAGCTGACATGCTAGCCCTTGTTGCTGATAGGCGGGGGCGATATACAAACTATCAATATAACCGCGGCTTTTAAAATGGGTTTCGACATTGATAACCCCAATAACCTTTGGCTGCTGACTTGCTAAAGTATCGGCTTTGTTTGTTGCCAGCATTAACCAAGATTGCGATCGCGTCAGCCGTAATTGCCAATGTTTTGCTGAGCGCGGTTTAGTTGACCATGCGGCTAACTGGGCTTGAGAGTATCGTCGGTGTGAGATTTGTCGAACACTTTGATGAACTAGCTCACTGACTTGCTGAGCAAAAGCAGGCCTGAAGGTGATAATTGAATATTGCGCTGTTTGAGTCATGGCTGCTTGATATCAGATAAAAAATCGGCTAATGAGAATTAGCCGATTATGGGGTATTTATTGCTAAAGCGAGTTATTTTTTCTCGATTTTGCCAACAAATAATAATTTATCAAAGGTTTTGTTTAATGTGCTGCTGGTGAAATCTTGCATCCACATTTGCTCATTCATGATCACAGTGTCACCTTTAGTGATCGCAACTTGTGGGCCAGCAGCCCAAAAAGTTTTATCTTCTGCTTTAACTTGAACATAGGTATAACCACCGCTGTTCATCGTTTCTACTACTTCACCTTGGTGCATAATACCAGCAGCCCATGCTGATGATACGCCTAATGCTAATGTTGCTGCTGCAGCTAATTTGATCAGTTTTGCTTTCATGAATACGTTCCCTATTTGATTAGGCTAAATTTTGCAATGATTCAGGTCATGAATCTACATAAAGATAGTTTATTAAATCATGAAGCGCACACAGGGTCTGTGATCCGCGGCAGATTTGTGAATACTAAATTACTACACAAGGCAAAATTTAAACTCAATATTACCTGTGGCTAATATAGTAAACATTAGGCTGTAATGGGTTTTCGATTAAGTTTCCATGCTGGGTAACAAAATCAACAAAGGCTTCAGGTAACGTCATGGTATCTAAGTCTTGTTGCCAATGGGCTTTTAGTAATGCGTCATAACCTTCTTTACCTAAGGCGGTATAGGCCGAAGACACCCCAATATAGAGCTTTTCAGGATCAATTGCCGACCATAAACCGTCTTGATATAACTCAACGGAGGTAATACGTTGATGCATCGCTAAGGTGCCATCATAGAAATAGCGGATACCATAAGTGTAGGGGAAGCTACCAGCGCCAGTGCCAGTTACCCCATTATTGGTGGCGGCATTAATGGCCGACTCCAGCACTTCATAAAGGTATTTGCCTTGAATTTGATATTTCACTAATGGCAACTCAAAAGGCAAAATCCGCCCTAATACATCCGCCATTGATAAGCTGCCTTTATTTAATGACTGCCGAACGCCACCGGCATTATGTAAGGCAAAATCGAGTTTTTCACCTGAATGCTTAGTGGCTTTAAACATACTTCTACAAACCCAAGGGGCAATTTCACTGCCATGGGGAAAGTGCTTACTGGGTAAACGGGTATGAATGAAATCATGGGGTATGTAAGCAAGCACTTGCTCTTCTAGCGCATTTAGCGCTGGGCGGTATTGCTCCATTATAGTGTTATGAATGCTTTCACAGGCCTGATCACCACGGATAGCAGGGTGGCTGATAAGCTTGGTTTTTACGCTATTTATTTGCTGCTCTGTGGGCAAAGTATTGAGGTTAGAAAGCTGATTATCTTGCTTAGGATTAAACAGCACTTCTAATTCATCATCAATCATAAAGTAGTTATTACCATTTATGGCAATACAGGCGCCAGAGCGATCAAAAGTGATATTAGCTAAGCCTAAGACTTCAGCGTATTTACTGGCATGGATGATAGGGGTGTTATTTACCCGCTCAGCATAGGGAGTGTGGCTAAGACCTAGTTCATCGAATTGACCTTGTAAGGTATGTGAGTGCCCACCAACTATGACGCTGATCCCAGATACTTTTTCTGCTAACTCTCGGTCTTGATCTAGCCCTAAATGGCTGAGGACAATAATATGCTGTATGCCTTGCTGCTGCAGACTGGCAATGGTATTAGCCGTCGTGTCAATGGCATTGATAAAATGGGTATCAGGATCGGGGCGAGCAATCAGCGGCATCTGATCCAGCGTAATCCCGACAATGGCGATGTGAGTATCATAAAACGGCTTAACTAGCACCTTGGCACATTGGGTCTGATTGTCGTAATCATAAAGCATAGGGTGACCACTTAGGCGGCCTTCTTTATCGGTTAACTCTTGGCTGAGATCCATATTGCCAGCTAACACCGGAAATTCGATACGATTTAAAAAAGCCAGTACTGGGCTATTACCTGCATCTATTTCATGATTACCTAACACCATAGCATCGGGTTTGAGCATATTGAGTAGGTGCGCGTTAGCCGCGCCTTGAAATTCTCTAAAATATAAGGTGCCTTGAAAGCTATCGCCGCCATGCAAAAACAAAAACTCATGGTTATGTTGAGCAGCTTGTTGCCTTGCTGATTCAATTTGATGGCCTAAACGGGCGTAGCCACCTGTTTTCGTGTTGACGTGATAATGCTGTTGCTCGACCGATAAGGAAAATTGAACACTGCTAGGCTCAAAATTAGAATGAGTATCGTTAATATGAGCAAGGCTAAGGCGATAGTTATTGGGCATCTTTTACTCTAATACAGAAAAAGGAGGCTGTTCCTGATCCGGCGTTTAATGAACTTAATGGGTGACTGATTTTTGTAGCTGTTTACTTTAGTCGTTGTTTACTTTAGTTGCTGCTAATGCATAGCCGTTAAACCAAGGCTGTGGTTATATTAACTAAATTAAAAAGGGAGCTTAAGCTCCCTTAAATCTATAGCTATAAAGCTAGAGTATTATTGCGGTGGGGTTTGAGATTGCTTGGTAAACTCACCGTCATCAGATAATACAATGCCTTTATGCTTCATGCGGCTACTCCACAATTTACGCGCTAATTGCTGCATATCGGTGACAGGATCGTTTGAATCGACAATTTCTAGTCCCAGTAAAGACTCAACAATATCTTCTAAGGTGACAATACCTTCACCAGAACCATACTCATCGACAATCATAGCGATTTTAGTATTTCGCTTAATCATCAATTCAAATATCGGTAAAATCTTGGCGGTTTCAGGAATAACCAGCAGGTTTTTCTTCAATACACCAATGGATTCTTTCTGGGTGTAACGTTCTGCTTGAATGATATTATTACGGTTAACATAACCAATAATATTATCAGGGTCGTCTTCATATACAGGAATACGGGTAAAGGGTTTAGCTAAAAACTGCTGCACAAATTGCCCTTGGGTCAGAGTCACCGGTAATTTAAACATCACGGTTCGCGGTGTCATAATCGCTGAAACGGGCATTTCTTTAACCGATAACATTTGCGTTAAAATGGCAGACTCTTGTTTATCAAGTTCACCTGATTGTCGCCCAATTTCGGCCATCGCACTCATTTCTTGACGAATATACTGCCCTTCGTCGCCTTTACCCATTAATTTGGTGACTTTTGAAGACATCCAGATTAGTGGTTTGGTAATACGCTCTAACCACACTAAAACTAGCGACACTGATGGCGCTAATGAACGCCAATAGTTTGCACCTAAGGTTTTAGGAATGATTTCTGAGAAAAATAAGATGAGAAAGGTCAGTACCCCGGAAAATACCCCTAGCATTTCATCGCCAAAGACCTTTGCCGCTTGAGCACCAGCAACAGCTGCGCCTACGGTATGGGAAATGGTGTTGAGAGTCAGGATAGAAACCAGTGGTGATTCCACGTTTTCTTTCTGTTTATTAAGCCGATCGGCAGCTTTACGATTCGTTTTAGCCAAAGTGGCAATATAACTAGGCGTAACAGACAGTAGTACCGCCTCAAATACACTACAAAGAAAAGAGATTGCAATGGCGATAAATACTATAATGATAAGGGTTATCATAAAGGTGGAATTACACCTCCAAATGGCAGACCAATATTAGTCCGAGGAAATTCTAGCATAGTCTCTAAGCTTTGTTGCTACTTCTATAGCCAAATTTTGTTAGGATCTGTATAATTCGCCGCCCGCAAGCAAGTTTTAGGTTTTTTGAGGTTACACAACATGAGTGAAAAAAAGATCAATTTATTGGATCTTGATCGAAAATCGATGAGAGCGCTATTCGCAGAAATGGGCGAAAAACCGTTCCGAGCCGATCAATTGATGAAATGGCTTTATCACTTTGGTGTTAGCGACTTCGAAGAAATGAACAATATTAACAAGGCACTGCGCGCTAAGTTAGCTCGAAAGTGTGAAATTGTTGCCCCTGAGATTGCTAGCTTTCAAAAGTCATCTGATGGGACCATTAAGTTTGCGATCAATGTTGGTCAAGGCCAAGAAGTCGAGACTGTTTACATCCCTGAAGAAGACCGTGCAACCCTGTGTGTATCATCACAAGTGGGCTGTGCATTGGAATGTACTTTCTGCTCAACAGGGCAGCAAGGCTTCAACCGTAACCTCTCAGTGGCTGAAATCATCGGTCAAGTATGGCGTGTATCAGAATTTTTAGGTTTCCATAAAGACACTGGCGATCGTCCAATCACTAACGTTGTTATGATGGGAATGGGTGAGCCACTATTAAACTTAGCCAATGTGATCCCTGCAATGGACATCATGTTAGATGACTTTGGTTTTAGTCTGTCTAAGCGTCGTGTGACCTTATCGACTTCAGGTGTCGTGCCTGCGTTAGACAAATTAGGTGACGTGATCGATGTGGCTTTAGCGGTGAGTATTCATGCGCCAAATGATGAGCTGCGTGATGTATTGGTGCCGGTAAACAAGAAATACCCGCTAGAAGAATTTTTAGCTGGGATTCGTCGTTACCTAGAAAAGTCCAATGCTAACCGCGGACGTGTTACAGTCGAATACGTGATGCTTGATCATATCAATGACAGTACAGATCAAGCCCATGAATTAGCCAAGCTAATGAAAGACACGCCGTGTAAGATTAACTTAATTCCGTTTAATCCTTATCCTGGTTCGCCATATGGTCGCTCTTCTAATTCTAGAATTGACCGTTTTTCTAAAGTATTAATGGAATACGGCTTAACGGTTATTGTGCGTAAAACCCGTGGTGATGATATTGATGCGGCTTGTGGACAATTAGCCGGTGATATTCGTGATCGCACTAAACGTTTAGCAAAAAAACAAATGCAACAAAATCAGATTTCGGTCACAATGGATTAACTCATTGTTTGTATAGATTAATAGGCGTTGGAATATGCATGGATTGCCAAAGTTTTTGATTGTAGTCGCGATGGCATTACCTCTAACGGGTTGTGTCACTGAGCGAACTTATAGCGGTACTGATATTCCTGTTGCCGAAAGAACCTTAGATAAGCAAGCCGCAGCTATTGAGCGAATGCAGCTGGGACTGACTTATTTAAATCGAGGCAATATTGAACAAGCTAAATTTAATTTAAATCGTGCGGTTGAATATGCTCCGCAGTTAAGTTCAGTGCATATCGCGATGGCGTATTATTACCAAACGGTAGGTGATACTGTACGTACAGAGGCGGCTTACCGTAAAGCCATTGCCGCGCCAGATGCAGGTGGTGATGCGAAAAATAACTTTGGCGTGTTTCTTTGCCAGCAAGATAAATTCGCACAAGCTGAAGAAATGCTATTAGCCGCGATTGAAACCAAACAATACACTCGCACCGCTTCAAGCTACGAAAACTTAGGCGTGTGTAGTATGTCTGCAGGTGACACCGAAAAAGCCAAGGGCTATTTTGAAGATGCGCTGCGATATGATCCAAGACGACAATCAACCTTGAAAGAATTGATTGAGCTTGCGATAGTAGAAAATGATTATCAAGCCGCTAAAGCGAATTTAACGCGTCTTCACCGTGTGGCACAACAAACACCAGAAAGCTTAGCATTAGGTATTAAAATTTCCCGTGAGTTAGCGGATGATGAAGCGGTAAAACGCTACGGAATTACTTTAATTGCCAAATATCCTGCTTCAGAACAAGCGAAAGAATACAGGGCTAATTTGCATTAATGACAAATAAAATTACAGAGATAGAAACAGATAATAATCTCGAGCAAGCTGAATTACTCGAAACTGTTTCAACAGCGGGTATGCTGCTACGCACTGCCCGCGAAAAAAAGGGTGTCTCGATAGATGCTGTGGCATTACAGCTGCATTTGCGTCCCAGTGTTATTGAAGATATTGAAAATGATATTTTTGATAATATTGCTTCAGCAACCTATGCCCGCGGCTACGCTAAAAACTTTGCCAAGTACGTTGAAGCAGATGTTAATGCCGTTCAACAATGTTTAGCCCAGCAACTTCCTGATGAAACTGCTGCTATGCAAAGCTTTTCTCGCAAAACTACCCGCGAAGCCCGTGACAGCCGTCTCACCTTAGTTACTTATCTCATCGTAGCGATATTACTTGCGCTATTATTGTTGTGGTGGGTACAAAAAGACTCAATGCTAACGGGAGTTGATTTATCAAAGCCGACAGCAGAAGAAGTCGCAGCTGCTAATGTGGCGCAGCAAACACAAGACTTATTAGAGCCAGAAATCGATCCTAAACTGGCTTATCGGGAACCCGTTGCCAGCGAGGTAATCTCAGCACAAAGTCAAAACGATGACGCAGTTCAAGTGAGCAGTAATGTTCAGGAGAGTAACCGTGTTATTAAGCCAGCAACGGCGACTGACACACTTGACTCTGTTGCTGTGTCACCAGCAATAACAGCTGCAGTTGATACTGCAGTAACCACTGCTGATGTGATTGAAACTGATACTATATCGCTTAGCTTTAGTGATGATTGCTGGGTTAACATTATCGATGCCGATGGTAAAACATTGGTTGATGGCGTTAAGGGCTCAGCTAGAGTCGTTGAAGTCACCGGCAAGGCACCTTTTAAAGTGATATTGGGTGCGCCGCAAGTTGTCACCATGAGCTTTAATAATGAAAATGTCAGCCTTGCTGAGTTTTCTGACCGTGTGGCCAAGTTAACCCTGCCTAAAGCCTAGTCTTTAAAGCTTAGTGTTAACTCAATTTTGGTAAGTAGTAGAGCAACAGATTATGTATAACGAATCTCCAATCATCCGCCGTCCTTCTAGCCGCATTTATGTAGGGGATGTTCCGATCGGCGATGGTGCACCAATTGCGGTGCAATCGATGACAAATACTAAAACCACTGATGTCGACGCCACAGTTGCACAAATTTTGGCCCTTGAAAAAGTCGGTGCAGACATAGTGCGAGTCTCAGTACCAACAATGGATGCCGCTGAAGCGTTTAAGCTTATCAAGCAGCGCGTTAGTGTACCTTTAGTTGCCGATATTCATTTTGATTACCGTATCGCACTTAAAGTGGCTGAATACGGTGTTGATTGTTTGCGGATTAACCCCGGCAACATTGGTAATGAAGAACGTATTCGCAATGTAGTTGAATGTGCGCGTGATAAAAATATTCCAATTCGCATTGGTGTTAATGGCGGTTCATTAGAAAAAGATCTGATGGACAAGTATCATGAGCCAACACCAGAAGCATTGCTTGAATCAGCCATGCGTCATGTGGATATTTTAGACCGTCTAAACTTTGACCAGTTTAAAGTCAGTGTAAAAGCTTCAGACGTATTTTTAGCGGTTGAATCATACCGTTTACTCGCCAAGCAAATTAAGCAGCCATTGCATTTAGGCATTACTGAAGCAGGCGGCGCTCGTGCGGGTTCGGTTAAATCAGCAGTGGGCTTAGGCATGTTACTGGCTGAAGGTATTGGTGATACTTTACGTATCTCATTAGCGGCAGATCCAGTCGAAGAAATTAAAGTCGGTTTTGATATCTTAAAATCATTACGTATTCGCAGCCGCGGCATTAACTTTATTGCCTGTCCGTCTTGTTCACGCCAAGAGTTTGATGTGATTAACACTGTCAATGCGTTAGAAATGCGCCTTGAAGATATCACCACCCCAATGGATGTGTCGATTATCGGCTGTGTGGTCAATGGCCCAGGTGAAGCGTTAGTTTCAGATATTGGTTTAACCGGTAGCCACGGAAAAAGTGGTTATTATGATGACGGTAAACGTCAAAAAGAGCGCTTTGATAACAACAATATAGTGGATTCACTGGAAGCAAAAATTCGCGCAAAAGCAGCGATAATGCAAAACCGAATCGATATCAAAGACGCAACAGAATAAGTTAGTTTTAGATAAAAACACACTTACCAGCAGTGGTAGGTGTTTTTTTGTGTAAGGCATATGATTAATTAATTAGCTAAAAATTAGGCGAATTAAACGTGGCAAAACAGATCCAAGCAATCCGTGGAATGAACGACATTCTGCCAACTCAAAGCCCTTTATGGCAACAAGTCGAAGCGGTTATTCGCTCTACTGTTAGTGCCTATGGTTACAGTGAAATCCGTACTCCTATTGTTGAAAGTACTGATTTATTCAAGCGCTCAATTGGTGAAGTCACCGATATCGTTGAAAAAGAAATGTATACCTTTGCTGATCGCAATGAAGACAGTTTAACATTGCGCCCAGAAGGCACAGCATCGACTGTTCGTGCGGGTAATGAGCATGGTTTACTTTACAACCAAGAGCAACGTTTATGGTACATGGGACCTATGTTCCGTCATGAACGTCCTCAAAAAGGTCGTTACCGTCAATTCCACCAATTTGGTGTTGAAGTGTACGGCATTGCAAGTGCGGACATTGATGCGGAAGTATTGATGTTATCTGCAAGATTATGGGATTCATTTGGCATTAAAGACCACGTTAAACTGGAACTTAATACCTTAGGTGATCCTGCTGAACGTGCTACTTACCGTGATGCATTAATTGCATTTTTAGAGCAGCACAAAGAGCAATTAGATGAAGACTCACAGCGCCGTATGTATTCAAACCCGCTACGAGTATTGGATTCTAAATCGCCACAGGTTCAAGCCTTGCTAGCTGATGCGCCAGAGTTAATGGATTATTTAGGTGAAGAATCAAAAACACATTTTTCAACCTTATGTGAACTCTTAGACGCTGTCGGCATCCAATACACAATTAATCCTCGTCTTGTGCGTGGTTTAGATTACTATAACCGCACCGTTTTTGAGTGGGTAACGGATAGCTTAGGCTCTCAAGGAACGGTACTTGCTGGTGGTCGTTATGATGGTCTGGTTGGTCAATTGGGTGGTAAAGATACCCCTGCAGTAGGTTTTGCAATGGGACTTGAGCGTATTGTCTTACTACTGCAAACCCTTGAGCTTGATAAAGATGTCGCGCCAGTTGTCGATGTTTATGTCACGGCAATGGGCGAAAACTGCTTGGTTGAAGCAATTAAAATTGCCCAAGAGTTGCGTCAAAGCCTGCCAGCGCTTAAAGTCATGAGTCATTGTGGCGGCGGTAACTTTAAAAAGCAGATGAAACGTGCTGATAAAAGCGGTGCGCAGTACGCCCTGATCATTGGTGAAAACGAAATTGCCAATAACCAAGTTGCAATTAAGCCACTGAGAAATAAGAACGAACAACTTTTAGTTGCCCGAGAAGAGTTGGCGACTACGATAAAATCATTATTTTAATATTAGCCCTTAGCTAATAAAAAACAGAACTGAATAGAAAGGGGAAGTGCGCGTGGAAATTTATAGCACAGAAGAACAACAAGTAGATGCTATTAAGCAGTTCTGGAAAGATTACGGCAGCTCAATCATTGTGGGTGCAGTCGTAGGTCTAGGTGGATTGTACGGTTGGAATTATTACTCTGACGTAAAAATTGAAAAATCGGAAGCTGCATCAGAAGCATTTCAACGCATTACTGCTAACAGCGACAGCAGTGCAGTACAAGCAGCTATCGCTGAGTTTGGTGCACAGCACGATCAAAAAGGTTACCAAGCCTTGCTTGAACTCATGTCAGCTAAAGCTGCTGTCGATGCAGGCGAGTTAGATAAAGCAGAAGCGGCTTTTACTAAAATCATTGCTGCAAAACCGGGTGCTGCTTTAGAGTCTTTAGCGACGTTACGTCTATCTCGCGTGCAAGCAGAGCAAGGTAACATCGGCACTGCAATTGCGACATTAGAGCAAATTACCGATGAAGCATTTAATGCTCAACGTGATGAGTTAAAAGGCGATTTACTTGTGCGTCAAGGTGACATGGATAGTGCACGTTCAGCTTACCAAGCTGCTGTTGATAACGGCGGTTCGTTAACCAGTCCTGCATTACAAATGAAGCTAGACAATTTAAACAAGGCATAAGGAATTAGCCGAATGAAGTCTTTATGCAAAACTTTGCTAGCAGCGGGCTTAAGCGTCGCATTGCTATCTGCTTGTTCTTCAAATGATAATGAAGAAGAAGTTGTTACTGAACTAACTGAAATTCAAGCAACTGTTTTTCCAGAAGTAAACTGGCATGCCAAGGTTGGGGGCGGAGTCGGTGACTTTTATTCTCAACTTAAACCGGCTATTCGATATGACCATGTATATGTGGCCGATCGCAACGGTGAGGTCGTCGCCTTTGAAGAAGCAACAGGCAAAGTGGCTTGGCGTAAAGACTTAGCTTCAGAATTTAAACATACTGAGCTGGCGAAAACGAAAGAGGCACGCATTGCCGCAGGCGTTACCGCTGGCCGTAATAAAGTCTTTATTGGCGGCGAGTCTGGTTTATTGGTGGCATTAGATGCTCAAACCGGTGAGACCGTATGGTCAGCAGTTGCAAGCGGTGAGCTGTTATCGGCTCCAACTGTGTCTGAAGATTCAGTTGGCGTGCATACCAGTGATGGTAACTTTGAAGCATTTGATATTGATGACGGTGCTAAACTGTGGACCCATGAGATGCAACTGCCAAATCTAACGCTACGCGGCACTAGCTCAGCAGCTTATGATTCAGGTGGTTTCTTCCTTGGCACTGCTGATGGTAAAATAGCGGTTATTGTCAAAAACAATGGACAAGTGGCTTGGGAGCAGGCGGTATTTAACCCAACCGGTGGTAACGAGTTTACTCGTATGGCCGATGTGGACATGACACCGTTAATTTTGGGCGATAATTTATACGCGGTAAGTTACAATGGTAACTTAGTGTCTATGGAGCTAAGAACGGGTCGTGTTGTATGGACGCGTAAGTATTCAAGCTTCAATGAATTAGCGACAGCAGGGGTTGGACTATACTTAGTCGATGACCACAGCCGAATTTATTCAGTAGATAGACGTAACGGTCTTGAATTATGGAGTAACTCTACGTTAATGAATCGTAGTTTAACTTCACCTGCCGTTATAGGCTCTTATATTGTTGTAGGTGACTTTGAAGGTTACTTACATTTTATTGACCGCAACTCTGGCGAAGTCGCTGGACGTGTTGAGGTTGATAGTGATGGTTTATTCTCACAACCAGTAGTGGTTGGAGATAAAATTTATGTGCAAGGTCGTAGCGGCAAAATCGCGACGATTGTACTGCCATAAATTGAATAGCAAACCTTATTAGAGCCCCTGGAAGTGTGTTCCGGGGGCTTTTTATTTTAAAGTTTTTAGAGGCAAAATCATGATCCCTGTAGTGGCCCTTGTGGGGCGACCTAATGTTGGTAAGTCAACTTTATTTAATCGCCTTACTCGCACAAGAGATGCGCTTGTCGCCGATTTTCCTGGTTTAACTCGTGACCGTAAATATGGACGTGCGTTTTTAGCTGGTTATGAATTCATTGTGGTTGATACTGGTGGTATCGATGGCACTGAAGAAGGGATTGAAACTAAGATGGCTGAACAATCGCTAGCGGCGATTGAAGAAGCAGATGTGGTGCTATTTTTAACTGATGCTCGTGCAGGCTTAACAGCAGCTGATTTAGCGATTGCTGAGCATTTACGTAGCCGTGATAAAACTACCTTTGTTGTTGCTAACAAAGTTGATGGTATTGATGCTGATTCAGCCTGTGCTGAGTTTTGGTCATTAGGTTTAGGTGAAGTTTATCAAATGGCAGCTGCGCAAGGTCGCGGTGTTACCAATATGATTGAATACTCTTTAGCGCCTTATGCTGAAGCTATGGGTATTACTCGCCAAGAAGACGGTGAAGAAGTTGAAGATGTACGTGAGTACACTGAAGAAGAAGCCGAAGCTGAACAAGAGCGCCTGCAAAACTTACCTATTAAGCTTGCTATTATTGGTAAGCCTAACGTAGGTAAATCAACGCTAACTAACCGTATTTTAGGTGAAGAGCGTGTGGTTGTTTATGATGCACCAGGTACGACTCGTGACAGTATTTACATTCCAATGGAACGTGAAGGTCGTCAATACGTATTAATTGATACTGCTGGTGTGCGTCGCCGCGCGAAAGTACATGAAGTTATTGAGAAGTTTTCAGTGATTAAAACCCTGAAAGCAGTTGAAGATTCTAACGTTGTCTTGTTAGTGATCGACGCTCAAGACGGTATTACAGAGCAAGATCTTGGTTTGCTTGGTTTTGCGCTTAATGCTGGTCGTGCAATTGTACTTGCTGTGAATAAATGGGATGGTCTTGACCAAGCATTTAAAGAAAGCGTTAAAAGTGAGTTAGATCGCCGCTTAGGCTTTATCGACTTTGCCCGCATTCACTTTATTTCAGCGCTTCATGGCACAGGTGTTGGTCATTTATACGAGTCAATTGAAGAAGCCTATGACAGTGCAACGCGCCGCGTAAGTACTTCAATGCTGACCCGCGTTATGCAAATGTCACAAGATGATCATCAGCCACCATTAGTACATGGTCGCCGAGTGAAGCTTAAGTATGCCCATGCTGGTGGTTATAACCCACCAATCGTTGTGGTGCATGGTAATCAGGTAAGTAAGTTACCTGATTCATACAAGCGCTACATGATGAACTACTTCCGTCGTTCATTGAAAGTTGTGGGTACGCCAATTCAAATGCGCTTTCAAGAGGGAGCTAATCCATTTGAAGGCCGCCATGAAAAGCTAACCATTAGTCAAGAGCGTCGCCGTAAACGCGCAATGAGCCACATTAATAGCCGCAAAAAATAAATTATTTTCTGTGAGTTAAGCAAAACCTGAATGACTGCAAAGTGATTCAGGTTTTTTTATGTCTCTGATTTACTGGTGTTTGAACTGAGGAGTTTGAACTGAGGAGTTTGAACTGAGGAGTTTGAACCGAGGTGTTTGAACCGAGGTTATTGAATGTTATTGGCTTGGTAAGGTGAAACGCTCAATGATCTAGCATAAGCAAATGTTAAGTTTTACCTCTTATAATAATCATTCACTTTCAATCGCTGAGGTTTTTATGAGTACTCACAGCCATTTCCCTGCTATCCATCGTCTTCTGCATTGGGGGCTTGCGTTGTCGATGTTGGTGATGCTGTTAACCATCTTACTGCGTTTAGGCTGGATGGAGAAAAATCATATGGCAGAGATGATCCAACAAGGGCTATTGCCGCTTGATTTACTCATCAGCGATAAACAAGCCGTCATCATTGCTAAAAGTATCCGTAATGTGATGTTCCAGTGGCACCTATATTTTGGTTATGCGGTGGCTGTTTTTGTGTCGCTGCGCTTTATCTATATGGCAAAATGCGGTTTACAATACCCTAGCGCATTCAGTAAACAGGCTAGCGGCCGTGAAAAATTTCAAGCGTGGGTATATTGGCTATTTTATCTGGGTATTGCGTTATCGGTCTCCACAGGCTTGTTGATTGAATTTGGGCCAGAGTCAATTGAACACCAAGCTGAAACCGTGCATAAACTTGCCTTGTGGTATTTTATTCCGTTTATCAGTTTGCATTTGGCCGGAATAATACTGGCCGAATTTACCCACGATAAGGGCTTAGTCTCGAGAATCATCGGCGGGTAAACACAGTCACCAGTTGTGTTGAACTAAGCCTATTGAGCAGCGTATCAGCGGTTGTTCTAGCTATTGCTTCAAGACCGCGTCATGGCGTTAGTGCTAGCGCGGTGATTATTAGTCCTCATTAACCAACTCTTGTTCGCTATCCTATACTCGTCAGACCTTGTTAACGGGTTAATCTTTACCTATTTAACTCTCCAACTTAACACTCTGTTAAACTAACTCGTCACAATGCTTAATAAAACCTTAAGATTGAAGATTTAACTTGGATTATATTGAATCATTAAAAATTAGTCATTCATGACTCCTCAAAAATTAAAACTAACAAAGCGAGACTCCATGAAGCGATCATTACTAGCGAGTTTGTTACTCACATTGGCCTTTAG
This sequence comes from Shewanella sp. 4_MG-2023, assembly GCF_030548015.1. Taxonomy (NCBI): domain Bacteria; kingdom Pseudomonadati; phylum Pseudomonadota; class Gammaproteobacteria; order Alteromonadales; family Shewanellaceae; genus Shewanella; species Shewanella sp. 4_MG-2023. Next base: position 68,614 of record NZ_JAUORL010000017.1, read on the forward strand.
CGGCCCATTATTTGCCGCGCCTTCACTTGAGCATACTGTACTAACCAAAGATGGCACCGAAACTAGCTTGAAAGAGTTTGCTGGCAAGGTGGTGTATGTGGATTTTTGGGCATCATGGTGCGGTCCATGTCGAAAGTCTTTTCCTTGGATGAACCAGATGCAGGCCAAATACCAGCAGCAAGGCTTTGAAGTGGTTGCTATCAATCTTGATGTTGATACTGAGTTAGCCCATGAGTTCCTCACTAAAATCCCCGCTAATTTTAATTTACGCTTTAATCCAGAAGGGGATGTGGCAAGGGAGTTTGATTTACCTGGTATGCCAAGTAGCTATTTATTTAACCGCCAAGGCGAATTAGTTCAGCGTCATGTTGGTTTTTTTGACAAGAACAAGCCTGCTTACGAACATGAAATTCAACTGTTATTAAAGGAATAAGCCAATGAAAAAATCGAGTTTTAAGCAATACATTAAGCTGTTATTGGCCTTGTCTATTATCAGCAGTTTAGCAGGCTGTTCGAGTTTAGGGGTAGAGCCGTGGGAGAAGGATCAATTTGCCCGCGCTGATATGGCACTTAATAATGAAAAGTTAGATTTAGCATTGGATGACCATATTTACTTCAGTAAAGAAGGCACCAGTGGCGGACGCTCATTAGCTGGTGGAGGTTGTGGATGCAACTAACTTCGAAACTAACGCCGAAACAAAGCATCGCTAGTGCATTGGCCATGGCTAGCTGCAGTTTGTTGTCACAACAAGCTAGCGCACAAGAGCCGGTACCGGCAAACGATGATTGGAAAGTCGATGCCGCCATTATGTATTACGGTGAGCAAGACCGTGTACAAGCCGTTGAAGCTATTGGTAATGTGCAAAAAGCCTTTGGTGAAGATTCGCTGCTCGATATGAAAATCGTTGTCGACAGCTTAACCGGCGCTTCAGCTTCTGGCGCTGTAGCACAATCCATCAGCCAAACCTTTACACGACCTTCAGGTAAGGGAGAGTATACGGTCGCCCCAGGTGAAACGCCCCTTGATGATACGTTCCAAGATACTCGAGTGCAGTTAAGTGCCAATTGGCAGGAGATTTTAAATCCTGACTGGACGGTTAACTTGGGTGTTTATGGCTCTAAAGAATACGATTATTTATCATTAGGCTTAAATGCGGGTGTGGAGCGCAGTTTTAACAAAAACAACACCACTCTTGCCTTATCGGGTGCCTATACTAATGATACTGTTGATCCTGTTGGCGGTCGTCCTGTGGCATTATCAGAAATGGTATTTCGCGGTGATTATGATGGCGATGATGCCTTTCAAGCTGCATTTGACGCCACTCGATTAGACGGTGATGATACCAAGCAAACCGCTGATGTCATGCTAGGTGTGACCCAAATCTTGAATCGCAATTGGTTAATGCAAGCTAACTACGGCTTTTCAAGTGTGTCGGGTTATATGACCGATCCCTATAAAATTCTCAGTATGGTCGATGGTAATGGTGAGTCCCATGGTTATCGCTACGAAAACCGCCCAGACTCGCGCACTAAGCACAGTGTTTTCTTGTTAGCAAAAGGCGCATTGGACTCAGGGGTGATTGATTTCTCTTATCGCTACAATACTGATGACTGGGATATTCAAGCGCACACTTTAGAAACCCATTATCGCTATTACTTTACTCCAAGCTTATATGGCCAGCTGCATTTGCGTTATTACCAGCAGCAAGCTGCTGAGTTTTATCAGCCATTTTTGCGTACAGAAGCAGCATTACCTGAGTATGCCAGTGCGGATTATCGCATTGGTGACATGTCAGCATATACGGTAGGGCTTAAGTTTGGCCATCGCTTATCTGGCGGCCATGAACTGAGCTATCGTATTGAGTATTATCAGCAAAACCCTGAAAACAACGGCACAGATATCCCTGGTGAGTTAAATAATCAGGATTTATTTCCATCGGTGAAAGCAATCGTAGCTCAAATAAGCTATTCGTTTTAAATAAATAGTCTTAAGATAAATAAACGCAAAACATCAGAGTTATTGAAATTGTTAAATAAAGCCGCTGTTACATCACAAGCCGCTACATCTAAGGCCCCACAGGTCGCGACGCTTACACGTCGCCCTTGGGGCTTTTTAGGTTCATTTAGCGCCATGGCAAGTCCATGTGAAATGTTAATGCGACTAGATGATGAGAAGATTGCCCAGCAGATGTTAAATATCGCGGTGGCTGAAGCCAAACGAATAGAGCGTAAATATAGCCGTTTTTTACAAGGTAATATTGTTTGGCAACTCAACAATGCCCAAGGGCAGGCGGTTAACATTGATGCTGAAACGGCGCATTTACTGCAATTTGCCCAGCAATGTTATCAATTAAGTGACGGCGCTTTTGATATCAGCGCAGGTCCTTTAATGAAGTTGTGGCGCTTTGATGGTAGCCATCAAGTGCCACCAGCTAGTGCGATTAAATCGGCATTAAAGCTAGTGGATTTTAGCGCCATTGATTTTACTGACAGCAAATTGACTATGCCTGCAGCAATGAGTTTAGATTTTGGTGGCATAGGCAAAGAGTATGCGGTGGATAGTACAGCGCAATTACTCAGCAAGCGTTGGCCTGATATCTCTGTGTTAGTTAATTTTGGCGGCGATATTGCCTGTCCCATCCTTAACCCAGATGGCTGGCAAGTGGGGATTGAAAACCCGCAGCAATTGGATAATGCCGCGGCGCTGTTAACCATACGCCAAGGCGCATTAGCCACTAGCGGCACCACTCGGCGCTACATTGAAGTGGATCAAAAACGCTATGGCCACATTATTAATCCTCGAACAGGATATCCTGTGGAGCAAGCGCCGCTTTCAGTGACGGTATTAGGGCCAAATAGCGTAACCGCGGGAATGTTATCGACCATGGCAATGTTAAAAGGCGCTGCTGCTGAAGCCTTTTTGAGTGAGCAAGGTGTTGACTTTAAAGTGTTTAGATAAGCTTAAATCGCGCTTTAGTTATTATAAAAGTAATAAGGGAATAACCGATGCGGGTATTGTTAGTAGAAGACAATCAGTTATTAGCACAAGGCGTGGTTTTGAGTTTGGCTAAAGAAGGGATCCAAGTGGATCACTTATGTTCTTATAACCAAGCATTAGCGGCGCTGGATAATGAAGATTTTAGCGCCATTATTCTTGATTTAGGTTTGCCTGATGGCAATGGCGAAGATTTATTAAAGCACTGGCGTAAAGCGGGAGTATCTTTGCCGATTATTGTGCTTACAGCCAATACGGATTTTGATACTCGCTTAAACTGTTTAGACATTGGCGCAGATGATTATCTCAGTAAACCGTTTGATGTGCGGGAATTAGTTGCAAGACTGCGAGCGATTGTTCGCCGCCAACACGGCTTAGATAACAATCAATTTAGTTTCGGCGCATTGACCATCGATTTCAGTTGTTGTGAAGTGCATTTTCGAGAGCAATTAATCAATCTGCCACGGCGGGAATATCAATTGTTATTGGAGTTTGCCCAATCAGCAGGGCGAGTACTAACCCGCAGCCAGCTTGAGCAATTAACCTATGGTTGGGATGAAGTCGGCAGTAATTCCATTGAAGTGCATATTCATCATTTACGTAAAAAAATGGCCCCAGAACTGATTAAAACTGTTAGAGGCATTGGCTATATTTTAGCTGAAATTCAATAAGCATTAATGGTCAGTAGATCATAAAAGGATATTATGTTTTCGTTACGTTTCTCCCTTAGTTTATTGATGTTAGTCGGCATCTTACTGACCGTATCGGTTGCCAGTGTGCTGAGTAGCCGCGATGCCATGTACGAGATAGAAGAGCTATTTGATGCAGAAATGGTGCAAACCGCCAAAGTGCTGGATTTGTTTTATGTCAAAAGGCTTACTGCCGCCAAAGTAGCAAGCTTAATTGAGCAACCTATTCGCTTTCATGTGTCAGAGTCTGAAATAGAAACCTTTGCCGAGCAGTCTACGGTAGAAACCCTCTCTTACGAGCGAAAGCTGTCATTTCAATTATTTACCGCAGCAGGTGAGTTACTTGCATACTCAGATAATACTGGTGTAAAACCGCTAACGGATTTTAACCACGGCTATGCCTATCAGGCAGTCGGTGAGCACACCTGGCATGTGTACAGCTTGTTTTCAACGGCGCAACAGGTGTGGATTGTGACTGCACAGCGTGATGATGTGCGCCAAGAGTTGGTGGATAAGATTAACGCCAATAGCTGGCGCTCGCCTTTGATTATTGCGCCTATCATGTTGCTTATCATGCTATTGGTGACTTACTACTTATTTAAACCCATCAAACTACTTGAACGTCACTTAGCTTATCGCAGTGCTCAAGATCTAGCGCCAATTAATATCCGCTTACCGTCAGAACTTATTACAATTCAGCAGTCGCTTAATAGTTATTTAGCCCGTATCGCCGATATGATGATCCGCGAACGACGCTTTAGTGCTGATGCCGCCCATGAATTAAAGACCCCCTTAGCCATCATTAAACTTCATGGTGATGGTTTAGAAAGCGTGATTAATTCATCAACCGATGAAAGCTTAAAGCAACAAGCAATGCCTTATACTCAAGCCATGGGGCAGGGAATTAAGCGTATGAGTCATACTGTTGAGCAACTGTTATTACTCTCAAGGGTTGATGCCATTGAAGCGATTAATAAGGCTGAATGCGACTTACAAAGCCTAATTGATAATGTGATTAATCAGTTAGTGCATATTGTGGCCGATTATCAGTGGCAGCTTGATATTCCTAAGGGACTTACCGTTAAAGCTGATAGCTTTTATCTTGAATTAGTATTAAAAAACATTATCGAAAATGCTTGTAAATACAGCCCTAAAGAATCGGTTATTAGCATTGGTGCTGAGCAAGATGCTAACCAATGCGTCATTAATATCATTGATCAGGGAATAGGGATGTCTGCAAGCGAAATTGATTTAGCCAAGAACCGTTTTTATCGGGTTGATGAAAATGTATCCCAAGGTGCAGGGCTAGGGTTATCCATTTGTCAGCTCATCATTATGTTGCATCAAGGTGATATGAGTTTTCATCAAGCTAAGCCTCAAGGGCTAAAGGTCAACATTGTGTTACCCAATTAAACTAACTTATTTAATCTTGGGATAGAAAAAGCCTGAGTCACAGTGAATGTGATTCAGGCTTTTTATTTATTTCAGACCCAGCTTCTAACTCAGCTTCTAACTCAGCTTCTGGCCCAGCTTATGACTTAACTTCTGACTCAGACAAAGCGCAGTTTATTTCACTCGTTACTTATTTCACTCGCTGTTTAGACGACGAGTGATGACTGCTTGAGCGACTACCACCACGGTTGTTGTGGGATGCATTACTCGCTCTTTGCTGCGGCTTGATGCTGTGGTTTTGGGCGCTACGGTTGTTATTCACTCGCGCAGTTTGGTTATAGTGCTTGCTACTTTGCTGTTTATTAACAGTCGGTCTGCTGGTCGCTTGTCTATTAGTAACCTGCCTGTTTGTCGCTTGTCTGCTGCTCGGTTGCTTGGTCGCTTTTTGGCTTTGATGAGCCTTATTTGAACGGTTTGGCTGTGATTTATTTGCCGTTCTCAGCGCTTTATCCTGCTGGCCATTATGCATTTTATTCGTATTACTTGGTCTAGTGCTCGGTCTAGTACTGGGCTTAGTGCTCGGTCTAGTATTTGGCTTAGTGCTGGGTCTTGAGCTATAGCTCGGCTTAGCATTATGATTATTTTTTAATGCTTTATTAACACGTTGCTGCTTTGCTATATGGCTTGGCTTAGAGTTATGCAGCTGTGCAGGCTTACCTTTATGACCAGGTTTTTGAGAATGAGCCACCTTGTGGCTTTTATTGTAACGGGCACGATCATACTTATGGCTTACTCTCGGCGCTTTATATGCAACCCCGCGGCGATGAGCAGGTTTGTGCTTCCAGCGGTGTGAGCCTTGGCTATAGGCAATCTTATGGGGCTTACGATAGTAACGAGTCTTATGATGATTAATCACCACCACGCGTCTACTTGACCAATGCACCGCGCCAAAGAAGTAGTTAAAGTTAATGTAAACACTTGGCCCCCAATAAATCGGGCGGTTCGGGCGGTAATGCACATAAGATGGATAACGCCAATATACTGGTGGGTATGCATTCCAGCGCCAGCTACCGTAAACAATTCTTGGGTCGTAATAGGGAACATAAACCACTTCCGTACGGGCAGGCTCAATAATGATCTGCTTTTCTTCACGGGTGATGGTCATGTTTTCCATATCATCAAAACTATTGGCTTCATCGGCTTGATGGCGCAATGTTTGAATGCTGGCTAATACCGTTTCTTCATCTTGCAGAAATGCTTCACCTAACTCCTGAGTCCAATCAAGATCTTCATTAAGCTTTTCAAGCACAGTGGGAAAGGCCACTAATGCCATGACGCTAGGGTCCCAATCCTGTTGCTCGGCTTGCTGCATTTTCTGTTCGCTATCAAGCTGACTATTTTCTTGCTGCCAGCGATGGGCTTGTACTACCTCTAGAGGGTAGGTAGACGCAATCAGAATATGGGTTAACAAACTATCTGGATATAAGGCTATAGGAGCAAGCATTTGCGCCAACTGCGCTTCAGACAGCTGCTCAGCATCTTGACTGTAGGCTTGATCGCTTACCAGTGTTTGTGCGCCACTGTCTGTGGCCGCGAATGCCGCAGGAGAAAGCATAATGCACACGGCAACTAGGCTTGTTCTGATGCGATTAAACGTCGTATTCATTAATATCATATCGTCTCCAACTCCTTTTTGATAAAGGCAGTTTTTGAATGTTAGATATAGGATAACGAAGTGAAAATGAACACAAGATGAAAGCAGGGAATTTATTTCGAGTGAATTAAGCGGCTAATGGTAAAAGCTAGTCATTAAATGTGATGGTGAATTTAGCGCCGCCATAAGTGTCAGATGCACCGACGCTTAATTGCCCCTGATAACTTTCGACAATATCACGCACTATGGCTAAGCCAATGCCGTGACCTTGTTGGTAGGTATCGGCTCTGATGCCACGTTCAAAAATACCGTGCTGTTGCTCTGGGGTTAGGCCTTTGCCGTCATCTTCAATGATTAAGTGTAATTGGTTATCGGTTTGCAATACGCTAAGGCAAACTTGGGCCTTAGCGGCTTTACAGGCGTTGTCTAACAGGTTGCCAAGCATTTCACTTAAATCAGCTTCTTCGCCTTTAAATAGCATGTTGGCTTGGGCTTGGTAATCGATATCAAGGTGTTGCTGTTGGTATATTTTACTTAAGGTTCTGATTAACTTGCTGGCGACATCATCCACTTTAACCCCTAAATGCCAAGGCTTATTACCGCTAGTTTTGGCTTTATTGAGCTGATAGCTAATGATGTTATTGATATTGCTGGCTTGCTCTTTGGAGTCGGCACTTAAGTCTTTTTGGCTTTGCAGCACAGCTAGCGGGGTTTTTAAGCTATGGGCTAGATCGGCTAAGGCATTTTTATAACGCTGCCTTTGCTGTTGCTCAGTTTTTAATAGCACATTGAGCTGTTTTGCCACCGCGTTGAGCTCTATTGGGTAGTTTTGCTCAATGCGAGTTTGCTCACCTTGCTCGACTAACGTGAGCTCTTGAGTAAAACGGTTTAACGGTTTTAATGTCCACAGCAACCATATGGCCTGTATCAAGGCTAGTACCACCATTAACACTGCTAACCATGTCCATAGAGTGTTGCTAAACTCACTAATTTGCCTTTGAAAATCTGCGTCATCTTTAATGATATGAACCGTTATTTGTAGCGGTTTTTCATCTGTTTCAAAAGAAACGGTGAAGCTATATACCACATGATTATTGGGTTCATTACTAATGTCATCATCAAAGATGATTTGAGTAAGCTTGCCTTCGCCCATGGCCGGTATTGGTAATTGAGGCAGGGTTAAGCCTAAAAAAGATTCTGATGACCATACTTCATTAACGCCAGAGGGAGAATTTGAAGTGATAAGTGCATACAAACCCGAGCCGACAATATTAAATTGATTTTCCAATAAGTAATTGGGCATCACCACCTTATTGTCTTTGACTTCTGCCACTGCCAGCACCGAATACACATAGGCTTTTAACTGGTTATTAATCGATTGGGCGATTTGATGTTTAAAGGCATTATTAACCGCCGCGCCAATGAGAGGCAGTAACACCACAATTAACACTAAGCCACTGAGCATCAACCTTACTTTTAAGGAGTTAAAGAGTGCGAGTCGAGGCAAAGTTAATGGCTTTTTCATCAGAAGGTTATTTACTTAGCTGGCGTAGGCGATAACCTTGGCCACGCAAAGTTTCAATTAATTTATATTGGTTATCAGGGTCGAGCTTTTTACGTAAGCGGCGGATAAACACTTCAATGACGTTGGAGTCCAAGTCAAAATCCTGATCGTAAATATGTTCAATTAAGGTGGGTTTAGAAATCACTTCACCCTGATGCATCATAAAATATTCAAACAGTTTGAATTCGGAGCTACTTAAAATAACCGACTGCTGTAAATGCGTTAACGCTAAGGTGCGGGTATTAAGACTAAAAGGGCCATTACTGATCACCGGACTTGCTTGCCCAGCTGAGCGGCGGATTAATGCATTGAGACGGGCGACTAACTCTTCAGGCTGAAATGGTTTAGTGAGGTAATCATCTGCGCCAGAATCTAGCCCTAGCACCTTGTCTTGCCAGCCATCTCTAGCGGTTAAAATCAAAATCGGATAATCGATTTGTTTTTCACGCAGCTGGGTAATTAAGCTCAGGCCATCTATTTTAGGTAACCCCACATCGATGATAGCTGCATCATATTGATACTCAGAGGCTTGAAACAATCCGTCTTCGCCATCAGATGAAATATCAACGCTGTAATTTGCCCCTTGAAGGTGCTCAGTGAGATTGCGTTGTAAGCCTAAATCATCTTCAACTAATAATATTCTCATGCCTAGCCTCTTGAATTTAGTTGCTAAAAATTAAGCTTTGGCAACGATGGCGGTTAAAGATTAGTTTCTTGAAACTGAACCTGAACGTGCATTGACGGTGGCGTAAAACACCATGCCTTTATTTGACAGTAGTTTAACCCGATAGCCAGGAGAGCCGTTCACTGAGGTTGATTGCACCGACAGCACTTTAGCCGAGTATTGCCTTTTAGCCAGTTGCGCTGCCTGCTGTGAGCTATTAACGGCTAACTTTTTCGACTGGTTGGTTTTTTTTTGATTGGGCGCATGCTGATTGGGCGATTGATGGGCACGCTGATGGATGCCTTGTTGACTCCAATTGCCTGAAACTGGCGCAGCCTGAACTAATCCGATACTGAGAAAACTCAATATTAAGATAGTCAGGGGAATGCGTAATTTCGTTGTTACTTTGCTCATTTGCCAAGTCCAATTGAATATTTATCTTTGAAATCAGTCATCAGTGTAAAAGATCTGCTGCAATATAGAAATAGCGCTTCGCTATCAAAACTGCCTATCTCACAGCAGTAGTTTTAATCATTATCTAATGGCTTTGATGAATTCTAGCTGAACGTGTTCAGCTAGAATTCATTTTCAATGCACTTAAATAGAAAGCAGGTTTCACCAAGCGCATTGAAAACAAGGATTGATTATGATGACTTTATCTATTTCAAAATGGTCGCTGACGGCAGTAGTGCTTTTATCGATGAGCGGTTTTGTACACACTGCTGTCGCCTCTGAAGCGGCTGCTTTGTCAAATGTGGCTGCTTTATCAAATCAAGTGCAGGCAAAAGTATTAGTGAGTAGTGAAGGGCGACAATTAACTGCCTCAGAAAAGCCAAACCAAGTGAAGGTTGACACGCAGCGCATTAACGCATTGGTAAATAATGCCAAGCAGCTTGAGCCTGCGCTAGCCGCTGAGCGTTCAGTGCGCATCAAGCAGTTATCGCAGTTATCTAAACAAACCACATCACAAGTAGCGCCTAAAAATACCTTAACCAATAATGCAATAACCAATACTGCCTCTATGATGTATGTGCAGCCGGGGCTTAGGGATTTTACGATTTATCAGGCCTACAGTCATTTATATGATGATTTTGATGAAGATGGTTTTTATCAAACTTTTACCGTGACCTTTGATGCTGATGTTTACGGCTTTAGTGTCGGCGAGCCTGCTAATGTTTATGCTGAATTGTATTTAAGCCGAAATGGCGGCCCGTGGCAGCATTATTACTCCACCGATATTTTTACCATTTATGGCGAAGCTGAAGATGACAGTTATGAGGTGCTAACCACCTTAGCCCAAGGGTATAAAACCGATTACTATGACGTACTGATTGATTTATATGAGGTGGGTTATGAGGATATTGTTGCCACCATCAGTAGTGAAGAGGCTGATAGCTTATATGCCTTGCCGTTAGAAAGTAGCGATAGAGATACGGTTTATATTGAAGAAGAAATCATTGAAACTGAAGTGATAGTCAGTGGCGGTAGTACCTCAGGTGTCATGTTAATCTTAGCTGTAGGTTTGCTAATAATGAGACGAAAAAGTATGACGTCATGAGCTTATTAACTCACCACCGTGACTCTTATTAATTAACAGCGTCGCGGTGGTTATTCATTTCTACTTCACTGTTACTTCACTATTTATTTAACTAGGGACTCAATCTCACCATGATGTAGCTGAGTAACCAGTAAGTCACCTGAGCTTACTTGGTTCGCCTGTTCAACTACCTTGCCATCACTGTCTTTAGTAATACTGTAACCACGGCTTAAGGTGGCTAACGGGCTTACGGTTTCCAGCTTATGAGCGCTGTAATTGAGTTGCTTACTGGCGTTATCAACTCGGCTTTTCATCGCTTCATTTAAGCGATTACTTAGATAAGTCATTTTGTTTTGCTCAAGGGTGAGTTTGTGCACTGGCGATTGCTGCTGCAAACGGCTTTTTAATTGTTGTTGCCTCATTTGGGCGCGGGCCAGTTTGTGCTGCAACGCAGACTCAAGCTTTAACTGCATTTCATCAAAACGTTGTTCAAGCTGTTGTAGTTGCCTTTTAGGATCTTGTCTTTGCAGCTGGTGGCTTAATTCAGCAAGTTGGGTGCTTTGATGCAATATGTAATGACGATAGGCTTGCCTTAAACGCGCGAAAGTCGCAGTCAATTTTTGGCTTTTATTGCCTTTATCATCAGATAACAACTCAGCCCCTGCCGATGGCGTCGGCGCTCTTACATCAGCAACATAGTCACTGATGGTGGTATCAATTTCATGGCCCACAGCGCTCACTACGGGCAATGCACTGTTATAAATCGCGTGGGCTAAGTCTTCATCGTTAAAGCACCATAGATCTTCCAGTGAACCGCCACCACGGGTGAGTAGCAGCACATCAACCTCAAGACGTTTGTTGGCGGTAGTGATGGCATCGATAATTAATTTACTGGCAGTAGCACCTTGTACTTGAGTGGGGTAAACCACCACTTCAATGGACGGATCGCGCCGCGATAACACATGCACTACATCGCGAATGGCTGCACCAGTAGCTGAGGTAATCACACCTATTCGTTGGATATTTTGTGGAATAGGGCGCTTAGTTTCTGTTGCAAATAAGCCTTCTGCGGCTAATTTTAGCTTAAGCGCCTCATATTGCTGTGCTAGCAATCCATCACCCGCAGGCAACATCGACTCTAATAGTAATTGATAATCGCCGCGGGGCTCGTAAACACTGATGGCGCCTTTAACTAAAACCTGTTGTCCATTAACCGGTCTAAAGGCGACTGATTGATTACGACCTTTAAACATCGCACAACGAATTTGTGAGCGACTGTCCTTTAAAGTCATATACCAATGACCTGAATTTGGGGAAACAAAGTTCGAGATTTCGGCCTCTAGCCAAACCTTTCCGAGCTCTCCTTCAAGCAGCTGGCGGACTTCACCGTTTAATCGCGAAACGGAGTAAACATTATTTTTTGAGCTTTTCATCAATTTAGGCCACCCAATCGGAACTTTTGACTATTTTCCATTTACCAACCCCAATATGCAAGGTATAATCCCGCCGCAATATTTACCCTTTCTAAACCCTACACTTTCTGGGAGATGTTGCATGTTAAGATTAAGAAATGACGCACTAACATTTGATGATGTACTACTGGTGCCTGCTCACTCAACCGTCCTCCCAAATACCGCTGTTCTAAAAACACGTCTGACTAGAAAAATAGAATTAAACACCCCAATTGTTTCTGCAGCTATGGATACCGTAACTGAAGCTCGCTTAGCGATCGCGATGGCACAAGAAGGTGGTTTAGGTTTTATTCATAAAAATATGACCATTGAGCAGCAAGCTGAAGAAGTTCGTAAAGTTAAAATCTATGAAGCTGGTATTGTTCAGCAACCTGTTACAGTTAATCCATCAACAACCTTAGCTGACGTTAAGCAATTAACTGAGCGCAATGGTTTTGCTGGTTACCCAGTGGTTAATGACGCAAGTGAACTTGTGGGTATTATCACTGGCCGTGATGTGCGCTTTGTCACTGACTGGACCATGACTGTTGAACAAGTTATGACCCCAAAAGATCGTCTTGTGACGGTTCAAGAAGGCACTAAATTAGATGAAGTACAAACATTAATGCATTCTCACCGCGTTGAGAAAGTGCTAGTGGTTGACGCTAACTTCAAGCTTAAAGGCCTTATCACAGTTAAAGATTTCCAAAAAGCTGAACGTAAACCAAATGCATGTAAAGACGAGTTAGGTCGTTTACGTGTAGGTGCAGCCGTTGGCGCTGGTGCAGGTAACGAAGAGCGTATTGCTGCATTGGTTAAAGCCGGTGTTGACGTATTATTGATTGACTCATCTCATGGTCACTCAGAAGGCGTATTGCAACGTATTCGTGATACTCGCGCATCATTCCCTGACTTACAAATTGTTGGCGGTAACGTTGCAACAGCTGAAGGCGCATTAGCCCTAGTTGAAGCTGGCGTTGATGCGGTTAAAGTGGGTATTGGCCCAGGGTCAATCTGTACTACGCGTATCGTAACCGGTGTTGGCGTGCCGCAAATTACTGCAGTATCTGACGCAGCAGCGGCAGTTAAGCATCTTGATATTCCGGTTATTGCCGATGGCGGTATTCGTTTTTCAGGTGATTTAGCTAAAGCATTGGCAGCGGGTGCATCTTGCATCATGGCAGGTTCAATGTTTGCTGGTACTGATGAAGCGCCGGGCGAAACTGAGCTATACAATGGTCGTGCTTATAAGTCATACCGCGGTATGGGCTCTTTAGGTGCGATGACTCAAACTCAAGGTTCATCAGATCGCTATTTCCAAAGTGACAATGCTGCTGACAAATTAGTACCAGAAGGTATTGAAGGCCGCGTTGCTTACAAAGGTAAATTAAAAGAGATTATTCACCAGCACATGGGCGGCTTACGTTCATGTATGGGTCTTACCGGTTGTGCCACCATTAAAGAATTAAATGAAAAAGCTGAGTTCGTTAAAATTACTTCAGCAGGCATGGGCGAGTCTCATGTGCACGATGTCACCATCAGTAAAGAAGCGCCGAACTATCGTAGCGGCACTTAATAATTAATAAGGCGCTCATTTATTTGAGCGCCTTTTTTCAATTTCATTATGTATTTGAAATTATGCATTTGAAATTATGCATTTGAGATTGAAGCAAACCTACTAGATCAAACCAGATATAAGGTAACCCATGAGCAACATTCATGAGCATAAAATCCTGATCCTAGATTTTGGATCGCAATACACGCAGTTAATCGCCCGCCGTATTCGTGAAATCGGTGTTTATTGTGAGCTTTGGGCTTGGGATGTATCTGAAGAGCAAATTAAAGGTTTTGCTCCTAACGGCATCATTTTAGCTGGTGGCCCTGAAAGCGTTACCGCTGCTAACTCACCACGAGCACCAGAATATGTGTTCAATGCTGGCGTACCTGTTTTAGGTATTTGTTACGGCATGCAAACCATGTCTGAGCAGCTTGGCGGCAAAGTGATCCAAGGCGTTGGCGAAGGCGAGTTCGGTTACGCGCAGGTTGAACTGCAAACGGAATCAGCCTTATTCAAAAGCATTGAAGATGCCATCAGTGAAACAGGCAAGCCATTACTGGATGTATGGATGAGCCACGGCGATAAAGTATCTGAAATCCCAGAAGGTTTTGTTACTGTCGCTAAAACTGACACTTGCCCATACGCTGCAATGGCCAATGAAGATAAGCATTTCTACGGGGTGCAATTTCACCCAGAAGTGACCCACACTCGTCAAGGTAAGCGCATGCTTGAGCACTTCGCGCTAGAGATCTGTGGCTGTCCTGCTAACTGGAAACCATCATCAATTATTGAAGATGCTATTGAAAAACTGAAAAAACAAATCGGTAACGATGAAGTAATTTTAGGTTTGTCAGGTGGTGTAGATTCATCGGTTGTGGCCATGCTATTGCACCGCGCAATAGGCGACAAACTGACCTGTGTATTTGTTGATAACGGTCTGCTACGTTTAAACGAAGCCAACCAAGTCATGGAAATGTTTGGCGATCACTTCGGACTGAATATTGTTCACGTTAATGCTGAGCACCGTTTCTTAGAGCAAATGGCTGGCGAAGCAGAGCCAGAAGCTAAACGTAAAATCATTGGCCGCGTTTTCGTTGAGATTTTCGATGAAGAGTCAAAGAAATGCGTTAATGCAAAATGGTTAGCACAAGGCACGATTTACCCTGATGTAATTGAATCTGCAGGCAGCGCCACAGGCAAAGCCCATGTGATTAAGTCGCACCATAACGTTGGCGGTTTGCCAGATGATATGGAAATGGGACTAGTTGAGCCATTACGTGAGTTATTTAAAGATGAAGTGCGTAAAATTGGTTTAGAGCTCGGTCTGCCATACGACATGCTTTACCGTCATCCGTTCCCAGGACCGGGTCTGGGTGTGCGCGTTTTAGGTGAGGTGAAAAAAGAGTACTGTGACTTACTGCGTTTAGCGGATGCTATCTTCATTGAAGAGCTGCACAAAGCTGACCTTTACAACAAAGTCAGCCAAGCATTTACCGTATTCCTACCTGTTCGTTCTGTCGGCGTTATGGGCGATGGTCGTAAATATGATTGGGTAGTATCGCTGCGCGCAGTTGAAACTATCGACTTTATGACAGCCCACTGGGCACATTTACCTTATGACTTCTTAGGTCGTGTATCTAACCGCATTATTAATGAAATCGATGGTATTTCACGTGTGGTTTACGATATTTCAGGTAAGCCACCGGCAACCATTGAATGGGAATAACCCATTTAGATATTGCTGAATAAACAAAAAGGCGCTTCGGCGTCTTTTTTGTTTTAAACTATCTAATTCAATCTAACTGTTTTACAGCTATTTTTTACAACTAAAGCGTTATGAATTATCGAGCCCCCATGCCAACATCTACTGACATTGCAGATCCTATCATTGATGCCGATCTTGAAACCAAGCCTGAAACTGAGCCTAGCTCTGAGCCAGTGAATAAACTGGTTAATAAGCAGATCAATCAACTCGGTCAATTAGTTGAAACCGAGCTGACCGCTGAACAAACAGCTATTGATGAAAAGTGGATGCGAGTAGCAATGGCGCAAGCCAGGTTAGCAGAAGCCAAAGGAGAGGTGCCCGTGGGCGCAGTCTTGGTTAAAGATGATGAGTTGCTTGCTAGTGGCTTTAATTTAAGTATTTGCGAGCATAACCCCACAGCCCATGCTGAAATTGAATGTATTCGCGCCGCAGGGCAGGTGCTTGAAAACTACCGCATGTTAGACACTAGCTTGTATGTCACCCTAGAGCCTTGTTCCATGTGCGCTGGCGCTATGGTGCATAGCCGAATAAAACGAGTGGTATTTGGCGCAGATGATTTAAAAACCGGCGCCGCTGGCAGTGTGGTTAATTTAGTTCAACATGCTGATTTTAATCATCAGCTAGAGGTGACGTCTGGGGTATTAGCGAGCGAGTGTGCTGGGCAATTAAGTGCTTTTTTTAAACGTCGCAGAGAAGAAAAAAAAGCACTTAAAAAGTTACTGAAACAGCAATCAGACTTGTTGCTGCAAAAAGGCGAAAAATAATTTCTGGCGGTTAAGCATTTTACGTTGTTTAAGCTTGATAGCATTACGGCGACGAGCGCTGTTATTAGTGTTTCTTCTCATGTTAAGCCTTACTACATTGGTGAGGTTTTATATTAGTTAAAGCGAGCATAAATCACTTTCGAAAACAAACCATCGCTGCCCGGTTTGCTGTAAATCTAAAACTGGGTTAGCTCACAATCCCCATTTGCTAATTCGTATCCCTTACTTGCATTCACTAGCATAAAGGTGATGGTTAAAAAGTTACCCTAGACAGTGTAAAGCCAGTAAGTGACGGTTTTATTGCGCCGCTGATTTTACAATATCTTCTGGATTTTTATCATCATTGGCTGAAGTCTTAGCTTGGCCTGTGGTGTCATTTTCTGCTTGTTGCTGCATAAGTTCAAGCTGTTTATTTTGACTATCGACCCACACTAAGGTGTCGTAATATCGGCGGATGTTTTCCACATAGTGAACCGCTTCATTACCACGAGCATAACCATAACGAGTATGTTGATAATATTTGCGTTGTTGCAGCAGTGGCAAGACCTCTTTGACATCTCGCCATGCACTGGGATCTTTACCCATCCCTTGGGCTATTTTGCGGGCATCCTCCACATGACCTAAACCCACATTATAGGAGGCAAGGGCAAACCAAATACGCTGACTGTCAGGGATTGATGCTGGTAAACGATCGATCATTTTTTGCAAATAAATTGCGCCACCGCGAATGCTTTGTTCTGCATCGAGGCGGTTATCCACCCCCACAGAGCTTGCCGTTGGCTGGGTGAGCATCATCATGCCGCGAACGCCAGTGGGTGAGCGCGCTTTAGGGTTCCAATGGGACTCTTGATAACCGGCGGCGGCCACTTTACGCCAGTCGAGATCGCCAGCATGTTTTTCAAATAAGGCTTGGTATTCAGGTAGCACATTATCAATAGCGCGAATAAACGCGCGAGTATCAACATAGTCAAAGCGCTTAACATGGCCAAAATACTTTTCATTTAAATGCTCAAGGGTGCCATTCCGTTTTTGCTGATGCCAAAACGACAATAACGAGCCCATTAAGCGGTCGCTGCCATTGGGGCGCAATAACCATACAACGTCAGTTTTATCATCTAGGACGATACTGCCCCGTAACTCAGGTAAATAGCGTTGATTTATTCGTAGACTTTTAGAGTCTGCCACCGTATAAAGCAACTCGCCTTTCGCCACCAAAGAAAACAATTCTTCGTTGTCTTTGTCATACACTTGCTGCCATTTAAGGTTTGGGTGTGATTGCTGCAAGCTGGTTAATGTATCCACCGCCGCAGACTCAGAGATGACATAAATATCACCGCTCAGATTATCAAGATTTCTTGGCTTTTGAGTGCCGGTTTTATAAATCAATACTTGATTGACCTCATATAAAGCTGGCCCCAGTAAAAATTGTTCACGACGGTTTTGGGTAGTGGTAATTGCGGCGGCAACAATATCGATTTCATCATTTCGCAGAGCGGCGAATAACTGCTGCCTGTGGGTGTAAGGCACCATTTCTAATGGCACATCAAGATACGCTGCAAACTTTGCCGCCATTTCATAATCAAAACCACTCTCGCCAAGATCTGAGTTGAGGTAGGTTTGCGAGCCGTAAAGCGTCCCTACCTTTAAGACGGTACGTTTGGGGGAGGTTTCAACAAATTCAGTGACTTCAAACCTAGGTGGCTCACAGGCCACCAGTAAAAAGCTGAATGAAATAATCGTTAAAAGTTTGGTCATATCCATCTGTAAGCTATTGGTATTAGGCACTGTGCACTATTCAATGTTGAGCCTGAAAATATAATACCGTTTTAAAAAATGTCAGCGCTTTAGATATTTTAGCAGTAGTTTGCTATTTCACCTAGAAACCGGCTCAAGCTGAGTAAAATATACGTTTGAATTGATTAAAGAAAACCAAATGACAATTGGCTTTTAATCGCGAATTAACGCTTAAATTTTAAGCGCTTTTATGTGTTATTTAAATTGATTGTTTTCGTTAACGGGAAACACTGTTCTCACGCGCCTTGGTGGGTGATTTATAGGGTGTGATTCCCTATAATAGCGCCAATTCTTACCCTGCCATTATAATTAATAAGGTGAATTGACGTGATTGAGATCATTCGCGGAGCCCCAGCACTTTCAGCTTTTAGAGTTCAAAAGCTTATGGAGGCCTGTGAAACAGCAGCGCTTCCTGTTGAGCAAATCTATGCTGAGTATGTCCATTTAGCCGATTTAAGTGACAAGCTTGATGATAAAGAATATCAGCAACTTGAAACCATTCTAACCTACGGACCTGCAATTGAATCTCATACTCCAGAAGGATCATTGATATTTGTAACACCTCGCCCTGGAACGATTTCTCCTTGGTCATCTAAAGCAACTGACATCGCCCAAAATTGTGGTTTAGGCAAAGTAAAACGCCTAGAACGCGGTATTGCCTACTATGTTGCAGGAGCATCATTAACAGCGCAGCAGTTAGAGCAAGTGAAAGGCTTAATCCACGACCGTATGGTTGAAGTGATTTTACCTGAGTTTGCCGCAGCATCAGTATTGTTTGAACGCACTGAGCCATTGCCCTTCAAAAGCATCAATATTTTAGCTGAAGGTCGCCGCGCCCTTGAAGTGGCAAACGTGCAATTAGGCCTAGCGCTAGCAGAAGATGAAATCGACTACTTAGTTGATAACTTTGTGCGCTTAAACCGTAATCCTAACGACATCGAGCTAATGATGTTTGCTCAAGCAAACTCAGAGCATTGTCGTCACAAGATTTTCAATGCAGACTGGACTATCGATGGTGAAGTTCAGCCTAAATCATTATTCAAAATGATTAAAAACACCTTCGAAGTCACCCCAGACAACGTGTTATCAGCTTATAAAGATAATGCCGCTGTCATGACAGGCTCTGTTGCAGGTCGATTCTTCCCTGATCAAGATGGCGTTTATAACTATCACACCGAGCCAATGCACGTGTTGATGAAGGTTGAAACCCACAATCACCCAACAGCAATTAGCCCCTATCCGGGCGCTGCCACAGGATCAGGCGGTGAGATCCGTGATGAAGGCGCAACCGGTCGCGGTTCAAAACCTAAAGCAGGTTTAACAGGCTTTAGCGTATCAAACCTTAAAATCCCAGGCTTTGTGCAGCCATGGGAAGGCGACTACGGCAAACCTAGCCGTATTGTAACGCCACTTGAAATCATGACTGAAGGCCCATTAGGCGGCGCAGCATTTAATAACGAATTTGGTCGTCCAGCCCTTGTGGGTTACTTCCGTACTTACGAGCAAGAAGTTGCCAGCCATAACGGTGTTGAAGTACGCGGTTACCACAAGCCAATCATGCTTGCTGGTGGTTTAGGTAATATTCGTGAAGATCATGTTCAAAAAGGCGAAATTACCGTTGGCGCTAAGCTGATTGTACTTGGCGGCCCTGCAATGAACATTGGTTTAGGCGGCGGCGCTGCGTCATCAATGGCCTCTGGTCAATCAAGCGAAGACTTAGATTTTGCTTCTGTACAACGTGAAAACCCAGAAATGGAACGTCGTTGTCAGGAAGTGATCGACCGTTGCTGGCAGATGGGTGACGATAACCCAATTCAATTTATTCACGATGTGGGCGCGGGCGGTTTATCAAATGCCTTCCCTGAGCTGGTGAATGATGCCGACAGAGGCGCATTGTTTAATTTACGTAACGTACCATCTGATGAGCCGGGCATGAGCCCACTTGAGATCTGGTGTAACGAATCTCAAGAACGTTATGTTCTGTCTGTGGCACCTGAGAATTTAGAAACCTTCAAGAAAATTTGTGAGCGTGAACGTGCGCCGTTTTCTGTGGTAGGTGATGCAACTGAAGAGCAGCACCTCACCCTTGAAGATAGCCACTTTGACAACAAGCCAATTGATTTACCCCTTGAGGTTTTATTAGGTAAAGCACCTAAAATGAGCCGCGATGTGGTCACTGCCAATGCTGAGTTTTCAGCGCTCGAAACCGCTAATATTGACCTTAAAGAAGCGGTATCGCGCATCTTGCATTTACCAACTGTGGCCGATAAGTCTTTCCTTATCACCATTGGTGACCGCTCGGTAACAGGTTTAGTTAACCGTGACCAAATGGTTGGACCTTGGCAGGTTCCTGTTGCTGATTGTGCCGTAACTGCAGCAAGTTATGACAGCTACGCCGGTGAAGCCATGTCTATTGGTGAACGTACTCCATTAGCATTACTTGATTTTGGCGCTTCAGCTCGTATGGCCGTCGCCGAGTCAATCTTAAACATTGCGGGTACTGATATTGGTTCATTCAAGCATATTAAATTATCAGCTAACTGGATGTCGGCAGCAGGTCACCCAGGTGAAGATGCCGGTCTTTATGAAGCAGTAAAAGCAGTGGGTGAAGAGCTTTGTCCTGAACTTGAGTTAACTATCCCAGTGGGTAAAGACTCAATGTCGATGAAAACTGCGTGGAACGAAGCCGGTGAAGATAAAGCTGTTACTTCACCAATGTCACTGGTTATCACTGCATTCGGTGTGGTCAAAGACATTCGCAACACTGTGACTCCAGAGCTTCGCACTGATAAAGGCGATACAGAACTGTTACTGATTGATTTGGCTAATGGTCAAAACCGTTTAGGCGGTTCTTGTTTAGCGCAAGTTTACAGCCAGTTAGGTGATGTGGCGCCAGACTTAGATGATGCAGCAAGCTTACGTGGCTTCTTTGAAGTGATTCAGCCATTAGTCGCTGCTCAAAAAGTCATTGCTTATCATGACCGCAGTGACGGCGGTTTATTCACGACACTAGTGGAAATGGCATTTGCGGGTAATACCGGCCTTAATATTGATTTAGCAGCACTTAAAGGCACAGACCTTGAGCGCTTGTTTAATGAAGAGTTAGGCGCGGTTATTCAGGTGTCTAAAGCTGATTCAGCTAACATTCAAGCTCAGTTCGCTGCCGTGGGCGTGTCTTGCCAATATATTGCCAAGCTAACCCAAGATGATCAAATCACTATCGTTGATGGCCAGACGCCAGTATTTAGTGACAGCCGCGTAGCACTGCGCACCATGTGGTCTGAAACCACTTATCGCATGCAGTCACTACGTGACAACCCTGAATGTGCTAAAGAAGAGTTTGAACTTAAGCAGCAAGCCAAAGACCCAGGTCTTACAGTTGATTTACGCTTTAACCCAAGCGAAGACGTTGCCGCGCCATTTATCTTAAAAGGTGTCGCACCTAAGATGGCGATTATCCGTGAGCAAGGGGTTAACTCCCACGTTGAAATGGCAGCAGCCTTTGATCGCGCAGGTTTCGAAAGCCGCGACGTGCATATGTCTGACATTTTATCGGGTCGCATCAACCTAGAAGAATTCCAGGGCCTAGTGGCTTGTGGTGGATTCTCTTACGGTGATGTACTGGGCGCAGGTGAAGGTTGGGCTAAGTCAATCTTATTTAACGACCGTGCTCGCAGTGAGTTCTCACAGTTCTTTGAACGTGATGGCACTTTAGCATTAGGTGTATGTAACGGTTGTCAGATGTTATCTAACCTGAAAGAAATCATTCCAGGAAGTGAGCATTGGCCACACTTTGTCCGTAACCGTTCAGAACGTTTTGAAGCACGTGCGAGTTTGGTTGAAGTACAAAAGAGCCCATCAATCTTCTTTGAAGGTATGCAAGGTTCACGTATGCCAATCGCAGTATCACACGGTGAAGGCCGCGCTGAGTTTAAGTCAGTTGAAGCCTTAGCCGCCGCTGAAGCGACAGGCACAGTGGCACTGCGTTACGTTGACGGTAATGGCGCTATAGCAACCCAATACCCACAAAACCCCAATGGTTCGCCAAATGCGATTACCGCATTAACTACCACTGATGGCCGAGTGACGATTATGATGCCGCATCCAGAACGAGTATTCAGAACCGTTGCCAACTCTTGGCACCCAGATGAATGGGGTGAAGACAGCCCATGGATGCGTATGTTCCGCAATGCACGGGTTAAGTTAGGTTAAGCTTCACTTAACCTAGATTGAGTTAACAGCAAAAAGGCGACCAAATGGTCGCCTTTTTATTGGATGGGACTTGTGTGGAGAGTATTGCTAACTCATTTCTGGATAGAAACGCGTTAGACATTTAACTCTATCTGTGAGTTTCAGATTAAAATTTCGATGAATTAACGCCCACGTTAAGGGGCTAAAAATTTGTTTGCTAAAATGTGTAGCGAAGCGAAATCGAGCAAACTGTTAGCAGTCCCGCTTTAAATTCTTGTTATATTTCGTCGTCAACGAACGGTGTACCTACTGTGTCATTGAGAACTGTATGACACTCCACAGAGAACCAACTATTAAAAAGTTTCATATTTCTAGTTTTTGGCCACAGAGATTCATCAGTATACCACCCACTTAATTCGTCAATGAATAGTAAATCTAAGTTTAACTTAATCCATCGTTGTAATGACTCGGGATCATCAGAGTCTTCGTTTGAGATAAGATAAACATTTAAATCTTCGTTAGCTAAATCTAGTGTCAACCCTGGGGAGTTATATGGATCTGCTTTATTAACCCAATCAACTGCGGGTTGTTTATATCTTAATATTAAGGCTGCACGATTGAGCACATGTTCTCCTAGAAATATAACGCCCAGCATGGGCATGAACTAATGAGGTGAAAGTCCTCTGTAGGAAGATCACCGTTACTCTTTCTAAAAGAGAATAACATACTGTTATTAAACGTTAACTACTAGCGAATGGCAAGGGCTTATCCGTGAGGATTGGTCTGAAGGAAGCCGCTAGCACTTTTTTATCGGCAACAGGCGAGCTGATGAACAAGAACATCATATGAGGCGTAGGCTAAAGGTGAGTTGGCAGGGGCTGCCCCGCGAAGCAAGGGTACAAGACGACGAAATCACGTGATCTAGTGGCCACCGTAAATGATGCAGCAGTGCAAAGAAAGTTCATGCTCCTTCTCTGCCAATAAAGAGTGGGGAGATCTGCTTAACTCGCGATCGCGAAGTTTTTGTACAAGCTAACCAGTAAGGCTATGGTTTATAAGTGCCTTGGCTTTTCAACTTCATCGACTGAAAAGAGCGAATCAGATGGAAACCGATAGCGCATGACGGGGTAACTCGGCATGTGATTAAGCAGAAGACCTAAAATGTTCCCGACATTTTTTGGCATTCACTCCTTCCATGGAGATTTCAGCAGACGGCATACGACTGCATGGATGCAGGAGGTAGAGCAACGCAGGAGCAGTTGCCGAGTAGCCCAACGCCCATCGTAATGGATGGGATATGGTGAAGGCCTGAACCTAAAGATCAGTGAGGAGCCTGTGCAACTCAATATTTCATGCCCGACCGGGTTTAGGAGTGTTGGCGTTGATAATACAGAAGCCAGCATTGGGATATGTCGGAGCTAATCGGCCAACCTGTTCTGAAAGTCTTTGGGAACCGCCCTGTGCGGAGCCGCATGCAGGGTGGTGTGGGGGCTGGAGGCTAGATACCTCCGGCTACCCGATTATATTGCTAGCTCGACTTTCTTCGCGTATATCATTCCTTGAGTAGTTGTAATCGGCACTTTGTCTGGTGTGCAGAACATATCGATTTTATCAATGTTATTTGATACCGAATAGTCATTACCTAGTTCTCTAACAATTGGTTTAGATGCCAATTCTTCAATTTTTTTGCAGTGATCAGCAATTAAGTTTGTAACATTGAAAATGAACCTGAATAAGTCGCATCCAAGCTCATAAACCTCACCGTCAAGTTTTAGTGAGGGCTTATTACAAAACACTTCCATATTATTTAGGAGATCTTTGTTGTACGAATAGCACTCTGAAATTGAAGACATTTCCTTTGATACATATTTTAACTTTTTCTTATACTGCTTATTACTTTCAGGCACCATCGCATTATCAATAAAGGATTTTACACTTTTTGCGAATGTTTCAAGTGGTATGATCAAGTGTTGTGTGCGATCGAAGTGAACATTCTCCTCAACTGAAACAAGCATTCTGACATCATCTACATCACCAACATGATGAAAGTAGTTTCGGATAATCCTTAGAAGCTTGAAATCAGGATAGTCTTTAATATTGCAATCAAATAACTCTTTGAGCTTATCTGCTGTTGAGTGAAGATTGTTTAAGTATGTAAACAGACTATTTACATCATGCTTATCAATTGTTTCAAGCCCTAATAATGTACGTTGGCTCTCAAAATATCTGTCTATAAATGTATGGTTCATCGTAAAATCTCAATTGCAATATAACGCCGCAATAAGCGGACTAAAATGGTGGGTTATACTGTGGAGTGAAGCGGAACGTAACCCACTGTTTTAGTTACGTTTAATTGCCTTGTGTACGCCCAGCATGGGCATGAGCTAATGAGGTGAAAGTCCTCTGTAGGAAGATCACCGTTACTCTTTCTAAAAGAGAATAACATACTGTTATTAAACGTTAACTACTAGCGAATGGCAAGGGCTTATCCGTGAGGATTGGTCTGAAGGAAGCCGCTAGCACTTTTTTATCGGCAACAGGCGAGCTGATGAACAAGAACATCATATGAGGCGTAGGCTGGAGGTGAGTTGGCAGGGTCTGCCCCGCGAAGCAAGGGTACAAGACGACGAAACCACGTGATCTAATGGCCACCGTAAATGATGCAGCAGTGCAAAGAAAGTTCATGCTCCTTCTCTGCCAATAAAGAGTGGGGAGATCTGCTTAACTCGCGATCGCGAAGTTTTTGTACAAGCTAACCAGTAAGGCTCTGGTTTATAAGTGCCTTGGCTTTTCAGCGTCATCGACTGAAAAGAGCGAACCAGATGAAAACCGATAGCGCATAACGGGGTAACTCGGGATGTGATTAAGCAGAAGACCTAAAATGTTCCCGACATTTTTTGGCATTCACTCCTTCCATGGAGATTTCAGCAGACGGCATACGACTGCATGGATGCAGGAGGTAGAGCAACGCAGGAGCAGTTGCCGAGTAGCCGAACGCCCATCGTAATGGTTGGGACATGGTGAAGGCCTGAACCTAAAGATCAGTGAGGAGCCTGTGCAACTCAATATTTCATGCCCGACCGGGTTTAGGAGTGTTGGCGTTGATAATACAGAAGCCAGCATTGGGATATGTCGGAGCTAATCGGCCAACCTGTTCTGAAAGTCTTTGGGAACCGCCCTGTGCGGAGCCGCATGCGGGGTGGTGTGGGGGCTGGAGGCTAGATACCTCCGGCTACCCGATTATGGTTTGACTAGCCATTTGTACATGACTAACGCGTTTACATAGCCTAATGATGGGTGATTAAAAGCCTTTGGAAGCTGCCCAACAGTCTCAAACCCGAGCTTAGTCCATAAACGAATTGCACCTTCATTGCTTGAAGCCACAAAGTTAAATTGCATAGCTTTATACCCTAGCTCTGTAGCTACTCTCTGGGAATGCTCACACATTGTGGTAGCTAGCCCTCTGCCTCTGGCTGCAGTGGAAACCATATAACCGCAATTACAGACGTGATTTCCAGGCCCAGCCTGATTTGTCTTCAGATAATAAGTGCCTAGAGTTAACCCTTCTTCTTCGAAGACAAAAACCTTTCTTGGTGATTCCAACCAAATTCTCTCTGCCTGCTCCTTGGTAGTTTCTGGATCGTAGGCATACGTTTCTCCAGCAGACACTATTTCACTGAAAATTGGCCAGATGCTTTCCCAATCTGCTTTAGTCGCTTCTCTAATATTCATAGCTCGATATCTCTAGAAAAACATAACGCTCCGCTCAGCGGAAGCAACTTGGCTGGCTAAAATGTGCGAGGAACGAGCAACAGCCAGCCAGTGGTTGCGATCCGTTTGCAGCGTCTTGTTAAGTATCCTAGAACCCGAGACTGGCTTTATCAGGAGCGCTTTTTTCAAGGTTCGCGTATCCAATCGAGAATACAGCTTCCATGCTGAAACCAGACGGCACGGAAGATAGCGTTAGTGTGATTCCATCATCATTCTTCCATTGAACATACGGAACTGAGCTAGCAGGGCCTTTTGTCCACTCACCAAACAAAGTCTCGAGTTTTATCAAAAGAGCACCGTACTGTGAGTCATCAAAGTGAACCGCAGCGCCGTTCAATCGACCCTCAGCGTCAAACGAAAAGTGTAACTTCTTGTTCTTTCTTCCAAAACCTAGTACTTCCTTTGAGTTTTTCACTTCGAACCATACTATGTCGTTCAAAGATTTACTCTTCCCCTTAGGGTGGGCTTCGTGTACTTGTTGGATTGAGTAACCCCACTTCGTGTCGAGAACACCCTCTCCAAATACGTCCGACATTGGGTCGGATATCGCAAATGGCGAAATCAGAAGTCCGATTAATGCTATGAAACCCTTCATATCCTCTCCTTGGATACTTAACGCCCTGCTAATAAGTGAACCGAGTGCTGGCGGGCGATTTGCTCAGCAAATGGCATGACAGCCTTGGTGAATCTGAATTTAGCTGCTTGTTAACTTACGTCACACTGACTCAATCACCGGCTTAACCACGATGCCACCAATAATAAACAGCATCAAAAAAGGAACTGCATGACATAAGATCAATGGGTGTTTTGCTACAGAGTCCCTAGTCGGGATGAAAAAGTAAGGGTCCGCTCTAAGCAAAGCCTTATATAGGGGCATAAGTATCGGCTTAATCCATGTATGAAAGTAATATCCACTTATGGCTACTATCTGTACTTCGACAAGTAAGAGAAATAAATCAATTCCAATAGCGTCAATAAACAAAACTAAAGACATTAGCTCAGGGTTAAGCAATAGCCCCCCCATGACTAAGATTGTCGCTATTTTCCAAGCCCACTTTTTGATATCCATTAATCCTCCATGATTAAGTAAGTTAACGCCCTAATAATGGGCAAAAAATTGTTGGCTAAAATGTTGAGGAACGAAAACAGCCAACTGTTTTTTGTCCTTATTTATTAGCTTGTTATGTCACTACTGCAAAAATAGTGAGCTTCCCTTCATCATCTTCTTCCTCAAATACGACTTCTCCATCATCCTGTGAAACTTTCAACTCATACCACTCGGAAGGATCTTGATAATAATCCGACTTGATAAAATATTCCCCATCTTCAATATTAATTATTGTAGAAAAGTCTTCAATATCCTCTGAGCCGTCAATTTTTCTAAGGCTGAACCTCACGTTATCATTGTTAGGAGAAACAATGGTTTTTCCAATTTGAGAGTACTCCCATATAACACCACTACCTTTCTCTAAATACTCAGCAGAAAACTCTTCGATACGATCTAACATTGATTGACCTCCTTGTGACATAACAGCTTATTCAATAGCAGCACAATAATGTTCCAGGCTGCTCAATTCAAACTTCAAAGGTACCACCGCTAAGTCCCTGTTGTAAATCGAATATTTTTCATAAATACGTAAGTAATGCTCAAAATATTGCCGGAGAAAGAATGCGTCTTTGTTTACGCGGTCTATACAACACTTTAAAAAAATTTCGCAGGAGATTGATATGTATGGGTTTTCTCGAATGTTACAAAATTATCGATGCGTAAAAAGCTCATTTTACGCATCCTTTGGCGCCAGAATTATCTCAATTTGGAGAAAATCAGTTATACCTGTATAGGCAACCAGTCATTTGGACGACAAGTAAGGCGGTCATAATCGATTAGAAAAAGTAAGGTTATGCTGATTATCCCATTGCTAGCACCAACTCATTTTGGGGCAAAATGTTTTACGACCACCAACTTTATACTTCATTTATATTGGATCCGTTACGGTAGTCCATTACTTCAATTTAATCCATTGCCTGCCGCAGGTGATGTATAGGATATACAAATGTCGCGATCACATGGTCAATGATGTTCCCGACATCATCATG